>CAZUCD010000091.1:0-14831 GCA_964618855.1 uncultured Candidatus Sumerlaeota bacterium
TATGCCGTGGGCGACGCGGACCGGCTGCGTGGCGCGGCGTTGGAGGCGGCGCGTGCCTTGAAAGCCGCCGGTATCGAGACGGCGGCCTGCACCGGCGAGACCCTGTCCGGTCATGAAGTGATCCTTGAAGGAATGAAGTGTAACACGAAGAGGAAGAATGCTGAGCGTTTGGTTTCTATTTCTGGGCAGTGAGGCTGCGGAACAATGCGGCGACTTGGGCCCTGGTCTGTTCGCGACTGCCTGAATTGTCGATGAGATGGTCCGCCCGACGTGCCTTCTCCGCCTGGGGCATCTGCGCGGCGAGACGGGATTCGATCTCCGCCGGGCTCATGCCCCGGTTACTCGTGAGACGTGCTCGCCGGGTATCCTCGTCAACGACCACCACGGCAACGGCATCGCAAAGCTCTTCGGCACCTGTCTCAAAGAGCAGTGGGATATCCAGAACGATGATGGGTTCACCGGCATGTTGCGCGAGGAGTTCCAGTTCGCGGGCGCGGACTCGTGGGTGGACGATTTCCTCCAGCGTTCGGCGCGCCTTGGCGTCCGCGAAGACCCTCGCGGCGAGGGCACGTCGGTCGAGCGAACCATCCGGGAGCAGCACGCCCGGACCGAACTCCCGATGGATTTCCTGGAGGGCTGGGGACCCCTTCGCCACGACTTCCCTGGCGAGTTCATCGGCGCATATGACCTGCGCCCCGAGGTCCCTTAGGATCGACGAGACGAGGGATTTGCCGCTCCCGACCGAGCCGGTCAAGCCGAGAATCACTGTGGGCTCCCCGGGCGAACGGACTTGGTTCGTGCATCCACCAATCCCATCACTCGTCGGACCTGAGCGGGAACCCCTTCGCGAGTTCCCCCACGGCTCCGCGGATGCGGGAAATGGTCGCGGCGTTGCCCGGGTCCTTCACCACGTCGGCGATCCAGTTGGCGATGGTCCTCATCTCGGGTTCCTTCATCCCCCGGCTGGTCAGCGCCGGTGAACCGATTCGGATGCCACTGGTCTCGACCGGCTTGCGGGTGTCGTAGGGGATCATGTTCATGTTCACGGTGATGCCCGCGTGCTCGAGGGCGTCGCTGGCGGCCTTCCCCGTGACGCCGAAGTTCGTCAGGTCCACGAGGACCAGGTGCGTGTCGGTCCCCCCGGAGACGCAGCGCAGGCCCCTTGAGGTGACGACCTCCGCAATTGTCTGGGCGTTTGCGATCGTTTGCCTCGAGTAGTCGGAGAACGCCGGGCGGAGAGCCTCCCCGAAAGCCACGGCCTTGGCGGCGATGGTCATCATCATGGGTCCTCCCTGCAGACCGGGGAAGACAGCCTTGGCCAACGCGGGACCATGAATCTCCCGCGAGAGAATCAGCCCCCCGCGTGGTCCGCGAAGCGTCTTGTGCGTCGTGGTGGAGACGACGTCGCAATGCGGAACCGGGGAGGGGATGGCACGCCCCGCGACCAGCCCTGCGAAGTGCGCCATGTCCGTGAGCAGGATCGCGCCGACCTCCGACGCAATCTCCCTGAACTTCGCAAAGTCAATCAGCCTCGAGTAGGCTGATCCTCCCGTGATTACGAGCTTGGGCTTGTGCTCGCGGGCCAGGCGCGCGGCCTCGTCGTAGTCGATCAGTTCCGTGTCCTTCCGCACCGAGTAGTTCACGATGTTGAAGAATTGCCCGGCCATGTTGACCTTGTGGCCGTGCGAGAGGTGCCCGCCGTGCGCGAGCGACAGCGACAGGACGGTGTCGCCGGGCTTCAGGAACGCGAAGAACACGGCCTGGTTCGCCGTCGAGCCGCTGTGGGGCTGGACGTTTGCGTACTCGGCACCAAAAATGCGCTTGGCCCTCTCGATGGCGAGCGATTCGGCGCGGTCGCTTGGCTCGCATCCATGGTAGTAGCGCTTGCCGGGATAGCCCTCGGCGTACTTGTGCGCGAGCACACTCCCCGATGCCTCGCGCACTGCCCGGCTGGAGAAGTTCTCCGAGGCGATCATCTCGAGCGTGTCGAGTTGGCGGCGCTCCTCGGCGTGGATGGCGGCATGCACCTCGGGATCGGATGCTGCGAGGACGCCCGGCGCGGCGGGGCTGTGGCTCATGGAGGAATGGCTCCAGGGGATGCAGATGGGGATGGGCCAAGTTCCCCGCGGGAGGCCGCGGGGTCGAGCGCGAACGGGCCGCCTCCCCCCCGAACGGCATAAAGAACGGGGTTGACAGGCGGGGGGTCGAAAAACACCCTCTTGATTTCATGAGGGGGAAATACGCCCTTCAGCAGCCCAATTTTTGCGATTCCAGCAACGACGTCAATCACTGAAACCAAGAGAATTGTCCGCCGCCGAGTCCGGAGACTGCGGTTCGGCGGACACCTCCAACCACATACGAAAGGCCCGAGACTGCACCATGAAGAAGAATGCCGCCCCGAAGTTCAGCGCCGAGCTGGATGCCCTCATCGCCGAGGGCAAGAACCGCGGGCATGTCACCTATGACGAAATCAACCGCATGCTCCCCGAGGACTTCTCCACGGAGGACATGGAGACGCTGTTCTCGCAGCTCGAAGGGCTGAAGATCGCGGTGAGGGACTTTGCCGAGGACGAGGAGGAGGATTCGAAGTCGGCGAAGGCGGGGAAGAAGGACGCAAAGGGGGCGAAGAAGGGCAAGCCTGCGCCAGCCACCAAGGCCGCGCCGCCCGTCCCGAAGGCGCCGGTCGCCGCGGGGGAGGTCATTGCCGACGACAACGAGGAGGCCGAGAGCGCGGAGCTGCGCCGCAGCCTCCTCACGCAGCCGCTCGACACCTCGCGCATCGACGATCCGGTCCGCCTCTACCTGATGGAGATGGGCAAGGTCCCGCTGCTGACGCGCGAGGAGGAAGTCTACCTCGCCAAGCAGATCGAGAAGGGCCGCCACGAGATCATGGCTGCGATCAGCCGCGCCACCGTGACCGCCGGGGAGCTCAACCGCATCTACTCGCGGATCGAAACGGGCCAGTTCAACCTGAACGAGGTCCTGCGCGCGAACGTGGACGAGTCGGACCCGGAGGAGCGTGCGCGCATGATCAAGCACATCCTCGACAACCTCAAGCTCGTGCTGGCGAACTACGAGGAGATCGCCTCGCAGCTCGACCTGCTCGACGACCCGACGGTGCCGGAGGGCGAGCGCGCGCCCGTGCGCGCGAAGGTCGAGAAGCAGCGCGAGGAGATTTACGACGCGCTGCGCAAGATCGACCTGAACTTCTCGATTGTCGAGCAGATCGCCGGGCGCGTGAAGGACATCTACCACCAGATCGACCGTGCGCAGGGCGACATCCGCAGGACGCTCCTCAGCGCCATGACGACGCCGACGGGGGAGCCCCACCGCGCCGTCGCCGACGAGGAGGACCTGCGCCGCATCGTCCGCAAGACGCGCAAGAACTCCCCCGAGGCGAAGAAGCTCTTCCGCGACTCGCATCGCACGCTCGACGAGTTCATCAAGTTCGACAAGCGCGTCCGCATGGCCCAGCGCAACATCAAGCGCCTCGAGAAGGAGGCCGGCAACAGCTACGCCGACCTCAAGACCATCGTGAAGCGCATCGAGGAGGGCGAGAAGATCGCCCACGACGCGAAGATGAAGGTCGTCGAGGCCAACCTCCGCCTCGTCGTCTCCATCGCGAAGAAGTACACCAACCGCGGGCTCCAGTTCCTCGACCTCATCCAGGAGGGGAACATCGGCCTGATGCGCGCAGTCGACAAGTTCGAGTACCAGCGCGGCTACAAGTTCTCCACGTACGCCACGTGGTGGATCCGCCAGGCCGTCACGCGCGCCATCGCGGACCAGGCGCGCACAATCCGCATCCCCGTCCACATGATCGAGACGATCAACAAGCTCTCGCGCGTGCAGCGCTACCTCGTGCAGGAGCTGGGCCGCGAACCGACCCCGGACGAGATCGCCGAGAAGATGGGCATGCCGGTCGAGAAGATCCGCCGCGTTTTCAAGATCGCGCAGCAGCCCATCTCCCTCGAGACGCCCATCGGCGAGGACGGCGATTCGCACTTCGGGGACTTCATTCCGGACGAGGACGCGCCCAGCCCGGTCACCGCGACCGCCTACAAGCTGATGCAGGAGAAGATCGAGAAGGTGCTCAACACGCTGACGGAGCGCGAGCAGAAGGTGCTCCGACTGCGATTCGGCATCGGATCGAGCGACTTCCCCCGCACGCTCGAGGAGGTCGGCACGATCTTCAACGTCACGCGCGAGCGTGTGCGACAGATCGAAACGAAGGCGCTCAACAAACTCCGCCACCCGAGCAGGCGCCGGGAACTGATCGAGTTCATGGAGTAATCGGCAGGATGGCATGGGCTCAGTGCCCGTGCGAGTGGGTCTCGGGGGTGTTCCGTCCCTGAGACCCACTTTTCTTTTCCCTTCCCTTGTCCGCCGCGCGAGGACGCCGGAGCTGATGGACGACCCCGCGCTGGATGGTCGGCTCCACGCGGAGGCACTCGCCGGATTGGCGCGCCTCAATCTCATCGGGAATGCCGTGGGGATGCTGTGGCCCCACGTCGCGCGGGAGTTGGCGCGCACCCCCGGTTCACTGACCGTGCTGGATGCGGCGTGCGGGAGCGGGGACGTCCTGCGTGGACTCGTGCGGCGCGGCGGTGGGCGGGTCCAGGGGCTCGGACTCGACCTTAGCCCCCGCGCCGTCGAGAGGGCACGGCACGGCGCGACACGCGGGCTCCGGTTCCAGGCATGCGACGTCCTCGACGCCGCGCGCCCCTTGCCGCGGGCGGACGTGGTCCTCTGCTCCCTCTTCCTTCATCACCTCGAGACCGACGTGGCGGTGCGGCTCCTTGAGAGGCTGGGCAGGGCTGCAAGGCGGCTCGTGCTGGTGTGCGACATCGAGCGATCGCGCGCGTCGTGGCTGCTCGTCTGGGCGGGTGCCCGCATCGTGACGCGGTCGCCCGTCGTGCACTTCGACAGCGCAAGGTCGGTGGAGGCGGCCTGGACCGCGGGTGAACTACTCGCCATGGCGCGGTCCGCCGGACTCGCCCGGCCGCGGGTGCGGCGCGCGCATCCGGCACGGCTTGTCCTCGTCGCGGGGCCGTGCAAGCCTCGCGACTCAGACCCATGCCAACAAGAGTCCCCAACCTGACGGCCCGACAACCGGGCACACACACGCTCGCAGAGGCATCGCGGGAGGATTGGGATGCCGTGATCGTGGGAGCCGGAGTCGCTGGCGCTGGGCTCGCAGGCTCGCTGGCGGGGATGGGTCGTCGCGTGCTCCTGTTGGACCGCGCGAGTTCTCCCCGACCCAAGGCGTGCGGAGGGACACTCAATCCGCGCGCGGTTGCTGCTCTGCGGCGCCTTGGCCTGGCAGGGGTGCTTGGGGAACTCAGGCCGAATGCGCTGTTGGGCGTCGAGTGGCGCTCCCCCGCCGGAGTTGCGCGGCTTGACTTCGAGGCCGGAGCAGACGCGTGCGCAGTTTCGCGGTCGGAACTGGATGCGGGGTTGGTCCGCTGGGCGGTCGACCGGGGCGCGGCATTCGTCCCCTCTGCGCGCTGTCTTTCGTCAGGGATCGAAGACGATTATCGGGTCGTTCGCGCCTACGACGGGAGTGCCTCTCACGCGGCGATACGGGCGGAGGTCGTGCTCGCGTGCGACGGGCTCGGAAGCGTGCTCGCAGCCGCTGCCGGGCTCTCGCTTCCGCCCTCCCCCCGGGTGCGCAGCCTCATCGGAACGTCCCTGGTCACGCCCCTGCCGGTGGGTTTTGCCGCCCCGGAAGACCGGATTCTCATGGCGCTCGGAGCGTCGGGCTATTGCGGCGTCGCGCATGTCGGAGAGGGCTTCTGGAGCGTCGCCGCCGCGGTGCGAGTGGACCGGCTCGATGGCGCGCACCCTGCGGAATGCGCTTGGGGGCTGCTGCGCAGCGCAGGCCTCGGGACGACCGGGATCCCGTCAGGCGATTCCGGCGACTGGGTGGTGACTCGCCCGGGACTCATGCGCGACGTGAAACATCCGGCTGCGGACCGCCTGCTGCTTCTTGGCGATGCCGCCGGCTATGTGGAGCCCATCACGGGCGACGGCATGGCCTGGGCCATCGAGGATGCCGCGCATGCGGCGGAGCTGCTTGGGGGCGGTTGGAAGCCTTCCATCGTGCCGGCGTGGGAGGCGCACTGGCGGGGTCGTGCGGCATCACGCCGCATGGCCCGCCTTGCAGGCACTGCGGCACGTTTCCCACTCGCCGCGGGAACGCTGCTGCGCCTCGCGGAGTTCTTCCCGCCGCTCGGCAGCTTGATGGTGGGTCGCGTCCACGGCACCGCGGTTTCATCAGGTGGCGCGGCGTGAACCCGAAGCTGTGGCCCCGCTTCATCGGTCCGGGTCTTGCACTGCATGCCGGTTCGCTCACAGCGGAGGAGTATGCCGACCTCGCGGTGCGCCTGTGCGCTCGCGCGCCGCGCGAGGAGACCCTCATCCGCGCGGCCGTGCGGCGCTCGGGCATCCTGCGAAGGCACAGCGTCCTCGCAACACGCGCCGGGGACATGCCATTCTACACGGAGGATCGAGTGCCCGGCGGGCCGGGAACTCAGGCTCGCATGCTGGCCTATGAACGGGAGGCGCCAGGCCTCGCGCTCGCGGCAGCGCGAGATGCCCTGGTCCGCGGAGAAGTACCGGCTACCTCGATCACGCACCTGGTCACGGTGAGCTGCACGGGGTTCATGTCGCCGGGGATCGACCATCACTTGATCGGTGCGCTGTGCCTCCCCGCCGCAACGCGTCGCACGCACATCGGCTTCATGGGCTGCCACGGTGCGATGAATGCGCTTGGTGTGGCCCGCGCGCTGTGCCTCGCGGATCCGCGCGCCGTTGTGCTCTGCGTCATGGTGGAACTTTGCACCCTGCACTACCAGTACGGGACGGACAGGGACGACGTCCTTCCGAACGCGCTGTTCTCGGATGGGGCCGGTGCCTGCATTGTGGCCGGAGCCGACTCCGAGGCCGCACACACGGGCCGATTCTCCCTGGGGGAGGTTCACTCGCACATTGTTCCGGGCACCTCGGAGCTGATGACCTGGCGTGCAGGGGACCACGGATTCCGCATGACGCTGGATGCGGCCGTCCCGGACGCCGTGGGGCGCACGATCTCCAGACTTGTGGCGGATTGGGGCTGGAGCACCGGGGACGCCGGCGCATCCTGGGCCATCCACCCGGGCGGGCCGCGCATCCTCGACTCGGCCGCCCGATCGCTTGGCCTGCCGAAGGGCGCGACCGCGGCCAGCAAAGACATTCTGCATCGCTGCGGCAACATGTCCTCCGCAACGATGATGTTCATCCTTGGCGAGGTGTTGCCGCCCGCACGGGGGCCGATCCGCATGCTGGCCTTCGGGCCCGGGCTGAACATCGAGGGTGCATCGCTGCATCCCGTGACCGAGTGATCGCTCGACAGGGGGCTTGAGCCTTCACGCCGGCAGCGTATTCTAGGGTCCACAATTCGCCCAAAGGAACCGCCCCCATGCCCCTGGACCTGTCTTCGATGTGGGACTTCCGCAATCCTGCGTTGAGCGAGGAGCGCTTCACCGCTGCGCTCGCGACAGCCGCGGGCGACGACGCGCTGATCCTGCGCACGCAGATCGCGCGGACATGGGGTCTTCGCGGCGACTTTGAACGCGCGCGCGCCATCCTCGCGGAGGTCGAGCCGCTCCTGGCGGGAGCGGGAGCCGAACCTCGCGTCCGACACGCGCTGGAGCTTGGCCGCACCCACGCCTCCCCCGCTCACCCGAAGGAGACGCAGACCGACGCCGCAAAGGAAGCGGGTCGTGCGTGCTACATGAGGGCGCTGGAGACGGCTAAGACCGTGGGGCTCGACGATCTGGCCATCGATGTCATCCACATGATGGTGATGGTGGACACGGCGCCGGAGGACCAGCTTCGGTGGAACCGGGCCGCGCTCGCGCTGGTGGAGGCCACGACACAGCCGTCCGCGAAGAGGTGGGAGGCCCCGCTGCGCAACAACCTCGGGTGCGCCTACTGGGAGATGGGCCGCAACGAGGAGGCCCTGGCGGAGTTCCAGCGTGCGCTCGCGCTGCGCGAGGCGCAGGGGAATCCCGTCACGATCCGAATTGCGCACTGGATGATCGCGAAGACGCTGCGGCTGCTGGGCAGGATCGACGAGGCGCTCGCGATCCAGGAACGGCTCGAGCGCGAGTGGGAAGCCGCCGGGGACTCGGACACTTATGTCTTCGAGGAGCTCGCGCTGCTCCACCGCGCGCGGGGCGAGGACGCTCTCGCCGCCGGGTACGAGGCGAGGGCGAAGGGGTAGGCTACCGCCGCTCCCCCGTGTCGAGCAGGATCGCCTGCGCCACGACGAGTCGCCGGTCGCACGCAAAGTACGGGTCCGGCGTCATGTCCAGGACGTACGAGTCGAAGAGGGTGAACTCGCGGTTGAAGGTCGCAAAGACGTGGTGGTCGTCGCCATCGCCCTTCACGAAGATGAAGTTCAGCCGAAGCAGTCCGTACATCGGCCCGAACAGGCGACGCGCGATGGCCATCAGGGGCGAATCCTCGCGCGCGACGCCGAAGAGTGCTCCCCCCGGCGCGTACATTTCCCAACGCCTGCGAATCATCCCCCACAAAACGTGCTGGCGCAGGTGCCCAAGCACGGTCCCATCCATGCCGCGCACCGTGTAGTTTGCGAACGGAAACTGGAAACGCTCGAGCTGGAGCACCTCAAACACGGGGCGCGAACGGGATTCATCCTCGTAGAATGTGATGTGCCTCAGGGGCGAAATGAACACCGCCAGGACGATGGAGACAACGAACCCGATGGCGAAGACCGCCATCCCGACGACGATGCCGCCGTCGCCGAGCGCGGACTTGAGCAGGTCCGCCGCGATGAAAGCGAGCGCGAGGCTTGCAAGGAGCCCGACGAACACGACTGCCAGCACGGCCATCTGCCTGAGGAACTGGATGGGGCGGAAGGCGAACAGCACAAGGCGTCCCGCCTCGTCGCGTATGTAGTACGATGCGTTGATGGCGAGCTTCTTCTGCTTGATGGCGAGCCGCGGCAGGCCGTCGAGCTGGCCGGGGGCGGAGGGCACGGGAACGGTCACGATTCGGCCACACGCCGTGCAGGGGAACTGCGCGCCATAGTACTGCGGGGTTAGCTGGTATGCCGCCCCGCAACCACAAGTGATCGAGTTCATGGATGGAAGTGGTGATCGCGCGTCCGTCTCGGGCAAGCGGCATGACGCCCGGGCCCTGCGGGCTGGGGACGCTACCTGACCCTGGCCGCGTAGAGTTCGTCGAACTGCCTGCCGAGCGCCTCCTGCCTCTCGGCGAGGGTCATGCCATCGAAAAGGCACCGCTGGAGTTGCGCCTCGAGGTCCGGGAAGACACTCGCAAATGAGGAGGCTGAGTCCAGGGGCTCCCCCAGGGATGGATGGGCGCGGGCCGCCTGCTCCAAGGCGGTCCAGTCCACACCGGGGGATTCGGCCTCAAGGTAGTCGGCGAGGGCTTCGTGCCAGAGCCGCCACGCCTCGTTTCGGGCCGCCTCGGTCGGTTGGTCTCCCAGGCGCCCGGCGACGAGCGCGGGCACCAATGTGGCGGGCACGATCATGTCCGGGCTTGGCGGTTCGGGCATCGAGCCCTCGAGGCTTTGCAGGAGTTCCCGGGCAGGCCTCGTGTCACGGCGAAAGACCATGCGCATGGCGGCATCCCTGCGTGCGAGGGTGAGCGCGGCCTCCGCGTCCCCGCGGTTGTTGAGGATCCGCGCGGTGAGGATTCCAGCCTCGAGGCGGACGAGGTCGCCGTCCTCCACCGGCCGTGCGGAGCCGCGTCTGCTCACTTCAGCAAGTCGCCGAGCAGCCTCCCCAACAAACATGTGGGCAGCAGGTTCTTCCGCCGCCGTGGGGCACTCCCGAAGGAAGGTCGCCATCGATGGGAGCATGTGGATCGTGTCCGGGAAGGCGGCATTCCGCGGACGGCTACCCCACAGCCTGGCCAGGGTGTTCAGGAGTAGTTTCTGCGCTTCGACGGAGCCGCCACGCTGCGTGACGTCGCTGCATGCGTCTGCGAGGAAGGAGGGTATCCTATCGCGGGGGTCGTCGATCCTGCGCCACCCTTCCACGCGCAGGAGTTCCATGGCCTCGGGAATGCGGTCAGCGGGTGCGTTGACATACCACTTGCGGTGGCGTTCGCGGACCCAAAGGGCGACGCGCTCCCGCCAGGGCATGCCTTCATTACCAGGCAGGTCGGCGGTCTTCCACGGTATCACTTCGACGATGGTCCACCGCGCGTCAGCCTCGCGGAGCACAACCCGACGGCCATCGGCGCTTATGGTGCCGAAGTCGCGGTCGGTGGAGAAAACCTCGCGTCCAGAGCGCGTGTCCCAAACGCGGCACTCCCCCCCCGCCCACGCGACCAAACGATCTCCGCCCGGCAGGAACCGCACGTTGTCCACAAGGAACCCCGCGAGCCCCAGGACGGCCCGTTGTTGCTCCTCACGCCAGTCCCAGAGGACGCCAGCACCCATCTCCGGCTGCGCCAGCAGCAGTTTGCCGTCCGGCGAGAACCAAAGCATGTAGGCGGGGTGGGTCGGCATCCTCATGCTTTGTGAAATCCGACCGGTCCGGGAATCCCAGCACACGATTCCCCCGTCCTCGAGCGAGGCCGCCACGACGCTGCCGTCGGGCGCCCAGGCGAGGCGGCGGACCTTCGCCGGCGCAGGTGTGCAGGGCATCACCGCCCCGGCGGTCGTTCCATCGAGGATCGTTGCCGTCCCCCTGTCGGTCACAACGGCGAGTTGGGTGGAATCGGGAGAGAACGCAGCAGTTATGAATGCGTGCCCACTTGGCGCTGGAAACTCCCCCACCTTGGTGCCATCGTCCAGCGACCACAGTTGCAGGCATTTGCGGTCGCTCGGAATCAGGAAGAGCCTCCGCGCATCGGGACTTCCGGAGAAGTCGTGCGGCTCGTCCTCCCATTGGTAGGTCGCGGTGACCTCGCTCGTGGCGCGGCTGGACTTCTCGACGGTGAATCCGGTCCCCCGCCGGCCGAAGGCGATGGTCTCGGTGCCATCCGGGGAGGGACGCGTTCCCCGGTACCAGTTGAAGCCCTCCGCGGCCACGCAGATTAGGCGGCCGGTTGCGGTGTCGCGCGACTCGACGCGGCCACGGCGGATCATCGTGTAGTACGAAGTGTCGAGGCCCATGCCGGGGGTGCGGCCGTTGAGGGTCTTGCCGACATACTGCCGGTGGAGCTGCCGGACGTGGGTCTCGCCATCGCGCTCAATGAACCACGCGGAAGGTGCGTCCGGCATCAGTTCGACCTGGATGTCATTGCGTGCCAGCAGGGTCCGGGGCCTTTCGCCCGTCAGCATGGATGGATAGGGAAACGTGGCGTAGGCGAACGAGTAGCGCGCCATGACTGTTGATTCATCGTGCCCAAGCTGGATCCGGCTCACCTCGTCGGCATCCAGCGCTGCCAACTCTGCGAGTGCCCGGCGTGCGTCGCGCGTAAATCGGGGGAAGGACTTTTCCTGCCATGTCGCCGTGTCCCATGTGCGGATGAAAGAGCCGTCTGCGCGGACTGCGGCGAGGAGGGTGCGGCCACCCCGGGCAAACTCGAAGTCGGCGACCTCGGCGCCGAGCGCGTGGAACTCGCCCGAAACGGTGTCCAGGACGCAGGCATCCTCTCGGCGCGAACAAATCGCGATGAAGCGCCTGTCGGGCGAGGACTCCGCCCTGTAGCCCGATCCATCCAGCATCGCTTGGGCGGCGAGGACGCGCCCCGTGGCGAGGGACTCCATCCGCACCCCGCCGCTCGACACCGAGACCAGGACGCCTGGGTCGTGTGCGAACAGCACGGCATCGACACGTGACTGGTGCGGGGCCAGGTCCCGGCTTTTCCCGTCCCGATCGATCGGGACGAGCCGGACCGCGCCGTCCGCCGTGCCGAGCGCGAGCATCTGGTTGTCCGGTGCGATCGCGAGGGAGCGAATCTCGGCCGATTCGTCGACTTCCAGGACGCGGCGCCCGGAGCCCGTCTCGTGAACCTGCGCGGACTTCGACCCTGATGACACGGACGCGACGAGCGACTCGTCGTCCGACCAGGAGACGACGGGGCGGTCAAGGAAGCCCCCGCGCAGCCGGGCGATCACCCCACCGGAGGCCGCGTGGGCAACGACCAGCGAATCGTCCGACCGGCGGTAGGCCAGGGCGCGTGTTCGAGAGGGTGAGAGAGAGAGGTACTCGAGGGGAATCGTCACAAGGTCCGAGAGGGCGCGCGTTAGCACAAGCCCCCACTCCCAGGTGCGTTTCGCCTCAGGGATGCGCTCGAGCAGGCCGATTGCTTCCTCGCCCCGCTGCTGGTCCACGAGGGCGTTCGCGAGCAGGAGCGTGGAGTAGTCCGCCTCAGCCTGCGCATCGGCACGGGCCGCAACCTCGGCGGCGCGCGCCTCCTCGGTCATGGCGAGCTGGCCCCTCAGGCGCTCCGCGGCCTCGCCCAGGCGGCTGGAGGAGATGGTGCCGATGACGACAATGCCCGCGAGAAGGACGAACGCGGCGACGGTCAACTGGCGGACGAGGCTGCGCTGTCGCGCCAGTCGGGCCTGTTCCGCCTCCACGCGCGAGAGCAGGGAATCGCGCGCCCCGCCGCCAGGAAGGGCGTTCGCCTGGGCACGCGCAAGTGTCAGGTCCCCATGCGCGAGCGCGGCCTTCGCGTAGCGCTCAACGAGCCTGGCCCTCTGCGTGGGAACCTGCGGATTGTCCGGCCAGAGCCGGTCGGCCTGCCCGACTTTCTCGAGTGCTTCCGTGAGGACCGGGTAGTCGGTCGTGTGGTCGAGCTGCGGGCTCGCGGCGATCTCGTTAATGATGGCCGCGGACTCGCGGCGGCGTGTCGCTCCGGTCAGGAAGTCCTGGACCCTGTCGAGGAAGTGCTTGGCCGTGGGGATCCTGCGCGCGGGCTCGCGGTCGAGCGCCTCAGTGGCGAGCGAGACGAGTTCGTGCGGGAGGTGGCGGCCGGCTCCGGCCTCCTCGATGGGGACGAAGCTCCCGGCGCAGGCCAGCGCAAACGCCTGCTGCGAAGTCGCCGCGTCATGCGGCATCCTGCCGGTGAGGATCTTGTAGAGCGTCCCCCCGAGCAGGTACACATCCGTCCACTCGCCGATGCCGGCCGGGGAAGAGCTCGTCTGCTCGGGCGCCATGTAGCCCGGGGTGCCCGCGGGATTGCTCGCCGAGTGGATGGACGGATAGGTGCGCGGGGGGGGCGGCTCGCCGTTGACGGTGGGCGGGTCGCAGACCATCAGGGCGAGTCCCCAATCCATCAGGAGCACCTCGCCGTATTCCCCGATCATCACCTGCGATGGTTTGAGATCGCGGTGGATGACGCCGCGCGAGTGCGCAAAGGCGACGGCCTGGGAGAGCTGCGCCAGGATGGGGACATGGCGCGCGACGTACTCCTCGGGCGCCATGGACTCGAAGTCGCGTTTGAGGATCTCCTCCCAGTTCTGCCCGCGCACGAACTTCATCGCCAGCAGCGGCCAGCCGTCGTCGTCAAAACCCAGGTCGTAGACGGGGACGATGTTCGGATGATCCAGCAGCGCGGCGGTGAGTGCCTCCCCGCGGAAGGAGCGCAGGTGCGTGTTGCTTTCCGTAAATGGGACGGCCCCTGCGCCGAGGCGGAGGCGCTTCACGGCAACGATCCGCCTGAGCCTGCGCTGGACCCCTTCCCACACCTCCCCCATGCCTCCCTTGCCGACGACGCGCAGAAGGCTGAAGCCCATGGCGGTGCGGTCCTCGAGGCTTGCAGCGATCTCCGCGGGGTCGTCGGAATCCACCAGCGAATCGATGTCGTCGATGGCGACGGTCCCTCCCGGGCCGGAGGAGCCCGACGGTGCGGCCTCGCGCGGGAAGAGCGTTGGGTGCGTCCCGCTGGGCTTGTAGGACGCACCGGCGTCCGCCGGCATGTCGCCGGGCATGGGGATTGGCGTCGTGTGTCCCGGTTCGTCGGGGACAGGCGGTTTCATGGCTACAGTTTCAGATGCGATTGCGCCCATCCACGCGCCGCCGGAATGGAAAGGCAACACGCAAGTGCAGCAAGACCGCCCCCGGGGACTCCCCATCCCTTGCGAATGAACGGTTCAGCAACGCCCCACGTCGTGGTCGTGGGGGCAGGCCACGCCGGCATAGAGGCTGCCTTCGCGGCGGCCCGCCTTGGCGTGCGCACAACTCTCGTGACCATGGACGCGCGTGCCGTGGGCAGGATGAGCTGCAACCCGGCTATCGGTGGCCTGGGGAAGGGCCATGTCGTCCGTGAGATCGACGCGATGGGCGGCCTCATGGGTGAGGCCGCGGATGCAGCAGGGCTGCAGTTCCGCATGCTCAACCGAAGCAAGGGAGCCGCCGTGCGTGCGCCGAGGGTCCAATGCGACAAGGACGCCTACGCCACGTGGATGCAGGGAAGGCTCGCCAGGGAGGGGAATCTCTCCATCGTCGAGGGGGAGGTGGAGTCGCTTGAGGTGCGCGGCGGCTGCGTTCGCGCGGTCCGGCTCTCGGAAGGCTCCCGCGTGCCGTGCGACGCGCTGGTGCTGACCACGGGGACGTTCCTCGATGCGGTGATGCACTGCGGCGACTCGTCGACGGAGGGTGGCCGGGCGGGTGAACGCGCGGCCCATGGAATCGCCCAGGCATTCATGGAGCTGGGCCTCGAGGTGGGCAGGCTGAAGACCGGCACGCCGGCGCGACTGCACCGCGAATCCATCGACTTCTCGCGGACGACACCCCAACAGGGCGAGGAACCGCCGCCCTTTTTCAGCCGCCGCACCCGGGCGGTGCCGGGCCCGCAGATGCCCTGCCATCTGACGCGCACGAACGCGCGCACACACGATC
>CAZUCD010000092.1:0-12690 GCA_964618855.1 uncultured Candidatus Sumerlaeota bacterium
GCTCGCGCACGGCATCGCGCCGGGCGACTCACCGGAGATGGTCGCCGCGGGGGCGCGCGCGGCGGAGAACCTGCGCGACGCGGGGCTCAACGCCGAGGCACTCGCCGCGTGGCGGGCAACGCTCGCGGCCATGGAGCGCAGCGGCCGCTCCTCACCTGGGGAGCGCGCGTCCGTGCTGGTGTCGATCGCGGAGTCGCTCTCCGCGCTGGGGCGCTGGGACGAGGCGCTGGAGGCCCTCGGGCGCGCCGAAGTGCTCGTGCCCGGGGCGGACACGGAGTTGGGCGCGACCCGCGCGGAGGTGCTCGCCATGGTCGGGCGCGTGCAGGGCCGCCGCGGCGCCATGAAGGAGAGCATCGACGCGCAGCGCGAGGCCCTCGCGATCCTCGATGCGCTCCCCGGCGAACGCAGGAACAACAGGTTCCTCCTCGTTTCAGAGCTCGCAGGCTCCCTCGCGGCCACCGGGCAGTTCGGTGAGGCGCTCGCACTCGCCGACGAGGCACTCGCGTGGCGCGAGAAGGAGTCGGGGCCGGACAACCCGCAGACTGCGAACGCCCTGAACGTCAAGGCCGCCATCCTCAGCCGCATGGAGCGCCCCGCGGACGCGCTCCCACTGATGGAGCGCGCCCTCGGCATCCTCGAGAAGTCGCTCGGACCGGAGCACCCAGGCACCATCGCCGTCACTGGCAACATCGCCACGATACGCAGCAACCTCGGCCTCGCAGCCGAGGCGATCCCCGCGTTCGAGCACGTGCTGGCATGGAGGCGCGCGAACCTGGGGACCGACCACCCGGGCACGGCCACGACAATGGTCAACCTCGCGGCGGCCTATGCCGACGTCGGGCGGCTGGAGGATGCTCTCCTCCTGTTCCGCGAGGGCCTCGCCGCGCGCGAGGCAAAGCTCGACCCGCGCAGCCCGCAGCTCCTCGACGCCCGCATCCACCTCCTGGCGCACCTCGGCAGGATGGGGACGCTGGCCCACCGCGCAGGACGCGCGGACGAGGCGAAGGCCCGTGCGGAAGAGTTCATCGCCGTGCTCGCAGGGCACGAGGAGGCCGTCTTCGCCAGGCAGCCCGCCAGGAGGATCGACCTCGCCGTGGCCACCTTCCACGCCGGCAAGGGCGGGAACGCGGCACGCATGCTCCGCGAGATTGTCGAGTCGGGCGCCTACCGCGAGTGGGGCCCCGAGGCGCTGGAAGTCCTCGCGAACGCCAGCAGGCTGGCGGGCGCCGAACCGCCCCCGGAGGCGTCCCGGAGATAGCGAAGGGGCGCGGACCCCCCGGCCCGCGCCCCTTCGTTCCATCCGCCGTGGGGGCCTTCCCCCAACGTGCGTCAGTCGTACGCTTCCCAGGATGCCACGGACGACGTCGGCGGGGGTGCGCCGAAGCTGAAGAACTGGTCCTCCTGCGAGGCGTTCGCCGCGAGGACGCCGCCACCGGCCTGACCGTCGCCGTTCACCACCACGTAGTCGCCGACAATCAGCGCGCCGAGCGTGATCGCCGCGCCGACCTTGTTCGTCAGCACCGTCGAGCCATTCGTCTGGATCGCCTTGCCACGGATGACGAGCGTGCCCGTGCCGATGTTTGTGGACGCCACGGACCCGCGGATCGACATGTTGCTGCCGCCCACGCGGAAGGCGCCGTCCTCGCGCTTGATGCGGCGTGCGAGGATCTCGCCCGTCGCCTGCAGGAAGCCCTCGGCCTCCACCGTCTGCCCGGCCGCAAGCTCGCCGAACGTGATCGCGACCCCCGCGTTGTTCAGCACGACCGTCGAGGCGTCCGTCGTGACCGTCTGCCCCAACATCGTCAGCGTGCCCGTCCCTGCGTCGATCGTGTCGATCTGGCCGAAGAGACGCGTGTCGCCGACGGGATTGTCGTCGAAGTTGTCCCCTTCCCTCTTGAACTTCGTCGCGACGATGCTGCCGTCCGCCTGGAGCAGCCCTTCGACCTCCACGAGGTTGCCAGCGGCGAAGTCGCCGATGCCGATCGTGGCGTTGTTGTCGTCCAGGAACACCGTCGATCCCGTCGTCGTGACCGTGACGGCATTGACGGTGAACGTCCCGGTGCCGAGGTCCATGGTCTCGATGAATCCGCGGAGTTCCGTGTTGTGGTTGGCCCCCGGCGTCGCGGTTTTCAGCTCGATCTGCACCGCGAGGAAGCTGCCGTCGGCCTGCGTGTTGGCCTTCACGCCGACGTAGTTGCCGACGATGAAGGCGCCAAAGGTGAGGGGTTCGCCGTCGGCGTCCTCGTAGCGCGTCTGCGCATTCGTGGTCACGAGGTTGCCCGCGACCGTCATCGTGCCGGCGCCTGCGTCGATGGCCCCGATGAGGCCCTCGAACTTGACGTCAAAAGCCAGGTTCCCGCCCCCGAGGTCGTCCTCGATCTCGATCTCGCCCGCGAGGATGCTGCCACTCGGGATCGGCGTGCCGCCCACCTTCACGACATCCCCCACGGCTAGGCCCGCGATGGTCGTGGGCAGGCCGTCGAGGCCCTCGTACCCCGTGAAGGCGGTCGTCTCGACGGTGACGCCATTCACCTTCAGCAGACCGGAGCCCGCATCGACGCTCTCCAGGATGCCCGTGAAGCGCTGCGTGCCGCCACCCATGCTGCCGGAGCCCGGCTCGCGCTCGTCGACCCGGTCCGCAAGCACGGAGCCGTCCCCCTGCGGAACGCCCCGCGCCCGAATCTGCATGCCGTACTGGAAGAAGGAAAACGTGACCGTGGCACCAGCCTCGTTCTCGTAGGTGGTGGCACCGTTGGTTCGAATCGTCGTACCGTTCAGGTTAAGGGTCCCGGCGCCGGCATCCACGCCGATGACGAGTCCCCTGATGTCCACGTTGCCCGCCCGCGCGGTCCCGGGCGCCACTGCCATCAGCAGGGCGAGCAGCGTTGCGACCGCAAGGCGCCCCACCGTCTTCAGAGCGCCTGCAACCGCTTCCGCAGGTTTCTCGAATGAATGAGACATGCTGTGAGTCCTTTCGACTGGTGCGGGTTCCCTGAACCCCGAAAACCGACGGGAACGCGCATTTGTTGCCCATGGGTGCACAACGCGTGCCGCGCCATGACCAGCGGTTTTGCCGGCTTTTTTCAGCGATTCACCTGTCACAACATGTAATTGTGCCCGGTCGGGCGTGTAGGAATTCCCGGGGCCAGGGCGGCAGGGGAGGAAGTGGGGGGCCGGGGACCAGGGGTCAGGGTCGAGGGGCCAGATCGTCTTGCGGGGGGGCATTCCCCCCACTCACCCCCTCGCTAGCAGCAACCCCAGCTCCTCCTCCAGTTCCTCGCGCGGCTTTGCGGCAAGGGAGGGTGGCAGCAGGGATTTGCGGGAGCACTCCAGCGCGGCGTGCAGGGTCTGGATGCGGCGCTGGCGCGCGATCTGGCCGGCGAGCATGTTGCCGACGGCGGTCAGGATGTCCGCAAACGCGAGGTCCCCGCGCAGCGCGCGCTCGGCCTTCAACTCGACGACGAGTTCGTTGAAGTCGGCGGGCGAGTACGCGGCGGTCAGCCTCCCGAGCTCCGCGAACTCCTCAGGCTTCAGCGTCGCCGCGTCGCAGCCGGCGCGCTTGAGGATGTGGCGGACGTAGGCGTCGCGGTCGTCACCCTCGGGGTCGAAGACGGGAAGGTGCAGCCCCGCGCGGCCGGAGCGCTTCAGGTCCGGCGCCAGATTGTCCGGCCGCGCCGTCAGAAGCAGCCACACGATTCGTCCGCGGTTGCGCGGGTCCCCCATCATCTTGATCACGTTGCCGAACAGGCGCGCCTCGGTCTCGTGCGTGTTTGCGCCGGGGCGCCCAAAGACCGTGTCCGCCTCGTCGATCAGGATGATCACGTTGCCGAGCGCCTCCAGGACGTTCTTGAGGCGCTCGAACGTTTGGTCGGTCTGCCCGAAGTACATCCCGCGCAGGTTCTTGAGTACGATGACGAGGCGGTCGCACTCGGCGGCCCACGCCTCGAAGATGAAAGTCTTTCCGACGCCGTTCGGTCCGGCGACGAGGATGCCGGTGGGGGCGACGGAGGGGTCGCGCTTGGCGAGGAGCTTCTGCATCCGTGACAGCTCGGCCTTCAGCGCGGTCGCGCCGATCACGTCGGCCATCGAGTGCGCGGGCTTCACCACCTCGATCTTGTCCCCGAGCTCGCTGACAAGGAGCCGGTTGAGGCTTTCGAGGATGTCCCCCTCCTCCAGTTCGTTCCCCTGGTAGCGCGCCTTGAGGAAGAGGTTTTCGAGGTTGAGCAGCGTCATGCCGGCGGTGATCTCGGCGAGTTCGCGCTGGCTGCGCCGAAGCTTCACCGTCCTTCCCGTGCGCGCGTGCATCCAGCGGATGAACTCGCGGCGCTCGTCCGCGCCGGGACGCGGCACCTCGATCAGCGACACGGAGGGCAGGCGGCGCAGGCCCTCGTGGATGCTGGCCAGCGTGGGCGCCACGAGGATCACCTGCTCGGCGGACTCCTGGAACTCGGGGTCCGAGAACCACTCCGTCATCAGGGTGAGCTTCTGCCGGTCGGTGTCGCTCATCTGCGGCAGCGCGTTGTCCGGGATCAGCGTCTCGGCGTGCTTGACGATGATGGTGATGCCGTTCTGGGCGGGGCCGGTGCGGCGCCTGCGCGCGAGCTTGGTGATTTCCTCCAGGAGGCGCAGCGACAGGAGGGAGTACACCTCGGACTCCGCGATGCCGCGCATGAAGCGCTGGGCGCGCGCCTTCTGCTCGGCGGGGCCGAGCGCCCCCGACATGTCCTCCGCCGCGTACCAGTCGCGCAGGGCGTTGAACGCCTCGCTGGACGTGAAGGAAATGCCGCGCGCGATGTTGTACGTCAGCACGAACCGGCCCTTCGACTCCAGGCGCTTGGCGATGTACTCGTCGAGGTATGCAAACCGGTCCGGGCCGTTGCGGTCCGACGACACGACGCCATGGCCGTCGATCAGGTCCGCGACGTTCCCCGTCACGATGAACTGGTTGCTCTGGCGGGAGAGGAACCGGTCCACCATCTCCCGGAAGAATGGGGCGAGCTTGTCGTCCCCTGCGTCGCTGGCGTTCATCGTCGGGTCACTCCGTGGGTCGGATCGCGTCGGGGTGCGTCATCGGAAACTGGTCCGGGGGTACGGCCTTCTCGCGTGAGAACCCCGCGTCGAGAATCTGCTGGACCAGGCGCGGGAAGTCCGGGTGGCGGCGCAGCTCCGCGTGCGACACGTCCGGGGACGCGAGGTCTGCGACGATCTTTGCGCCCTCGACCGGCCCCGCCGCGGACTTGCGGAACTGCGAGAACACGAGCACGCGCGAGGCGAGGAACACCGCCTCCTCGATGTCGTGCGTGACGAAGAAGATGGTGCCCCTGCGCTCGCGGTGGATCTCGAGCAGCCAGTCCTGGAGCGAGTCGCGCGTGCCCGGGTCGAGCGCCCCGAACGGCTCGTCCATCAACAGGATCTGCGGCTCCATGACGAGGGCCTGCGCGATGGCGACGCGCTGCTGCTGCCCGCCGGAGAGTTGGTACGGGAACTTCCACGCGTGCTCGGCCAGGCCCACGCGCTCCAGGTACGAGATCGCCTTGTCGATGAACGCGCGGTGCTTGCGCCGGAACCCGGGGTACCAGAGCCACTTCGTCAGGAAGTGCACCTGCTCGAGCTCCGGCCCGAGCGCGACGTTCTCCACCACGCGCAGGTTCGGGAAGAGCGAGTACTTCTGGTAGACGATGCCGCGGTGGCGGTCGGGGTGTTCCGGCTCCGCGCCGAAGAGGCGCAGGCTGCCACCCTTGGGCCGCTCCGCGCCGAGGATCAGCCGCAGGAACGTGGACTTGCCGCATCCCGACGGCCCCACGACGGACGTGAACTCCCCCGCGCGCAGCCTCAGGTCGATCGCGTCCAGCACGGTCTTCTCCCGCCCGAGCTTGGCGTCGTGGTAGCGCTGCACCACGCCATCCGCCTCGACGGCCCACCTGGTGGTCGCGGATGCCTCCGGCGCGGCGTTCATCGAATCTCCGCCCACGGATAACGCCAGGAGATGAACCAACGGATTCCCGCGTCCAGCGCGAGCCCGATCAACATCACCAGCGCCACGTACAGCAGGATCACGTTCATGCCGAGCTGGCGCTGCACGACGAAGATCCGGTAGCCGAGCCCCGCCTCCGAGGCGATCGCCTCCGACGCGATCAGGTACACCCACGCCGGCCCCAGCGCGAGGCGCACCGCGTTCAGGAACTGCGGCCACACCATCGCCAGGATCACCTTGAAGCCCACCTCCGCCGTCGAGGCCCCGAGCGTGTACGCCTTCGTGATCAGCTCCGACGGCACCTCCCGCACGCGCATCAGCACGTCCAGCACCATCGTCGGCGCGATGCCGAGCGCGATGATCGCGATCTTGGCGCTCTCCCCCGTGCCCATCGCGATGAAGATGATCGGCAGCAGCGCCAGCGGCGGGATCTTCGCCAGCCCCGAGACGAGCGGGTTCAGCAGCGCATCCACAGGCGTGAACAGCCCCATCGACAAGCCCAGGACGAGCGCGAGCCCGACGCCGATGCCCAGTCCCGTGCCGAGGCGCTTGAGGCTCGCGGCCAGATCCACGACAACGCGGCGCTCAGTCGTCGGCACGCGCAGCACTTCCCCCGGAACCAGGGCGCGCGGCGGGTCCAGCGGCTCGCCACCCGATGGACGAATGTCCTCGGCAAAGGACGCGTCGCCGCTGACCTCGCGCGCGATCGACTCGAGCGTGTCCCCCGCGCGGACCTCGCGCTCGACGAACCGCGCCGTCCGCAGCTTCCACACGTCCCGCCACCCCTCGGCGAGCTGCGCAGCCCCCGGCATCAGCTTGTCCTTCGGGTTCTCCGCGTGGCGCTTCGCAGAAAAGTGCGAGTACGCCAGCACGATCACAAGGAACGGGATCGCGCCAAGGATGGCATGCAGCGGCCCCGGCATGGAAGAGCGCACGCGAAACATGGGAGGAATGCGCTCCGGAATGCGGATGGGTCGCAAGGTGGATTGGGGACGCGTGGCAGGCGCCATCGGGACGCCGCTCCCTAGGGTGCGTGGCGCCGACCCCCGCCCCCAAGACCCGGGACCCGCTTCCCCGAACCACCATTCTCGATTCCCGAAGTCCGCTCAAACGTTGACGACTTGCGGCGGGGGGGAGACCATCGGCACAAGTTTCCCCGGAAGACCCACACGGTTCCAGGCGACAAAGGACGGGCCCCCACATGCTGGAAATCAACGAGATGCTCAAGATCGTCGTCGAGCGCGACGCGGCGGACCTCCACCTCCGCGTCGGCAAGCCCCCCGTCATGCGCCTCCACGGCATCTTCGACGTGATCGACCCGGACATCCTGACGCCGGAGGACACCGAGCGCCTGATGCGGGAAATCACCCCCCCGCGCTACCAGCAGATGCTGCAGGAGCACGGCTCCGCCGACTTCGCCTATTCGTACTCGGACCTCGCGCGCTTCCGGTGCGCCGTCCTGAAGGCGCAGGGCTCCATCGGCATCGTCATGCGCCTCATCCCCTCGCGCCTGCTGCCGTTCGAGGTTCTCGGCCTCCCCAAGGAATCCATCATCGAGATGCTGCACGCCCACCGCGGCCTCGTCATCATCACGGGCCCCACGGGCTCCGGCAAGACGACCACGCTCGCCACGATGATCGATTACATCAACACGCAGCGCTTCGTCCACATCATCACGATCGAGGACCCGATCGAGTACGTCCACCCGCACAAGAAGGCGATCGTCAGCCACCGCGAGCTCCACGTGGACACGCCGTCCTTCGCCTACGCGCTGCGCGGCGCGCTGCGACAGGACCCGGACGTCATCCTCGTCGGCGAAATGCGCGACCTTGAGACGATGGAGGCCGGCCTCCACGCCGCGGAAACCGGCCACTTGGTCTTCGGCACCCTCCACACCATCAGCGCCTCCACCACCGTCGACCGCATCATCGACGCCTTCCCCGCCAACCAGCAGGAGCAGATCCGCTCCGTGCTCTCCGTGGCGCTCAAGACGATCATCGCGCAGACACTCCTGCCGCACGCATCCGGCAAGGGCCGCCTCGCATGCTACGAGATCCTCCACAACATCCCCGCCGTTGCGAACCTCATCCGCGAGGCGAAGACCAACCGCATCATCTCCACGATCCAGACCTCGTCCAAGCTCGGCATGGTCACCATGGACGACTTCATCTACATGCTCTATGCGCAGGGGAAGATCACGGGCGAGGTCGCGCTGGAGCGCGCGCACTACCCGGACGAGCTCCGCGTCAAGATGATGGCCGTGCCGACCGGCGATCCGGTGGTCTAGCGCGGCGGACTTGGGCAGCGAACCAGCCGACACATGGCATGACGAGGCGGCGCGCGTGCTGCGCGCCGAGGGGGAGGCGCTGCTGCGCGCGGCGGACACCCTCGACCACGCCGCCATGGAGCGCGCACTCGACCTCCTCCACACCGCAACCCCCCCCGTCGTCGTCACCGGCATGGGCAAGTCCGGCCACATCGCCGCAAAGGTCGCCGCCACCATGGCCTCGACCGGCACCCCGGCGTTCCACCTGCATCCCGGGGAGGCCATGCACGGGGACCTCGGCATGGTCCCGCACGGGAGCACCGTGCTCGCGTTTTCCCAGAGCGGCGCCACGGAGGAGGTCCTCAACCTGCTCCCCTACCTGCGCTCGCACGGCGCCAGGCTGATCGTCGTAACGGGGCAGCCCGCGTCGCCGCTCGCGCAGGCGGCCGACGTCGTCATCTCAAGCCGCATCGAGGGGGAGGCGTGCCCGTTCAACCTCGCGCCGACGACGAGCACGGCGCTCCAACTCGCACTGGGCGACGCGCTCGCTCTCTCGCTGATGAAGCGGCGCGGCTTCGGCCCGGAGGACTTCGCCATCCGCCATCCCCTTGGCGCGCTCGGCAAGCGCCTCCTCATGCGCGTCGCCGACCTGATGAAGAAGGGCGAAACCGTGCCCGTCGCGCCCGTCGATGGCACGCTCCAACAGGCCGTCGACGTGATGAACCGCGGGATGCTCGGCGCGGTTGCCATCGTCGATGCCGACGGCCGGCTGGAGGGCTTCTTCACGGACGGGGACTTCCGCCGCCTGTGGTGCTCGCGCAACACGGTTGCCATCTCGACGCCCATCCGCGACGTCATGATCCGCAACCCCAAGCGCGTCCACCCGGACATGCTCGGCGTGAAGGCCGTGGACCTGATGGAGCAGCACAAGATCACCACCCTGCCCGCCGTGGACGACGACGGCCGCGTCGTCGGCATGATCCACCTGCATCAACTCGTCGAGGCGGGAATCACGAGGTAGGGAATTGGGGACCGCAGGCCGGAGATCAGGGGTCGGACTCGATATCCCGCGATCTTGACGGTCCCCAGCCTTTGGACCCCGCTACAGGAACACCACAGCGCTCCATACCCCGCCGTGCCGGAAAAGGGACATGCGGATGGCCCTGCCCTCGAACTTCGAGAGGCTCACCTCGCCCTGCCCTGCGGCATCGAGTCGATCCCAGGCGTCGGGGTCGACGACACGCGCGAGCATCCCCATGAGCGTGCGCTCATCGAGAGGCGGCGCATCCGGATCAAGCGGCTCGAGGTCGCGCATCGCACCCCGCACGGCAGGCACTCGCCCCACGTGCAGGTGCAATGCGCGCGCCTGAACGGTGCTTGCCTGCCCGATCAGATTCCACAGGTCCATGCCTTGCGCCCCCCTCCGGCCTCTGGTCTCCGGCCCCCGGCCTCCGCCTCACGATGGGAGCGGCGGCGGCACGCTCGCGAAGAGCGTCATCAACTCAGCGACCTCGCCCGCCGGCGTCCACGCGGCCATGCCCGACTTCCACACGAGCGTCTCCCGCGTGAGGGCCCGCGCGTTGACCTGCGCCTGAAGGCCGGCCGCGTCGAAGGGCCCCGCCTGCTGCCCGCCGATTGCGGCGAACCAATGCGCCGCCGCGGGAAGCGGTGGCGGCAGGGGCGGAGGTGCCCCCGCCCCGGGCGCGCCCGGCCCCATCGCGTGCACCATCTGCTGGCCCATCGCGAGCCCGGCGCCGATCCCCGCGCCCATCCCCGCCATGCCCCCACCGCCACCCTTCATCGCGTCCGGCACCGAGGAGGCCACCTGGAACTTCATGAATGCATCCAGGTTGCCGACGATCCCCATCGAGCTCCGCTTGTCGAGCATCTCCTCCACGTTCGGCGGCAGCGAGATGTTCTCGATCAGGAACTGCGGGATCGTGATCCCCATCTCCGCGAAGTCCGGCGCCGTCTTCTGCTGGATAAACTTGCCGAGTTCGTCCAGGTTCCCGGCCGCGTCGAGGATCGGAATGCCCGAGGAGGCGATCGCGTCCGTCGCGCGCGATACCACGATGTTGCGGAGCTGCGCCGCGATCTCCCACGTCTGGAAGCTCGGGTCCGTCCCGAGCAACTGGCGCAGGAACACGACCGGGTCGCTCACCTGCATCACGTAGTTGCCGAACGCGCGCACGCGCAGGGGCCCGAAGTCCTTGTCCCGCACGATGAACGGGTTCGCCGTGCCCCACTTCAGGTCCGTGAAACGGCGCGTTGCGACGAAGTACACCTCCGCCTTGAACGGCGAGTCGAAGCCGTACTTCCAGCCCATCAGCGTCGAGAGGATTGGCAGGTTCTGCGTCTTCAGCTCGTACATTCCCGGGACGAACACGTCGGCAAGCTGCCCCATGTTGACGAAGAGCGCCTGCTGCCCCTCGCGCACGATCAGCTTCGCGCCGTTCTTGATCTCGTTGTCGTGGCGCGGGAACCGCCAGGCGATCACGTCGCTCTGCGACTCCTGGTTCCACTCGATGATGTCGATCAGCTCGCCCGTGAGGGCTTTCCAAAGGCTCATCGTCCCGACCTCCGCGAAGATTGCCCGAACATGCGCATAGGATACCACCCGGGCAATGGCGCATTCAAGGGTCGGGGATGGGGAATCGGGAGTGGGGGACGGGGCGCGGAGGAGGGCAGAACGCAGGGTTGCCGTCCGGGAAGGGATCGTGACCAATCTTGCCGGTCCCTGCCGTGACTCTCGACTTCCTCCGCCACCTCGATCTTCGCCCGCTTCCCGCGCACGCGGAGGAGTTGCGTTCGCTCTGGTTCCGGCACTGGCTGCGGTCGCCGGGGGAGTGGGTCGCGCCGATCGTCGCGGGGGTGCTGCTCACGGCGATGTCCGCGATGCACCACGACAGGTTCCAGCGCGGCTTCAACGACATCGCGATGATTGTGGACCGCATCATCATCTTCGACGTGGCGGTGTTTTTCCTGGGCTGCGTTGCCGCGGTGCCGGCGCTCAACCGCGCACGCCGGGCCGACCTGCCGCGCGAGCTGCTCATGGCCGACCTCCGCGCCGTGAACGTTGCGGAGGTCCTGCCCGCTGCATCGACCCGTGCGTGGGCCTGCGTGTTCGCGCTGCATGGATTCGTGGACTTCCTCCTCTTCGCCGATGCCGGAGTTGCGCTCCCGACCAACCGCCCATCATGGCAGCAGACGATCGGGGACTCCCCCGCGCTGACGAACGCGTGCTACGCCGTACTCGTGTTCTTCGTCGGGCTGAGTTGCATCGAATCAGTCCGGCTCGCCGGCTCGATGATGCTGGACGCGATGCTGCCGGGTTCTCAAACGCGGCGCCTGGTCTCGCGAGCCATCCTTGCGGTGGGCCCGCGCGTTCTGCTCCTCGTCATCCTCGGGTTCTCGCTGACGGCGGCGATCACGCACACGATCTACACCGCGCCGATCACTGCAATCACGCGCCACGGGGATGCGGCCGTGCTGTCGGTGACTGCCGTGCCGGGGTTGATGATTTGCATCGCGCTGAAGCGGCATCTCTCGCGGCTGGACCACGAGTCGTTCGCGATGCGCCTCATCGAGTGGCGGGCTCAGGGGCTTGCAGAGGATCCGCCCGCAACGGCGTTTAACTCACCGAGGGCGCCCCGGCGCGCGACATTCGAGGAACTGATCGCCGACGCAGAGGAAACGCCGGGCTTCCCGGAGGATGATCTTAGATCGCTCCGGCGTAGAATGCGCAGCTCGTCGGAATAGGCGAACGCGTGCCGCGGGATAGTTGCTCGTTTCCCCGCTACTTCTTGTCGTCCGTCTTGTCCCAGTTCACGATGTCGTCGTCGGTGCCGGCCTGCTTGTCGGGGCCGTTGCTCCACAGGTCGAAGTCATTCGTGTTGTGCTCGCCGGGGAACCGATACTGGTAGTCCTGCTTCCACGGGTCCTTCGGGAGGGCACTCTTCCTGAGGTACGGGCCGTTCCAGGAGTCCTCCTCGTCGTCGGAGGGCTTCTCCATGAGTCCCTTGAGGCCCGTGGACTGCTCTGGGAAGACGCCCATGTCCATTTCGTACTGGGCGAGTGCGCCCTCGAGGGCGCGGATGTCGGACTTCGCGGCGGCTTTCTTGGCCTGGGCGGCCTTCCCCGTCAGACGGGGTGCCACGAGGGCCACGAGGATGCCAATGATCACGACGACCATCATGATCTCGAGGAAGGTGAAGGCGGAACGGCTGTTGGATCGACGCATCATCGCGCGGGGCCCTTGTGGTTCAAGTCGTGGCTGGGGGTAGCCTACCCGCCGCGGTGGCGGGTTCGTCAACGCATCATGCAAGACGCGTTCCGGGTGTCGGCGAGTCGAAAGCCGAAAGTCGAAAAGTGGAATGCCCTTGGGCGCGAACTGAACCCCGGCCCCTGACCCCCGGTCCCTAGCCTGCCGGCCGTTCACCCTTGGTGATCT
>CAZUCD010000092.1:12790-14829 GCA_964618855.1 uncultured Candidatus Sumerlaeota bacterium
CCCCGGCCCCTGACCCCCGGTCCCTAGCCTGCCGGCCGTTCACCCTTGGTGATCTGGCTTTCGAGCTGGTGGAGAAGGCTGGCGACGGCGGCGTCGGTGCGCGAGGAACTCTCGATCTTGCGGCAGGCGTAGATGACGGAGGTGTGGTCCTTGCCCCCGAACTTGATCGCGATGTCCGGGAAGCTGAGGCCCGTGAGCTTGCGGCAGAGGAACTGCGCGATGTGGCGCGGGCGGCTGAACTTCTTCGACCTGTTCTTGCCGAGGAGGTCGGAGACGCGGATCTGGAAGTATTCGCACACGGCGCGCTGGACGTCCTCGATGCCGATGGCGCGCGTGGCCTGGCTGGCGGGCAGGTGTCCGAGGATCTCGCGTGCGACCTCGAGGTCGATCGGCTTGGCATGCAGGCTCGAGTACATGCGCAGGCGCTTGAGGACGCCCTCGAGTTCCCGGACGTTCGACAGCACGCGCTCGGCAACGTAGATCGCCACGTCGTTGGGCAGCGTGATGCGGTCCGCCTCCGCCTTCTTCCGCAGGATCGCGATGCGCGTTTCGAGGTCCGGCGGCTGGATGTCCACCAGAAGGCCCCACTCGAACCGCGAGCGCAGCCGGTCCTCCAACGACTGGAGGTCCTTCGGCGCGCGGTCGCTCGAGACCACCACCTTCTTGCCCGCCTCGCACAGCGCGTTGAACGTGTGGAAGAACTCCATCTGCGACTTGTCCTTACCCATCAGGAACTGGACGTCGTCGATGAAGAGGAAATCGGCGTTCCGGTAGTGCGAGCGGAACTCGCGCGAGCGCTTGTGCTGGATCGAGTCGATGAAGTGATTGATGAACTGCTCGCTCGTCACGTAGAGGATGCGGAGCGAGCGGTCCATCTCGAGCAGGCGGGCGCCGATGCCCTGCATCAGGTGCGTCTTGCCGAGGCCCGTCCCCCCGTAGATGAACAGGGGGTGGAAGCCCGTGCCCCGCGGGTCGGACAGCGCTACCGCGGAGGCGTATGCGTACCTGTTGCTCTCGCCGACGACAAACTCGTCGAGCGTGTAGCGCGGGTTGAGGCGGTTGTAGGTCGGGACGATGCGGGCGTGCGCTGCCTGCGATTCCTGCTGTTCCTGCGGGAGGCGGACCTCGCCGGAGGAGGCGCGCCTGGCGCGGCCCGCCGCACCCTGCACCCGCGGCTCAACGGAGTCGACCACCTCGCCGTCGTGGTCGAACATTTCGCGCTGGTCGATGCCGTCCAGCCGGGAGGAACCACGCAGGCGGGACGAGCGTCCATCGCCGCCGCCGTCCTCAAGCTCCTCGTTGATCAGGAGCTCGACGCGCATCGGCTCGTCCACGACCTGTTCGAGGGCCATCTCGATGGCGTGGACGTAGCGCTTGGCAATCCAGCGGCGGTAGAACTCGTTGGGCAGGGAGACGGCGCAGGTCCCGGGCTGCTCACCGGGCTCGAACCGCGCCCGCGCAAGCCACGCCCGCACATTGCTCTCCCCGATCGTCTTCTTCAGGACTTCCAAGGCTTGGTCCCAGACGTCGGGCGGGGCCGAGGTGGGACGAAAACCGTTGGAGTGGTTCGTGGAGGTCATGAAGTTTTTTGGCGTTCGCGCGGTGGGGTGTTGGGGATATGCGCGCACCCCCTGTTCCTCAAGGCTTTTCTGAGGGCCTGCGATCACGCTGTGAAATGAACTCAAGTGCAACAATGCCAGTCTTGTGCATGGTTTCCGACGAAACGGCATTGATGTCATCCCGGACCGTGTGCCACTCGGCGTAATCGAGGTCTATCACGTTGATCACGGGGAGATTGTTGATCAGATAGGGAACATGGTCATCCGTGACAATTCCCATCACTTCGGACGAAAAAAGTTCCGGGAAGCGCCTCTCCCCGATGGCCCAGAACTCCTCCACAAGCTCCGGCATGCGGGTGACGCTGTACTGCTCGCGCATGAACTTGGGGGCCTTCTTCTCGCCGACGAGGTCCAGGTTGATGCCCGCCTCGAACCTTTCGTGGGGCTTCCACGCGTTCGCGAGGCGTTCGGCACCGACGG
>CAZUCD010000093.1:0-14823 GCA_964618855.1 uncultured Candidatus Sumerlaeota bacterium
AAGTGGGGGATTTCGGCGCGAGGCTTCGCCGGCCCGACGGCATGGTGCCCAAACAGCCCATAGCCATCGAGGAAGTTCATGGACCCCATCCGGGCGAGGATCCAGCCGCTGAGGCTGGGCACGAGGGCCACGATCACACCGGCCACGCGCACGATTAGGCGCGCGCGCTTGACCGCTTAACCCGTGCGTCCCGGCGCCAGCACCGGCAGCATCGCGGGACAAAACCCTGAAGGACGCGCGCCCATTGAAGGGACTCCATCCACACATCGCGACCGCCGCATTGGCCCTCGCGCTCGCCTCGTCCATCCGGGCGGATCCATTCGTCGCCCCCGCGCCGGAGGACCTGTCGATCTACCACGTGTTCATCGACCGCTTCGCGAACGGCTCGACGGCCAACGATGATGGGAATCCCAGGGCGCCGTTCGCCCCGTCCAATCCTTCGGGTTTCCATGGAGGGGACCTGGCCGGCGTGCGGCAGAATCTCCCCTACATTCGCGGGATGGGCTTCAACGGACTGTGGCTCTCGCCATTCCTCGAAAACACGGGGAACTACCATGGCTACGGCACGTACAATTGGTACGGGGTGGACCAGAACTTCGGGACGCTTGCGGAGCTCCAGCAGCTTGTCGCCGACGCGAACGCGATGGGCATTGCAGTCTACTACGACATGGTCACGAACCACTGCGGCGACCAGATTCGTTCCACGAATCCAGGGTATCCGAACTACCTGGCTCCCCCATCCGAGTACACCCTGAGCTGGCGCAACGCGACGCAGTATCCCGCACCCTTCAACAGCCTCTCGCACTTCCACGCGCACGGGAACATCGGCACGTTCGACGTCGTGCCGGAACAGGAACTCGGCGAGCTGTCCGGCCTCGACGACCTCAAGACGGAGACCCAGTACGTGCGCGACCAGATGGTGGCGATCTGGTCGTACTGGCTCGAGCAGACCGGCGTGAGCGGCTTCCGCGTGGACACGGTGAAGCACGTCGACATGGGTTTCTGGTCCGACTTCCTTCCGAGGCTTCAGGCGCGCGCGACGGAAATCGGGCGCGGTGACCTTTACGTCTTCGGGGAGGTCTACGGCGCGGATGACTCCGCGATGGCGGCCTACCTGGGGACGATGACGAATCCCGCTTACCGATTCGATGGGGCACTCGACTTCCAGTTCTACTACACGGCGGGCCAGACCTTCGCGCTGGGCACGGGACCGACGGGCAACATGGCTGGGCGCATCCTCGCGCGGCAGTCCGCCCTGGGGCAGCACCACCTCGTCACACCGAACTTTCTCGACAACCACGACGTGCGCCGTTTCATGCACGTCGCGAACAACGACAACCCGGGTTCAGGCCTCGCGGAGCGCCTTCGCAGGCTGGACCTGGGCCTGACGTTCATGTTCACCGCCCCGGGACCGCCGGTGCTCTACTACGGGACGGAGCAGGGATTCGACGGGGGCAACGACCCGAACAACCGGGAGGACATGTTCGATGGGCTCTTTGAGTCGGGGCCCTCTCTCGGGGACAACTTCGACACGACCGCGACGAAGTACCGCCTGGTGAAGAGGCTCAACGAAGTGCGCACCGCGCTCAGCCCGCTCCGCCGCGGCGCGTTCGTCCTGCACCAGTTCACCAACTCGGGCCCCGGCATCCTTTCCTACAGCCGGCGCCATTCGGGTGAGGAAGTCCTTGTCGTGCTCAACACCGGGACGACGGCCCAATCGCAACTCGCAGTCGCGACGAACTGGCCCGCGGGCGAAGTGGTCGTCGATGCGCTGAACCCCTCGGACCAGGCAACGATCGGGGCCGGTGGCACCTTCCCCGCGCGCATTACGCCCGCGCAGGGCGCCCAAGTCTGGGTTCGGCAGTCGGACCTTCCCCCAACCAGTCCCGAAGTGCTCTCCACCACTCCCGCCAACCTCGAGGGGAACGTGGACCCGGAGGCGGATTTGCTGGTCCGATTCTCGGTACCGATGGATCCGACGTCGACGGAGGCCGCGGTCTCGATCTCCCCCGCCACCCCTGCGTCGTATGCCTGGGAGCTCGGCGGCACACAGCTTCGCATCAATCCCACGGCGAATCTCGCACCCCGGACCCCATACACGCTGAGCGTCGCGGCCACGGCTGAGTCGGCATCGGGGACGCCGCTGCTCTTTCCCCTGGGTGCGACGTTCACGACGGGGCGCGACTTCTCCACCTTCCCGCCGATCCCCCCCGCGCTGGCGGTCGTCGGCGTGACTCCGCTGGGCATCCTGGTGAACGGCATCGACGGGGATTGGGCCGTGCCGGGGGGAATGGTGCAGGACACCTGGGCGCTGACGCCGCAGCGCGTGTTCGTCTGGCGCGATGCCGAGGGCGACGACCTCGGACCGGGGACCTACACATATCCGACCAACTCGGCCTTCACGGGCGGGGATGCGGACCTCGCGGAGCTGCGGGTCGCGCTGACCTCAACGCACGTGCTCTTCTTCATGCGCCCGGTCTCGATCAATCCGGGTGCCAGCTTCTTCACACCGTACTTTGGCGTCGGGATTGATCTTTCGCCGGGAGGGCGCCTGGGCTCCCTGGGTTACGATCTCTCGACTTCGGCGGTCGGCGTTGCGGACCTGGAGGTCAGGCCGGATGCCTCGCCTGAATTCGAGCTCATCTTCACCGGGCCTGCAGGGGCGCACTTGGTGGATGCTTCCGGTTCGCTGGTGCCTGGGACGATCAACTGGGCGTACGCCCAATCGACAGGCGTCGTCGAGATCGGCGTCCCGCGCGCGATGCTCGGGCTGACCGGCACTTTGAACACACAGCAGTTCCGCATCCTCCCTTACTCGGCGCTGGAGACCTTCGGGGGCATACGAGAGGTTTCCACGTCCAATGCCGCCTTCACCCCGGGGGGAGGGGCCACGCACGCGAACGATCCGGACGTCTTCGACCTGGCCGGGGCCGGGACCGCCGACCAGGTGGCCGACCTGCAGGATTACGACGCGACCATTCCCCCGATGGTCGTGCGGAGCCTCATCCCCCTGGCCCTGAGCGACACGCAGTCCGCCGTCGACGCATGGATGCTCTATTAGTTGTCCCCCGGCGAGGGCCGAAACCAACTTCCCCTCGGCTTCCGGAGTTGAATGTCATGCGTGCCCGACTGTAGGGCCACGCATCCCCCCTTGGAATCGGAACGACCATGAAACAGATCCTCGCATGGCTGGTTGCGGCTGCGCTTCTGCTCTCGGGCGGGGTGGCGACAGGCGAAGCGGGCGACCGCGGCACGAGCGAGCCGCTTGGCCTCAGGTTTCCCGACGAGCAAAAGCCGGCCTTCGTCGTCGAGGTCACGGGGAGCGGTCCCCCGGTCATCCTGATCCCGGGCCTGATGTGCTCGGCCCGCGTCTGGGACGAGACGGTGGCCACCCTTTCGAAGTCGCACACTTGCCACGCCATCACGATCAACGGTTTCGGGGGACTCCCCTACCAGGGGCCGCCGATGCTCGAGACCGTCAAGACCGGCGTGATCGAGTACATGGAGAAGAACGACCTGCGCGACGTGGTGGTGATCGGGCACAGCCTCGGCGGCTTCATCGCGTTCTGGGTTGCGTCGGAGAAGCCGTCGCGGCTGCGGGCAATCGTCGCCGTGGACGGTGTTCCGTTCCTGCCAGCGCTCGCCGACGCCCGCGCGACGTCGGGGACGACGCGCCTTCAGGCCGAGATGATGCGCCAGCAGATCGGTTCCCTCCCGCGCGAGGGGTTCCGAAGGATGGCCGGGATCTCCACGGGCCAGATGATCGGGAACAAGGATCGCCACGACGACATGGCCGCGATGGCGGAACTTGCGGACCCGGCCGCGACGGGGCAGGCGATGTACGACCTGCAGACGACGGACCTGCGCCCCCGGGTGAAGGACATTGGCGTGCCGATCCTGATGCTGAACGGGGCCGGGCTTGCGAACCACGACGCGCTGGCGCGCAACCTCGCCATCGAGTTCCAGAAGCAGATCCGCACGGCGCAGCGTGCGCGCTTCGTGCAACTGCGCAATGCCCGCCACTTCATCATGTACGACGACTTCGAAGGGATGATGGCCGCGATCAACGACTTCCTGAAGGACCCGCCCACGACGTGCGAGGACCTCGATTCAACCCGCACCATCCCGAAGGAAGTTCCGGAGAAGGTCGCGCCCTGACTCGGTCAGGATCGATTCCGGATGGAACTGGACGCCCTGGACGGGATGTGAGCGGTGGCGCAGGCCCTGGATCAGTCCATCCTCGCTGCGGGCAGTGATCTCGAGTTCGGCGGGCAGGGATGACTCCTCGACGATGAGCGAGTGGTAGCGCGTGGCGAGGAAGGGCGATGGCAGCCCCGCGAACACGCCCTTCCCCTCGTGCGCAATGCGCGAGGTCTTGCCGTGCATGGGCCTCGGGGCGCGCACGACCCGGCCGCCGTATGCGTGCCCGATGCACTGGTGCCCGAGGCATACGCCCAGGAGGGGTGTCCGCGCCCCCAATTCAGAAATGATCTCGCAGCAGTACCCCGCCTCGGCAGGGCCGCACGGGCCGGGCGAAATCACGATCCGGTCCGGGCCGCGCGACGAGATGCGCTCGGGCGAGGCCTCGTCGTTGCGGAGCACCTCGACCTGCGCGCCGAGTTCCGCGAGGCACTGGACGAGGTTGAACGTGAACGAATCGTAGTTGTCGACTATGAGCACTCTCATGGCGGGAGGCGGGGAACCGTGCGGGAGGTTGTTGGGGCGTGTTTCGGGGAGGCGATTCGCCGGTGGGAGCGTCAGGCCTGCCCGTCGTCCCTGATCTCGAAGCGCTTGATCATGCGGTAGAGCGTGGCGCGGTCAACGCCGAGCGCCTCCGCTGTCTCCATCTTGCGCCACCCGGTGGCATCCAGCGCCGCGATGACACGCTTTTTGGTGATCTCGTCAAGGAACGCGGCGAGCGGCAGCCGCATGTGCTCGTCCTCGATGCGGGGTGAGCTTGGCGCCCCGGCACCCGGCGCCATCCGGCCGTCCTGTGTGGAGAACTCCGCCGGGTGCAGCCACAGGTCGTCCGCCGTGATCTCGTTCGAGCGCGACAGGATGACGGCGCGCTCGATTGTGTTCTCGAGCTCCCGGACGTTTCCGCGCCAGGGGGCGGACCGGAGCATCTCGACAGCATCCGCGGAGAGCAACTTGGTCGCACCGCCTGACTCGCGCGCATGCTTGAGGAGAAAGTGCTGCGCGAGCTCGCGGATGTCCTCGCGGCGCTCCCGCAGGGGCGGAATGTGGATCGGGACGACATTCAGGCGGTAGTAGAGGTCCTCGCGAAACCGCCCTGCCGCGACCTCGTCCTTCAGGTTTTTGTTCGTGGCGGCGACGATGCGCGCATCGACCCGCAGGGTCGAGTTGCCGCCGACGCGCTCGAACGTTCCCTCCTGCAGTACGCGGAGCAGCTTCGTCTGGAACGCGTTGTCCACCTCGCCTATCTCGTCGAGGAAGATGGTGCCGCCGTCCGCCTCCTCGAACTTGCCTCGGTGGGTGCGCAGGGCGCCGGTGAAGGCACCCTTCTCGTGGCCGAACAGCTCGCTCTCGAGGAGCGTCGACGTCAGGGCTGCACAGTTGATGGCCACGAATGGGCCTTGGGCGCGCGTGCTGCGGGCATGGATGGCGCGCGCGACGAGTTCCTTCCCCGTGCCGCTCTCCCCCGTGACGAGCACGTTCGCGCGGGACGGGGCCACGCGCTCGATCATGTCCACGACACCCTGCACGGCGGCGGAACCGCCAATGATGGTCTGCGCCCCGAAGCGCAGGCCGAACTCGTGGCGCAGGTTCGAGTTCTCGTTGCGGAGCTGGAGCATCTCCGCGGCGCGGGCGATCGTGACGCGCAGTTCCTCGTTGTCGAAGGGCTTGAGGATGTAGTCGAACGCCCCGGCCTTGATGGCGTCGACTGCTCCCTTCACGCTCCCGTAGGCCGTCATCAGGACGACCTGCGTGTTTGGGTTCCCGGCCCGGATGCGCTCCAGGAGCGTCTGCCCGTCCATCACGGGCATCTTGATGTCGGTGACGACGATCTCCGGGTGGAAGGACTCGATCAGCTCGATGGCCTTCTGCCCGTTCTCCTCGGTGCGGACTTCGTATCCCCACTTCTGGGCGGCGATCGAGAGTATCTTGCACATGCGGGGTTCGTCGTCGACGATGAGGAGCCGGTAGCGTGGGCTCATGTTGTGCCCTCCGATTGGTTTGTTCCGCGCACGGTCGCAGGATTCTCGGCGGGCGCGGCTGCCTGCAGTCCAAGGTAGATTCGCGTTCCCTCCTCGAGCTGGGATTCGACGCGGAAGCGCCCTCCCATGCCCTCCATCAACTGCACGACGACCGGCAAGCCAAGCCCGGTTCCCTTTGTCTTCGTGGTGTAGAACGGTTCGGTAATCTGCTGCAGGGTGACGGGGCTCATTCCCGGTCCGTTGTCGTGGATGTCCACAACGACGGAGGTGGCGCCCTCCATCGCGGTGCCGATCTCTATGAGGCCCCCGCCCACTTCCATGACGGCGTCCCGGGCGTTCCAGACGATGTTCAGGAACACCTGGTAGAACTGGTCTGGGTCGAGCTGCGCCTCCGTGACGTTGCCGGGCCGGAAGACGATGCTGACGCGCTTGCGGGCGAGTTCCTCCTCCAGCCGCGAGACCCAGCCGCCGATCAGGTCGTTGACGTCGTGCGCCGTGACCCGGGGGGGCTTTGGGCTCGAGAAGTTCAACAGGTCGGTGATGATCCTGTTGAGGCGTACAACCTCCTCCTGGATCAGGTCTGCGGCCTCCCGTGCCGGGGATTCCTCCTGGAGTTCGTCGCGGATGACACCGGATGCGCTCTGGATGACGGTGAGGGGATTGCGTATCTCGTGCGCGAGCGTCGCCGCAAGGCGGCCTATGGATGCGAGCTTCTGGGCGGACAGCACCTTCTGCTGCATGTCGCTCATCTTGCGGTTGATCGCCGTCAGTTCACGTATCTTCGTCTCGTTGATCGCGCGCATCTCCTCGTTCTTGCGCTCCTCCTGCCCGGCGAGTTCCCCGTGCAGCTTCTCCCGCCGCCGCAGGAGCAGGACGTACGCCCCGAGCGGCCCCCAGATGAACGCGAGCGGGGCGCGCGGCTTCACGAGCAGAGTCGTGCTCCCGAGCGGAATGGCCGCGATGGGCGCCCCCTCCGCGCGCATGTCGTGGATGGCCCCCCATCTGAGGATGGCGGCGAGCACCTGCTCCGTGGTGTAGACGTGCTCAAGTGGGACCCCCAGGTTTGCAGCGATCACGCCCTCGTCGAGCCGCTCGTCGCGCCACGATCCGAGCCCCTTCGGCCAAAGGAGCTGCTGTATTCGGGGGAAAGTCTCGTGCCGGACGCTGATGAGCGCGACCTCCGGCAGGAGGAGCAGCAGGGTGAACAGCGCGCCGAGGAGGACGTATGGGCGCATGCGCAGCGCCGCGAGCCGCTCCTGCGGCCCGCGATGCGAGGGAAGGCCGTCGAGCAGCTCGTCGACGACGGGGACGCCGTTCCCGCCCATGCCGCGAGGGTGTCAGTTCTGCAGCAGCAGGTCGGAGGCGATCTGGCGGCTGCGGGCCTCTCCCACCAGTTCCGCGACGAGTTGCACGGCGAAGGCGGCGGCCGTTGCCGGGCCCCGGCTCGTCACGATGTTCCCATCCACGCAGACGGGGGTGCGGACGAGCGTGGCGACCTTCGAGACGTCTCCCTCGACCGAGGGGTAGCACGCAGCCTTGCGCCCCGCGAGAAGGCCCGCGTCTGCGAGCACAGCGGGTGAGGCGCAGATCGCGGCGGTGAGCTTCCCGGCGGACTTGTGGCGCTCCAGCGCAGCACGCACGCCATCGTGCTTCATCAGCGCCTGGTACGCCGGACCACCCGGGAGGACGATGGCGTCGAAGGTCCTTTCCCCGGCCTCCGCGAAGGTCGTGTCGGCGTGCACGGTGATGCCGTGAGCTCCCCTGACCTGGGTGCCGTGCGCGAGGGATGCCGTCGTGACGCCGATCTCGGCGCGGCGCAGGATGTCGATGATCGAGATCGCCTCGATCTCCTCGAATCCGTCGGCGAGTGGTACGAGAACGTCCTTCATGTAGGTGCTGTCTCCCCTCGGATGGGCTCGGTCCCGGCGAGGACTCGCCGGATCGCATCTCCAACGTCGCGCGGGTGCCTGCACAGCGCAACCGGATCAAGCGGGCGAAGCTCCTCCTCCGTGGCGCCGCTCCAAAGGGCGCCGATGAACGGGGCGCCGAGTCCGAGTGCGAGTTGTCCGTCCGGGGCCATGTCCCCGACCACGATCGCGCGGCTGCAGCCCAGCCGGCCCATGATCCCGCGGGCTCCGGCGGGGTCGGGCTTGCGGGGGGTGCGCGGCGCGTCCTCTCCCTCGATGGCGTCCATGTGGGGCTCTATGCCGAGGCGGCGGCACACCTCGATCGTGGCCGGATGCGGCTTGTTGCTGAGCACCGCGGTCCGGGCGATGGTCCGCGCGTCCCGCATCATCTCCGGGACCCCATCGTAGGTGCGCGCATGGACAACCGGGTGCGCGGCATAGATGGCACGGACGTCGGCGAGGTAGGCCAGCGCCTCGGCGCCTGTCAGGCTGGGCGCGGCACGGCGGCACAGTTCCACAATGCCGCTCCCAACCATCGTTCGAACGCTGGCGACCGTGTGCTCCGGGAGCCCCCGCGCGGCAAGCGGCGCGTTCACGGCATGCGCGATGTCCGCAAAAGCGTCCACAAGCGTCCCATCCAGGTCGAAGATGACCACAGTATCTGCTCGCAATCGACCTGCCCCCTGTTGATGATCCGGCGGAACGACTCCCCGAGCATTGCCGGGATGGGATCTGGGCTCGAATGGAAAGTGTAGGCGCCGGGACACAGGCCTTGGGATTCGGTGGTGGGTCTCCCGTCGGGGAGCGAAGCGTCGAGAATCCCCTTTTCCGCGCGGAGTTCCGCCGCTGGCGCGCGCGGCCGCTCTTCTACAGCGGCCTCGGCATCGTGGCGACGGTCCTGATCGCGTACATTGTGCACCAGCAGCGTGGGGGCGCCGTGCTCGCGCGCGGAACCCCAAACGCGATCCTCGACTTCCTGCAACGGACCTTCGTCTACGTCGTGAGGCCGAGTTCCATCGTGCCCGCCATCATGGTGTGGCGCGCGCTCTACAGCTTTCGCGAGGGGCCGTTCTACGAGCCGTTCCGGGTGACGTTCCTGCGGCCGGGGCAGTTTCTGTGGGGTGTGATTGCGGTGCCCTGCCTTGTGTCGGCGCTGATCCTGACCGCGTACACGGTCGGCTTCCTCGGCCCTGGGGTCTACCAACGCTGGCCCGCTGCCGTGTATCCGCCGGAGTTCCGCTGGATCTGCGAGTTCATGCCCCCGGCTCTGATTGTTTCGATCATCGTCGACGGAGTTGTGAATGGGTTCTTCGTGGCGCTGGTGACGGCGCACGCGGGCATCAAGTACCGGCTGTCGGCCGCGTCCCTTGCGCTGGCGGCGAGCGCCTGTGTCGTCGTGCAGGCGCTGAATTCCTACCTGGCCCCCGTGGCGCCCGAGATATCCATGTGGATCGCGCGCCAGTACCCCGGGAACATGGGCGTGAACTGGATACTGCCGAGCCTCCTACCCTACTATCTCTACTCGATCCCGAAGCTGGCGCTCTGCGTGTTCATCTGGCGGCGCTGCGTGCGCAGCCTCGCCGTGTGCGTGGAGGAGTCGCGCCCAAGATGACCGCGGAGTTCGGCGTGCGCCACCCTCTTGCCCTGCGCGAGACCGGGCGCCTGTTGCACCATGGGCCCACGCTCCTGATCGGCGTACTGCTGGTCTGGATGCCGCTGAGCTTCGTCCTGAGGGTCTTCTGGGAGGTGCTGCCGATTCCGGGTGCGCTCTCCGCGGCGGGCTACTTTGCGTTCAGGGCCATCCCGCTCGTGTTCAGGCCGGACATTCCGCTCGCGCTGGTCCTCATCGGCATCGTCTTCCCGGCTGGCGCATGGAGGACGGAGCGGTTGGAGCTCCTTGTCACGCCACAATCGCTGCGCCAGATCATCCTCGGCAAGGTCGGCCCGCCCTGCGCCCTCCTCGTGGTCCTGAACCTCATCTGCATCCCCGTGTTCTACCCGAACATCCTGGAACAGCTCCCCGGAATCGTGGTGAGGCCGGAGCCTTGGCACGCGATGGCGAACGTCGCGCTGACGGCGATGGCCTCGATGGAGGACATCCTCTACTCGATGATCTGCGTGTTGCTGGCTGCGCACGAGGCACTCCGCACGGACGACCGCGTGTTCGCCACGATGCGCATGGTGGGAACGGTCGCCGCAATCGGACTCGCCATCGCGTTGTGGGGGACAATCGTCGAGCTGCTGCTGGGGACGTTGCTCCTGAACGCGATGAACTGGACGGAGTACCTCGTGGCGAGCAACCTGGCGTTCCTGGTGCCGACGCTGACGCTGGAGACATTGATCATCGCGCGGACATGGCGGCGCGTGGTCGGAGCATACATGCTCAGGGACGGCGCCTAGCCTCCGCGCGGCGGAGCTTGGCCTCCAGGCGAGCGGTTCGCCGCGCAAGATCCCCCGTTGCAGCCTCCAAGCGCCTGGTGGCGGGCCCGACACGATCAAGCATCGACTCTATGTCGGCCTCGAGTTCCAGCCGGCGGATGTGGCGCCGCAGGACGGAGAGGGCGCCCTCAGGGTCCCGCGAGGCGTGCTCCAACACCTTGGCGAGCGCGATGGCCGCCTGCATCGCGACGTCGTGGGACCCGTCGAGGAGGCTGCGCCAGTGCGCGGCTGCGCGGTCCGTGCGTCCTGCCCTCCGGAGCGCCGCCGCGAGGGCCGCGCGAACGCGCTCCTCGTCGGTGCGTGTCGTCGTGAGCACCAGCGCCCTGTCCAGCAGGTCAGCCGCGCCGTCCCTGTCGCCGCGCGCGGCGAGCAACCGGGCCATGCCCTCGTGCTCGGAGAGGCGCGTGGCCGCACCTCCCATCGGGTTGCCGTGGATCGCCGCGGCCAGGTCCAGCACGCCGGCCAGGGAGGCGACATCCTGCGCGTTGTGGCGCACGACCATCGCCATGCGGGCGTGCCCGACGCCGCGGCTGAACTCGTGGAAGGCGGCCGGGATCTCCTCGCCGTCGATGTCCAATCCGCGGTCCAGGCCGAGGATGCCGCGCTCGACGGCCTTGAGGGAGGCGCCGCCAAGGTGGGAGCGCCAAAGGCGGCGGCTGGGATGGAGGAGGTCGATCTCCGGCATGCGGAACTCCCTGGGCCGCACGCGGTGTATGATGCCGCGTGACCTCAGGACGGGCATGTCGAACGACTTGCCATTGTAGTGCGCGATCGCGCGGAACTCCCCGATGCGCGCCGCCACGCGACGGATCAACTCCGCCTCGTCGCAAAAGTCGCGCATCAGGAACTGCTCGATGTGCATTTCTCCCGGGGATGGCCGCCAAGCGAGGCCCACTAGAAACGCGACCGTCCCAGCCCCACCCGAAATGCCGGTCGTCTCCGTGTCGAGGTAGACAACCTCGCACGGTTCCGGCACCCCTGACTCCTGCCCAAGGAGGCATCCGATTCCCGCAGTCACGTCGCCCAGCTCGACGCGCGGCGCGGGCAGGATCACATCCCCGGCTGCAACGGGCAGCCTCAGGAGCCGCCGTAGCACGGACCCCATGGGCCCCGACTCCTCGGCGAAGTCGCCCAGGGTTGGGATGGGCGCTTCCCGCTCGCGGGGGAGGGGCTCTGGCAGCGAGTTCGCGGCGAGGCCCACATGCGGAACGAGGCCCGCACGCGCGTCCTCGATCAGTGCCGAGGAGGCGCGCTTGCGGGCCTCGATGAGCTTCAAGCGGGCGGAGATGTCCACGCGATGCGGGGTGGTTCCCCCCTGGTGGTGCGGTGGGTCAGGTGTTGGCCGCGGCGGGGTCCTTCCCCTCGAGCTTCAGCATGTACTTCTGCAGCATGACGATGTGGCGGTTGCCTTCCTTCTCCTGCGTGGCGGTCAGGATGGCGTTGCCGAAAAGGACATGGCGGCGGCGGCGCGTGAGCGAATCGACCGCTGCCTCACCGACGTTCGGGACGTGCTTGAAGTCGCGCTCGGCTCCTTCGCGCTGGTAAACCTCGTTCCAGAACTCGCGGGCGCGCTCGGGGGACTCGAAGAGCAGGATCCTCACCGTGATGTTGTCGACCTTCTTCTTGTTCACGTAGGTGTAGTCGCCGACGGCGCGCGCTCCCGAGCGCTTCCAGCGCTTGTGCTCGCCACGGACGGAGTCCCACTGCTGGCGGTTCAATGTCTTGGTGGTCGAAAGGTCCTCGAACTGGATGCCAGTCGGACCCTTGTAGTCCGCCCCGAGCGTGTCCGAAGGGACCCGGAGGTCGGCGAGGGTACCCTTGTAGAATGGACCGGCGACGGGGTCGCCCGCGTTCACGACGGGAACGACGAAAAGGCAACAGAACAGACAAAGCGAGGCGAGGAGGCTCCTCATGAATGCGGCTCCCTGGGCCGTGGGGTGTGCCTGCTGGGGTTGAGACGACAGCGGGCTGCGGGGTTCGTATGAAGATCAAGCGCGAAGTTGGGGGAAAGCAAGGTCAACGCGCAATCCTCACCCGCGGAAGGTAAGACCGGAGGGAGGACCCGGGGGTTTGCAGTCGGGTCGAATCAGCCCCGTGCCAGCTTCTCGATCGCCTGCCCGCAGAGTTCGTCGCACCGCTCGTTGTCGCGGTTGCCGGCGTGGCCCTTGACCCAGCGCCACTCGATCTGGTGTCGGGAGGCGGCCGCGTCGAGCCGCCGCCAGAGGTCCTCGTTGAGCACGGGCTTGCCGGCCGCCGTGCGCCAGCGCTTCTTCTTCCAGTTCGCCATCCACTCGGTCAGGCCCTTCTTCACGTACTGCGAGTCCGTGTGCATCTCGACGATGCAGGGCTCCTTCAGCGCGTCGAGGGCCTCGCATGCGGCGGTCAGCTCCATCCGGTTGTTCGTCGTATCGGGTTCGGCGCCGGAAATCTCACGGACGGCATCCCCGTGGCGCAGGACCGCCGCCCAACCCCCGGTTCCGGGGTTCGGGACGCATCCGCCGTCGGTGTGGATGACGACGCGCTTCATCCCCCGCCCCCTGCAAGTCGCTCGAGTGCCTCGCCCTCAATCCCCATGATGCGCCACTCGTCGAGGGTCTTCGCACCAAGCTTGCGGTAGCGGGAGAGCGCGAGTTCATTCCACTCTAGGACGATCCACTCCAAGCGCGGGGCTTTGCGGTCACGGCAAATGCGGGCCATTTCCCGCAGGAGTGCCGTCCCCACGCCGTTGCGGCGGAAGGCTGGCCGTACGTACAGGTCGTGGAGGTGGATCCCCTTGGCCGCCCTGAAGGTGGAGTAGTACTCGTACCAGATCGCCATCCCCGCCAGTTGGCCGTCCACCCGTGCCAGCATCGCGTGGACAATGGCGTCGGGACCGAAGATGGCCTCCCTGAGGGATTCGGGCGTCGCCCTGCAGCTCTCCAGCAGCTTTTCGTACTCCGCAAGCTCACGGACGAGTTCGCAGAGCAGCGCCTCCTCGCCCGGCTGGAGGGCGACGATGTCTATGCCGTCTGGGGTCACGGGTCTGCTTGCGCGGTCTCGACGTTGAACGCCTCGGACGCGCGCACGTAGACCATCGCCTCGTGGCGCCGCGGGTCGTAGGGATTGCCGTCGGCCATGACGCGCATCTCTCCCCCAGCAAAGGCGATGACGCCGGTCCTGGGCAGAACCGACGCCCCAACAACCGAGAGTTTCCTTGGCCGCGGATCGGCATTCTCGCCCACCGCACCCGCACCGACCTTGATGTCCACGCTGACGAAGGTGGTCCCATCGGGACGCTTGGAGGCCATCACCTTGCCGGACGCGGCGACCGGCGCTGGCTGTGTCTTGGCGCGAAGCTCCGTCAGGGAGCCGCTGAAGTCGCGCGGCTCCAGGTCGGGCAGTTCCAGGGATTCGCGGAACACGACGCCCTTCGCGGTCTGGCCGGAGGTGAGCCCGAGCGATCCCGCCTTCAGCGCGGCATCCAGGGTCTTGAACTCCTCGTCGGTGAGCAGGTCGGTCCGGACGACATAGAAGTCCAGCGGGATGGTCGTAATCGGCACATCGAACTGCGCCACCGCGTCCTCGACGACGAGGCGGAGCCTGTCCGTCTCCACCGGGCTGGATTCGGGCTGGGGGAAGATGCGCACGACAAGCGTCTGTGTCTTGTCCTCGGGGGTGAAGACGACGCGGCCGGCGTGGCTGGCGGTCATGCCGCCGAGGATGTCGAACTTCGCGGCTATCTCCGACGGGCGCCGGTGCTTTATCGCGAGTCGCAGTTCAAGGCTTGTGGGCGGCGGTGCGCTCGATTGCGGGAACGCGATCGACCCGATCAGGAGCAGCAGGGCTGCGAACAGGATGATGATGGTGTGGGTGCTCATGTGGCGCATCCTCCTCGAATCTCAGGCCACGCCCTCCCCCCCGCCGCGGAACAACGGCAAGGGGTGAATCGCTCCCCCCGGGGATGATTCCGAGGGTGTGGCAGCCTGCGTCCAGACCTGCGGGGATGCCAAGCAGACCAGTTCCGGGGGTTACCGGCTAGGAGTTCATCGAATCGAGGAAGTCCCGGTTGTGGTCGGTGCGGCGGAGTTTTTCGAGGAGGAACTCCATCGCCTCGACGGGGTTGAGTTCGTGGAGGATCTTGCGCAGGAGCCAGATGCGCTGCAGGTCGCGGTCGGTCATCAGGAGCTCCTCCTTGCGGGTCCCGGAGCGGATGATGTCGATCGCGGGGAAGATGCGGCGGTCGGAGAGCTTGCGGTCGAGGTTCACCTCCATGTTGCCGGTGCCCTTGAACTCCTCGAAGATGATGTCGTCCATCTTCG
>CAZUCD010000094.1:0-14641 GCA_964618855.1 uncultured Candidatus Sumerlaeota bacterium
ACGTCCTCGGAACCGCGCGCGAGGCGGCCCGGGGCACGGGCAATTGACAAAAGGACCCCGAACTCCTGTTTTTATTGTTGACCTGCGGGTAATCTATGCCCGAACGATGGCCCATCGAGCACGGAGACGCAGCGATGCTTGGACTTTCCCAGACCACCGGCTACGCCATTCTGGCGCTTGCCTGCATGGACGGCCCGGATGGCGACTGCATCCTGGTGCGGGAGATCTCCGGGCGCACGGGCATCACGAAGCCCTATCTCGCGAAGCTCATCCATGCCCTGGGCGTGGCGGGGCTCGTCGCCTCGCGGCGCGGGCACGGTGGCGGGGTGCGCCTCTCCCGGTCCCCGCGCAGGATCAGCGTCCTGGAGATCGTGGAGGCCGTGGACGGGCCGCACGTGTTCGACCGCTGCCTGATGGGGATGGAGGGGTGCTCCGACCGCCGCGCCTGTCCGGCCCACTCGTACTGGAAGCCCATGCGCACGAAGATCCGTGCGAAGCTCGCGGCCACGACGCTCGAGTCCGTGATCCGGTTCGAGCGTGAACGCGGGGCGCGCCTGACCGCCGGCGCGCCGGATACCGCGCGCACCACCAAACGGAAGTGAAACCGCTGTCGCACACCACGCGAAAGGTCCCGGCCATGACCGCAGGATTCCGCCAACTCACCATCATCTCGCTCGTGCTCGGGGGCGCCTCGCTGCCTGCTGCGGCGCGCGCGCAGACCCAGCCCGCCAACGCCACCAACGCGCAGGACGAGGTTGTCAACGTCGTGAAGGGCGTGGGTGAGAACACCTCCGACCTGACCATCTTCCGCACGGGGGACAAGGCGGAGATGAACAACTACGTCTCCGAGGTCGTGGAGCTGCGCAACGCGGTCGCGCTGGAGCTGATCCCGCACGTCTTGCGCGCCGTCCGCCTGGAGAAGGGCGCCGCCCGCGCGCTGACCTTCACCGATCCCGAGACGCAGAAGGTGCGGCACTTCATCCAGGTCGTCACGACTGCGGAGCAGATGCCGAGCGTGCTCGAGACGATCCGCACGTTTGACCTGACCGGCATCGTGGCGTCCGAGGGGGACACGAAGTACCACTACCGCCTCAACAACCGGAAGGCCTCCGAGGTGGCCACAATCCTCGCAAACACGGTGCTCTCGGGCGACGGAAAGGTGTTCTTCGACAACGCGACGAACACGGTGTACTTCCAGGACCTCGCCAGCAAGTCGCCGCGCAACATCGAGGCGCTGAAGTTCTACGACGCGCCCTCCCCGCAGGTCGAGTTCGAGGTGACGGTGGTGGAGATCGACTCGAACGACCGCGCCCGCCTCGGGCTGGACTGGGACGCATGGAAGATGTCCGCGGGCGGGCAGTTCGAGTGGACGGCCAACGACTTCGAGGGCCCCGACGCGTTCTCGCGCATCGACTCGCTGGTGACGGTGGACGCGGCGGCGCTGACGGCCTTCCTGAACTACACGGTGATGACGGGCACTGCGAAGGCGACGACGCGGACCGTGCTCACCGCGACCAACGGTTCCCCCGCGGTGTACTCCAGCCTGCGGCGGCTTCCCTACTACGGGCACTCGATGGTCTTCGCGACGCCTGTGGAACTGACCGAGGACGTCCCCGGCGTCACGGCGCGCGGCGTGAAGGACGACAACAACCCGGTCGGCAAGCGCCCCGTGGCGATTGTCCCGCCGACGCGCGCCTACATGGGCCGTGTCAGCGAGTGGCCGAACCGCCCCGGTGGTGCGGCCTTCGACCCGTCACTCCAGCAGGGCACCGAAAAGACCGAGGGCATGTACCTCGTGATCGACCCGACCATCGGCCGGACGCTCGTCACGGCGGACGTCCGCGTCGTGGTGAACAGCCTTTCGGGCGAGACCGAGACCGGGGAGCCGATCATCTCGGAGCGACTCGTCAGCACGCGCGTCACGCTGAAGGACGGCGAGCCGTTCACGCTGGGCGGCCTCGCGAAGGACACGGAGGTGAAGACGCGCAGGGGCATCCCGGGGCTGAAGGAGATCCCCGTGCTGAAGTACCTCTTCAGCGTGGACTCCACGCGCAAGCGCACGTCGAAGACCTACGTGATCGTCACGCCGCGCTTCAACAACCAGCTCAACTACGAGGCGTCCTACATGAACAACATGAAGCTGGATGCGGACCGGGCGCTCGGCGAAAACCCGGCGAAGCACGTGCCGGGCATGCAGGAGGGCGTGGCCGACTTCGGGGAGCTGGTTCAGCGGGACTGACGGGGCTACGGCCTGCGGATGCGCTCCATGAGGGCGCGGATCTCGGGCCTTCCGCCAAAGTAGGCGTTGAACGCGCGGCTCCCCTGGAGCCGCGCGATCAGGTCCTCGGCGGCATCGACGCGGGCCTGCAGGCCGCGGTCGGGTTCCGGTGCGCGAAGGCCGAGCGCGTGCCGGTGCCAGTCCACCAGGGGATTCTCGACGGTGCCGTTGACGGGGCGGTCGGGGGCGATCTTCGGGTCGTCGGCCCAGCGGGCGAGCGTTGCGCCTCCCGCCTCGGCCGAGTGGAACTCGAGCAGCCGCGCGCGCACCTCGTCCAGCTCCTCCGCGTCGCGCCGTTCCAGCTTGAACTCCGCGAGCATCGCGTCGGAGAGCCCGCGCGCATCGCCGGGGCGGAAGGTGCGGATGTAGCCGAGGTCCGCCAGGCGCGCGGTGTGCTCGTCGATGGCGGTCGAGATCACCCTCAGCCCGAGCCAGAGCCAGCCGAGCACGCGGTTGCGGCACCCGAGTTCGGCCTCCAGCGATCGCAGGTCGCAGCTCACCGCGACGTGCGCCTCCTGGCACGCGACGAGGAAGTCGTCGTGCGCCAGCCAGCCGAGGAACCGCGTCCTGTTCGCGATGGGGCTCGCCTCGACGCGGGCGCGGAACCTCTCGAACACGATTGTGCTGTGCCCAGCGATCGTGCCGCCCGTCACGACCAGCCAGATGTCGTCCTCGTTCACCATCGTCCGAAGGAGTGCCTGGAAGAAGGTCTCCTCGTCGAACCATGTGTTCATGCCGCCGGTGGAGATGAGGACGCGGCTCTCCCGCGGGATGCCGTGCGACTGGAGGAATGCGCGCGGGCGCGGGAGCGTCTCGCGGTCGATGCCGACGGCCGGCGGGATGATCGAGACGAGTTCCGTTCCGCAGGTTTCCGCATCGAGGCGCCCCGCCGCGCCGAGTTCACCGACCAGCGCCAGCCTCTGCGCGTTCGAGCACACGCTGAACCGGTCCGCGCGCATCAGGACGGGGAGCACCGTCCGCCAGTAGTCCGCAAGCGCGGCGTTGCTGGAGTGCCGGTGGGCCTGCTGCTGCCGCTCCGCCGCCGGGTGCCCGAAGTAGTCCACCCAGAGCGGCCCCGTCCAACCCGAGCGCGCGACGCCGAGCGCGCCGATGTCCGTGAGCGCGACGACGGCGTCGAACCTGTGGCGCGCACAAAGCCCGTCGACCGCCGCGCGGACCTGCTCCGGGTCCGGCGGCACCGTCGCATGGTGGCGCAGAGGCACCGCGCACGCGCTCTTCCGCGCATCCCCCCGCCCGAATGGAATCTCCAGAAGCACGCACTCGTGCCCCTCCCCGTGGAGGGCGCGGAGCATCCCGAGCACGCGCAGTCCGGTCGCGTAGACATGCTGCTCCCTCGCTTCCGGGAGCGGGCCGACTCCGACGACGAGGACGAGGCTCATGGCAGTGCCCTTTCCGCGATGCGGATCAGGTCGCGCGCCAGGCGCCTGCTGGGTGCCTCCGCGAACATGCGCAGGATCGGCTCCGTGCCGCTGGCGCGGACGTGCAGCCACCTGTCGGGCCACGTGGCCTTGAGGCCATCGCGCAAGTCGAACTGGGCGCCCCGGCACGCGCGCTGGATTGCGGAGAAGATGCGCGCGGTCTCGATGCCCATGATCTTCGTGCTTCCCTTCACAATCGCATAGTCCGGGATCGAGGCGTTCCACTCGGAGAGGTTGGTGAAACCGCTTCGACGAAGGCCGGTCAGGATGAGGGCGATGCCCGTCGCGGCGTCGCGTCCCGGGTGGATCGCGGGCACGATGATGCCGCCATTGCCCTCGCCGCCGACCGCCGCGCGCTTCGCCTTCATCATCGCCACGACGTGCGCCTCCCCGACCTTCGAGCGGTGCACGACCGTCCGGTGCGCGGAGGCCACGTCCTCCAGTGCGCGGGAACTCGACAGGTTCGCCACGAGCGGCGTCCTTCCCTTGAGGCGCAGCCATGCGTCGGCCGCCAGCACGAGCGTTCGCTCCTCCCCGATGGCGCGCCCGGTTTCGTCAACAAGCGCGAGCCTGTCGCCATCTGGGTCGAGCGCGAAGCCGACAGCGGCCTTGCGCGCGACAACCTCGCGGCACAGGGCCTTCAGGTTCTCGGGCAGGGGCTCCGCGCCGCGCTCGAAGGGGACGGTGGTCCTTTCGTGGATCGTCGTGGGTGCCGCGCCGTAGGACCTCGCGGCGAGGGGCGCGAGCACGGCTCCGGCGCCGTTGCAGCAATCGATCACGACGCGCGTGCGCCCCTCGAACGGCTCCAGCACCTCGGCCATCGCCTCCATGTGCGCCTCGAGGAGCTTGCCGGGATCGAGGGTCCAGACGGACTCGTAGCTGTCGCGCGCGCGGAACCCCGCGCCCAGCAGCGACTTCATGCGCTCGTGCTCGGCGGGCCCCTGGAAGATGCCCGCGGACGTGAAGAACTTCAGGCCGTTGTACTCGACCGGGTTGTGGCTGGCCGTTATGGCAATGCCTCCCGCCATCCCGAATGTCCTCACCACGAGTCCGACCGTCGGCGTCGGCAACAGGTCCGCAAGGAAGGGCCGCAGTCCCGCCGCCGAGAGGGCACCCGCCACGATGGGCGCGATCCACGCCCGCGAAGCGCGCGAGTCGCCCGCGACAAGCACGTCGCCTCCCTTGAGCGTCCCGGCGTACGCCGTCACATAACGCGCCACAACCTCCGGCGTCAGGCTCTCCCCGACGATGCCACGGACTCCAGCGACTGAGACGACGAGTGGTGAAGGTGCATGCTTGCCGCGCTTGGGCTGCGCCATGGGTGGACTCCGCCTCGGTTTGGTGCCGACTCGCCGGACCCTCCGCTTGCCGCCCCAGAGGGGCAAGCGGGCAGGGACGCGGCCTGTCGGCCCGTGTCCTCCCCAATTGCCCCGCGGCCGGCGTTCTTTCTCAATGGCTCCGTCCAGTCCAGTCCACGGAGCGAACGACTCGCATGCGGTTTCCATCCGAGATTTGGGACGACCCCGCCGACGCCGGACTTGCCTTGGGCGCGGTGGAGGTGCTCTCCGGCGAGGCGCTCATCGTGACCGATCGCCTCACGAATGCGGTGTTCATCAATGAGGCGGCTGAGTCCATCCTCGGGGACCGCGCGGAGTCGCTGGTGAATCGGACCACGCTCTCGCTGCTCGGCTACGCGAAGCCCGAGGGCCTGCCGCAGGGATTGGTGAACGCACTGCTTGCGCAGACGGGTCCCTGGCGCGGGGTCGCGAACCTCGACGCAGCCGGCGGCGCCGTGCCATGCGTGGTCGAGGCCTCCGCAGTCCGGCGGGGCGACCGGCTGGTGTGTGGTGTGCTGAGAATCGCGCCGCGGCAGGGAAAAGCCTGACGCAAAGGCGCCAAGCCGCTAGAGCGCAAGGAACCAACCACCAGCGCCTCCTCCCACTCGCTGTCTTTGCTTTTCTTTGCGCCCCCGCGTCCCTGCGTCCTTGCGTCATGTCTTTCCTCTCTCCATCCCTGACGCACAGTCGCCAAGCCGCAAGGGACCAACCACCAGCGCCTCCTCCCATTCGCTGTCTTTGCTCTTCTTTGCGTCCCCGCGCCCTAGCGTCCTAGCGTCACGTCTCTCCTCTTTCCATCCCTGACGCAAAGGCGCCAAGCCGCGAGGCCTCAAGGAACCAGCCACCAGCGCCTCCTCCCACTCGCTGTCATTGCTTCTCTTTGCGTCCCCGCGCCGTAGCGTTTTGCATTTGCACCCATCCACGCGGCGGGTCTCCCGTGGCAGGCACCTGCACTTCACCTTCAGACTGCGGGATGCACGATGACCGAGAACGAAGTGAGCCGCCACATCGTTGAGGCCGCGATTGAGGTTCACCGCACACTTGGCGGCCCGGGACTGCTGGAGAGCGTCTACGAGGAAGCCCTCGTCTGGGAACTCGAGCATCGCGGGCTCAGGGTGCAGCGCCAAGTCCAGGTCCCCATACCCTACAAGGGCCACATACTCGCCACGCCGCTCAGGATCGACCTGCTTGTCGAAGGACTCGTTATCGTCGAATGCAAGTCGGTATCCCAACACAGCGCGATTTTCGAGGCTCAGGTGCTGACCTATCTCAGGCTCACCGGCATTAAGCTCGGACTCGTCGTGAACTTCGGGGAACGTCTGGTGAAGGACGGCATCCACCGTGTCGTGAACGGTCTGTAAGGCCGAAGTCGTTTCCCTCTTGTTCTCTTCTCTCTTTGCTTTTCTTCGCGTCCCCGCGCGGTAGCGTCCTTGCGTTGGGTTTTTCCTCAATCCATCCCTGACGCAAAGGCGCCAAGCCCTGAGGCCGCAAGGAACCAGCCACCAGAGTCTCCTCCCATTCGCGTCTTTGCTTTTCTTTGCGTCCCCGCGCCGTAGCGTCCTTGCGTCTTGCCTTTTCCCCCTCGCGCCGCGGCGCGCCCCCCCTTTGCGTGTGATCCACAGTCCACACGGAGGCGCACCCCCCCATGGCACAGCCAGCGTGGCACCGGCGCGTAGCGGTCCTGGCGAGTGGTCGCGGTTCGAACCTCGCCGCGCTGCTGGAGGCCCGCGCCCTTGGCAGGATCCCGCGCGCCCGCTTCATATGCGTCGTCTCCAACCGGAAGGGCGCGGGGGCGCTGGACGTCGCGCGCAGGTTCGGCGTCGAGCCCCTCCTGATCGACCATGCCGACTATCCAGGCGACCGGGAAGGGCACGAGCGCGCCATCGCCACGGCCCTCGTGGAACGGAAGGTGGAGTTCGTCGTGCTCGCCGGCTACATGCGGATCCTCGTTGGGCCGCTGCTCGACATGTTCCCCGGGCGCATCATCAACATCCACCCGTCGCTGCTTCCCGCGTTTCCCGGCGGGCATGCGCATCGCGACGCCATCGCATGGGGCGCCAAGGTGTCCGGGTGCACGGTCCACTTTGTATCCCGGGAGGTGGACGCGGGGCCTGTGATCCTCCAGCGCGCCGTCCCGGTACTCGAGGACGACACGGAGGACTCGCTGGCCGCGCGCGTCCTCGCCGAGGAGCACGCCGCCCTGCCCGAGGCGGTGGCACTCCTGACGGGTGACCGCCTGCGCGTCGACGGGCGCCGCGTCACCATCGTCGAGGCGCCGCCCGACCCGAGGCCGCAACTCCTCGTCGCGACCACCAACGAGCACAAGGTCCACGAGATCGAGGCCCTGCTCGGGGAGCTCCCCCTGCGCATACGGACCCTGCGCGACTTCCCGGGCCACACCGACGTGGACGAATCCGCGCCCACGTACCGGGAGAACGCGCTGCTGAAGGCGCGCACGTGGCATCGCCGCACGGGCCTTTGGACGCTCGCCGACGACAGCGGCCTCGAGGTGGAGCCGCTCGGCGGTCGACCCGGCGTGCACTCGGCCCGCTACGCGCCCAATGCCGGGGCGCGGATATCAAAGCTCCTCGCGGAGCTCGACTCCTTCATTGGCCCCGACCGCCGGCGCGCGCGCTTCGTTTGCGCCGCCGCGCTCGTCGGACCCGGCGGGGAGGAGCACGTCTCCATGGGCACGTGCGAGGGGCACATCGCGCGCGAGTCCCGCGGCGCGGGGGGGTTTGGCTACGATCCCGTTTTCGTCCCGGACGGCTTTGGCGGACGCCACCTTGCCGAGCTTGGCGACGCGGTGAAGAACGACATCAGCCACCGCTCCCGCGCCCTTGCGGGACTGCGCGCCGTGCTCGCCCGCATCGGAGGCGCGGCGGAGGGCGACCGATAGCCATCGGGACCCACGCGCCGGATTTTCCCCGCCTTGGATGAAGAAAACCCCGCGACTACGTTCAACACTGCACGGAACCCATCTTCCATGCCCGAACGCCCAGCACACTCCCCGGAACCCGACGAAGCGCTCCGCGCCGCCTATGGGCGCGGCGAACCCGCGGCACTCGACGCGCTCGCAGTCTCCTTCTTCGCGGACGTCACACGCTTCGCGCAGTCAAGGCTGCGGGACGAGGACGAGGCCGCGGAGGCCGTGCAGGAGACATTCCTGCGCATCTTCGAGCTCCACCGGACCTACCGCGCCGATAGGCCATTCCGTCCCTGGCTGTTCGGCATCTGCAGGATGTGCTGCATGGAGGTTTCCCGCTCTCGCGAGGGTCGCCGCGCCCGCGTCGTGGACCTGGACGAGGTGGACCCGCAATCGGAGCACCTCATCGATGCCCGTCCGGGCGCCGCGGACCTCCTGATGCGCGGCGAGATCGACCGCGCCGCGCTGGTGCGGCTGGGCGGGCTGGGCGAGGACGCCGCCTCCATCGTCACCCTGCACCTGTTCGAGGAAATGACGTTCCGCGAAATCGGCGAGGTGCTGGGACGCCCCGGCGCCACCGTGGCCACGACCTACTACCGCGCCCTCGCGCAGTTGCGGGCGCGCACAACACGCGAGGGAGGACTCGGCGGATGAACGCGACCCCACGAACCGGCGAACGCAGCCTGGAGCGCCTGCGCGGCACGCTCGCGGCACGGGCCTCCTCGCCCGCCGCCACGCTTGTTGTCCTCGACGGCGAGGCGGAGGCCTTCGAACCCGCCACGCGGCGCTGGCATGCCGCCGCGCGGGATGCGGTCCTCTCCGCGGGCCAGCGCCTGCGCGTGAAGTCGGGACGCGCGATGCTGCGCCTCTCCGACGGCTCCGATGTCTGGATGGCCTGCGGGGCGGAGATCGACCTCTCGCCATGGACCGCGACGGCTCGCGCGCTGGGGCTCGCCGCGGGGCACATCCTCGCGCTGGTGGCCCGCTCGGCGGGCGCCGCGTTCCGGACGCTCACGCCGCACGGGGAGATCCTCGTGACGGGGACGGCCTTCGAGGCTTCCGCAACGCCCGGCGAACTTGCGGTCAGGGTCCTGCACGGGAGCATCCGGCTGGGCGGCGCCGCGGGGCGCCTGGACCTGCGCGCGGGCCGGGGAGGAAGCGTCCGACCCGGCGGCGCGCCCACCGCGCACATCGCCGCCAGCCACCCATGGGGAGGCTTCGGCGACATCGCCCCCTCCTCAGGCAACGCGGGCATCGCGCCCGCATACCGTGCCGCAAGGCGGCAACTCGACAAAGGCCCGCACAAGGAGGGCACCATCATGCGCAGGCGCAACATCATCGCCGCCGCGGCCCTGGTCGCCGCGATTCTACTCGTCATTGCCTGGCGCGCACCGGAGGTCCTCGGCATCGAGCCGGGTGGCACGCGCATCGTCTACATCGACCGGGAAGGGAGGCAGCACCGCCTCGACTCCAGCACGCCCGCCGCGCTCGAGGCCTCGCTCGCCACCATCCCGGCCGAACACGCCGCCACCATCCGTGAAATCCATGCGCGCCAGCAAGCCGAGGCCGAGCTGATGCGCAGCCGCTACGGCGCGTTCGCGGGCGGCCCGGGCGAGATCGTCGTCAGCGACCACCGCGACGCGAACGACCCATGGGAGCAGATGCTCGACCGCGAGCGCACCACGGCGCTCAAGTCGTTCCGAGACATGGTGGACAGGGGCGTGGATGCGGAGAAGGCGCGCGCCGCCGTCGAGCGCGCGTTCGAGGACAGCATCCGCGCCCAGCGCAAGCAGATGCCCGGCTTCGCCGATGCCAAGGTCCAGGCACGCGCCACCATCGAGGGCGAGGGGCCGTCGGCCCGCCTCAAGTTCGAGGTGTCCACCTCGCGCACGAGCGCAAAGGACGCGCCCCCGGACTATCCGAGCGAGCTCAGGGACGCCGCCCTGCGCGCCCACGAAGCCATCGACGAGGACGCCGATCCCAGCACGCCGCCCCCCAACCCGCAGGACTTCATTCCGAAGCGATAGGAGGCCACCATGCGAATCCGTCGCGCCATGACTCTCATCGAATTGCTCGTCGCCGTGGGCATCCTCTCGATCCTGGCTGCCCTTGCGATCCCGAGCGCGCTCGACGCGCAGACGCGCAGCAAGGTCGCGCGATCCAGGGCCGACCTCGCGGCGATCCGCACCGCCCTGGAGGCGTACGCCACGGACCACGGCACGTATCCGCTCAACCGCGGCGGCGTGGGGCTTGCCGGCGCGCTCGTCCGCCTGACGCGCCCCGTGCGCTACATGGAGGCGCTGCCACGCGACCCGTTCACGGACCGCGCCGGGTACTTCTACTCAGCCGCGGGGCGCATCCGGGAGGCCGAATCGCGCGACGTCGGTGCCTACGTGGCCGCGGGCACCGGCCCCGACCGCGGCATCGAGAGCAGCCTCGTCAACGTCCTGCACTACGACCCCACCAACGGGACCGTCAGCGCGGGCGACATCGCCGTCACGCACGCAGCCAGGTGAGGAAGGTGGGGAGGTCGAAAGGTCGAAAAGTCGAAAAGTCGAAAAGTCAAAAGGTCGGAAGGTCAATACGTCGGAAGGACGAAGGGTGGAAGAGTCGGTTTGCGAGTATGGCCCCTGGCCGCTTCCTCACTCCCGATTCCCGATCATGGACCGGACTTGCCCGGAGGGGGCGGTCGCCCGCAGGATGCTCGCCCAACCCAACGGGTGAGCGCCGTGCCGCGGGCCGGCCAATCGTTCCTGGAGCCTCCACCATGTCCGGCCATTCCAAGTGGCATTCGATCAAGCACAAGAAGGCCATCGTCGATGCGCGTCGCGGCAAGATGTTCACGAAGGTGATCAAGGAGCTGCAGATCGCCGCTCGGCTCGGGGGAAGCAACCCCGCCGCGAATCCGCGCCTTCGCGTGGCCATCCAGGCCGCAAAGGACGTGAACATGCCGAAGGACACCCTCGAGCGCGCCATCAAGAAGGGCGCGGGGGAACTCGAGGGCTCGTCGTTCGAGACGCTCCACTACGAGGGCTACGGCCCCGGGGGCGTGGCCATCATGGTCGACGCCACGACCGACAACCGCAACCGCACCGCCAGCGACATCCGGCACATCTTCTCCAAGAACCACGGCAACCTCGGCGCCGACGGCTGCGTCGGGTACCTATTCGCGAAGGAAGGATCGATCATCGTCGAGGGGGGCGATGAGGACAAGTTGATGGAGGCCGCGCTGGAGGCGGGCGCGACCGACGTCGTTGCGGAGGAGGGCGGCTTCATCGTCAAGACCGAGCCGAACTCCGTCCAGGACATCCGCGAGGCGATCGAGAAGGCGGGATTCAAGGTCACCTCCAGCAGCGCCTCCTTCGTCCCCTCCACCTACGTCAAGGTCGAGGGCACCGAGGCCACCATGTGCGCAAAGCTCCTCCGCATGTTGGAGGACTACGACGACGTGGACGAAGTCGCCCACAACCTGGAGCCCACCGACGAGGTCATGGAAGCGATGTCGTGAGACACAATCCCGACCCACGTCGGGAGCGTGTCTCACTTTTTGGTATTGACAGGTTGGGGGGCGGGGGGGGGAACTATTTTGGTACTCTTTCCCCAACAGGAGGTGTTCCCCCATGTCCACGATCCGTAGGCGATCAATCCCGCCCAGCCCACGGTTCCGCGGACTCGGCATGGCTGCCGCCGTCATCGCGATAGCCTGCGCCTCCACGGGGATCACGCGCGCCGACGATCACACATCCGCGCCGGAGAAGGGTTCCCTCGCCGTTTTTGCCGCAGACCTTCAGGCTGCCGACCGCAATCTGGGCGACTTCGAGGCCGTGTACATCTACTCGATCACGAAGGTCGTCGTCCCATACGCGGAAGGAACCACGGCCGGCGCCACCAGGCGTGAGGAAGGCCACCTGACGGTTCGCCGCCGCGGGGCGGATGTCTTCCTCGACTATGCCACCGCCATGCCGGCATCCGGGCCGAACGCGACCTCCGGCCCCGGCACCGTCATCCACCAGCGATACTTCATCGAGGACGGCCGCTTCGTCGCGCGCATGGACGAGAGCATCCTCACCCTCAATCCCCGCTCCATGCCGGCCTTTCAGGCTCTTCCCCCGTTCGACGCAGACCTACGCTACGTCTTCTACCCGGATGGCCTCGCCTCGGCATCCCAATGCCGGGAGGCGCGTGCCGAGGTCGCGCATCAACTGCGCCTCGATGCCTCCAAGCCGCATGTGGAGGAATTCGTGACGGACCGCCCGCTGGAAGGCGCGCTCGGCGTGGGACTCCAAGGGCACAGGCTGCGGTTCGATCCGCAGGATGGACGCATCGCGGAGGAAGTGCAGGGCTTGTTCCTCCGCCTCGCCGACGGCCGAGAGCTTCTCTACCCGTTCTCACGCTACGAGGTGACCGCCCGCGAAGGCGACTGGGCATCCGCGCTGCGCTATGAAGTCTTCGACTCGCGGCTTCTCTTCTCCGACCCGGACGTGACAGGACTACCGGAGTTCGACCGGCTCATGGCGATTCGCAACGCCCATCCGTCCACAACCGTCGAGTTCCGCCTCCAGTCCATGGGCGCACTTTCCGCCGAGGCGCCTGTCCTCGTCGATGACGTCGTCGCCGAAGTCCGTGGCGTCCGCCGGTCGGAAAATGCTGGCGTCGAATACACAGAACGCAAGGACCCGTCCACGCGCAAGTGGACGAAGGCCCTCGTCTTCGACCCGGGCACAAGGACGTGGGGTCCGCCCGCCTGACAACACGGCGCGCCCGTGGCTCCATGGCGCGGGCGCGCCACCCCCAGATCGAATACGGTTGCCGGGGACGCGCCTGAGTCCTTCGATGGGCGCGTGAAAAGCGCATCCGCCGCCGCGTTGGTCCTGATGCTCGGGCTTGCCTCGCTCCGCGCGGCTGAGGACGAGCCGCGAAGCATCGAGAAGTCATACCCTTCGGGCGCGCTGAGAGCATACAGGCTCGCGCCGCTCGACCACGAACCCACGGAAACTTCGCCCACCCTGGTTGCTCTCCTTGCGGAGTACGAGCCCCGCGTCCGCGCCTTCGAGTCCCCGATCGGCCGGGCGGCGCGCGCCTTCGAATACGAGCGCGCCGACGGCCCCCTTGGCAGTTGGATCGCCGACGTCATGCGCGACGCCGCCGGCAGGGCAGTCCAATCGCCCGTTGATTTCGCATTCACCAACGGGGGCGGCATACGAAACGGCCTCCCAGCGGGAGACATCTCGGAAGCCAACCTTCTGGAGGTCGTCCCCTTCGACAACACCATCGTCGTGCTCCGACTCGATGGGCGCCAACTCGACCGCATCGCCGAGCGCATGGCCTCCTCCGGTGGCGGGTTCCCGATATCCGGCGGCGAGATTGTCGCCAACGAGGACCGCGTGCTTGAGCGTGTCCTGATCGGCGGGCGCCAACTCGACCCGAACCGCATCTATATCGTCGCCACGTCGGACTTCCTGGTCGATTCGGGGGACTTCTTCGGGCTCAAGGCGGAACTCGGCGCCGTGATCGACACCGGGGTGGCCATCCGCGATGCAATGGTGGAGGAGGTGCGCCGCGCGGGGGCGGAGGGCCGCGCCATCGAGTGGCCCGCCGAGTCGTGGCGCTACTGCTACGACGGCGAAAGGTCGGTGTACGTCCGGTGAGGCGGCGCGAGTTCCTGCGCACGGCCTGCGCGGCGGCGGGCGCGGCCGCGCTCGCCGCGTCCCATGCGCACGCGTTCCCGCTGTCCGGCCCGCTCCGGCTCGTCGTGATGCACACAAGCGACACGCACTCGCACATCACGCCGGTCCGCACGGGGGGCCTGAAGGGGATGGGGGGCGTCGCCGCGCGGGAGGCCCTCGTGCGCCGCATCCGCGCGGAGAACAAGCACACGCTCCTGCTCGACTCGGGCGACATTTTCCAGGGCACGCCGTGGTTCAACCTCTACCGGGGCGAGCCCGAGGTGCGCGTCATGAGCGCGCTGGGCTACGATGCGAGCGCCATCGGCAACCACGACTTCGACGCGGGGGTGGAGCGGCTCGCGGAGGTGGTGCGCGCGCACGCGCGCTTCCCCATGCTCTGCTGCAACTATGGATTCGCCGGCACCGCGATGGAAGGAAGCCACCGCGAGCACCTCGTGCGCGAGTTCGACGGGCTCCGCGTCGGCATCCTCGGGCTCGGCATCGACCTGGACGGCCTTGTGGGCGTGAGGCAGCGCGGCGGCACGACGTTCCTCGACCCCGTGGAGAACGCGCGGCGTGTCGCCGGGCGCCTCCGCCACGAGGAGCGCTGCGACTTCATCATCGCGCTCTCGCACGTCTCGATCAACGGGCGCCGCAACTCGCGCGGCATCCAGCGCCCGGGCGACCGCGAGATCGCCCGCGCCGTGCCGGAGATCGACGTCATCCTCGGGGGCCACGACCACATCATCCTGGACCAGCCCGACCTAATCGCGCGCCCCGGCGCCGAGCCCTGCGTCGTCATGCACCACGGCTGGGCCGGCGCGCACCTCGGCGTGCTCTCGTTCGACATCTTCTCGCGAGGGAAGAGCATCGTGCAGTCGAGCACGGTCAGGGCGGTGGTGGAGTCGTAGACCCGCAACCCGCCCCCTCTCACAACGAATCAAAGTTCTCCGGGCTCTTGCAGCGCGAGACCGCGTCCTCGTAGCTCACCAGGC
>CAZUCD010000095.1:0-14515 GCA_964618855.1 uncultured Candidatus Sumerlaeota bacterium
CTTCATTTGGAAACAACTTCAACAATCGGACGGAGGAAGCTCTGGGCAGCTCTTTGGACTATTGGACGGCGTATCGTGAGGGAGCCTTCCGCGGTTCGCAACGGCCTTGGCTGGGCTACTTGATGCTGCTGGAAGACGCACCCGGCTCCACCCGCGCAGTCTCGGTCGTCGAACCGCACTTTCCGGTGTTCGAGGAGTTTCGCAACGCATCCTACGCCAAACGGTATGAGTTGCTCCTAACGAAGATGGTTCGGGAGAGGCACTACGACGCTGCCAGCCTCCTCCTGTCTCCTCGATCAGCCGCCCGAACCGGGGACTTTTCCGAGCCTATGCCAGAACTCGCCTTCTCGACGTTCGCAGAGAGTCTCATGTCTCGAGTCATCGCACATGCAAGATTCCGCAGGTGACACCGAACCCGCCAAGTGGAGGAGGATTCGGGGTGCGCAAAGAATCGTCCATTGGATTCGGCCGCAGAGGGTGAACCTACTTCGCAGCGAGGATTTCGATTCGGTCCGCCAACCAGGCGTGTCATCGCATCCGAGACTCGGCAGCTAGCCATGTCCCCCCCCCCCTTTCCCGCCGCCGAACTCTTCTCACGGTTCGACCCAACCGCGCTCTTCAAGGAGCCCTGGACCGAGTTCCGCCACCGCCAGCTCGGCCAGTTCATCAACGACCTCATGCGTCGCTCGCGCGTGCCCGTCGTGCTTGATCGCACGGGCTCCAGCGCGGAGGGGCGCACGCTGTGGACGCTCCGGTTCGGCAATCCGCGCGGACGCCGCGTCCTCGTCTGGGCAAGGCAGCACGGCGACGAGCCCGACTGCACCGCCGCGCTGTGCATGGTCCTGGATGAGATCCTCTCGGGCGATCCCGCGGCCGCCTCCCGCCACCTGCTCGACCGCATCGACTTCCTCGTCTTCCCGATGGTGAACCCGGACGGCGTGGCGCGTTTCACGCGCGAGAGCTCCATGGGCATCGACCTCAACCGGGACGCCGTCGCCCTCGCCACGCCCGAGGGGCAGGCGCTCTTCGGGCTCAAGGAGACCTTCAAGCCCGAGTTCTGCTTCAACCTCCACGACATGAGCCCCCGCAAGGCGCGTCGTGACGGCACCCTGGTCTCCCTCGCCTTCCAGGCCGGCCCCTACTGCGAGCGCGACGAGGACAACGACGTGCGCGTCCGCGCCAAGCACGTCTGCGCCCTCATGGCGAAAGCCGTGCAGCCCTGGGCACCCGAGAACATCGCGCGCTACGACGCCGACTACATGCATCGCGCATTCGGCGACTCGATGATGAGGTGGGGCGTCAGCTCCATGCTCGTCGAGGCCGGCGGTTGGTACGAGCCCGGCGGGGACGACTTCGTGCGCAGGCTCTTTGCCGTCGCCGTCATGCGCGGACTCCACGCCATCGCCGACCGCGAGGACGATGGCGCGACGCCGCACGCATACGACGCGATCCCGCTCGACAGCTCGAAGCGCTACGCCGACGTGCTCGTCTCCGGCGGGCTCATCGACGCCGGGCAGGGGCGCGCCCCGTTCCGCGCCGACCTCCACGTGGACCTCCTGCCCACCCCCGAACGCGCCAACGCCCCGGTCCGGGTGCGCGGGCGAGTCGTCGGCGTCGGCGACTTCGAGGAATTGCGCTGCAAGACGCGCGTGGATGCCGCGGGCCACGTCGTCGTTCCAGGGCTCACCCTGCTGGCGCCGCGCCTGGAGCTGGCAGCCGACGCCCCCGACCCGGCCCTCGCCACCGAGTTCCTCGCCGCCGGCGTGACCACCGTCGCCTGCGGATTCGGGCCGTTCAGGATGCCGGCCGACCGGATCGCATTCCTCGAGTGCGTCGAGCGCACGCGCCCGCCGCTCAACATCGTCGCCTTCGAGACCGTCCGCAGGATCGAGGACATCCGCGCACGCCACGGCCTCACGGAGCTTGCAGGCTTCCTCGTCCGCGACCTCGCCATGGGCGCCAACGAGCTCATGCGCTTCACGCACCTCTTCCATCCGTCGGCCACGCTCCTTCCCGAGGACGAGGACCCTCACCGTCAGCTCATCGGCATCGACCTGTTCTTCGTGCCCTCCACCTCGCCCGCCACGACGCACATTCTCCTCGTCCTTCGCCCCGTCGAGTCCGAGGCGGGCATGCAGCGCGTGCACGAGGAGAAGCTCCGGCGGTTCGCGGGGGATTTCCTGCGCCATCCGTCGCAGATCGCGCTCGCCTGCGACGGCTCGCGCGACTCGTTCCCATGGCTCCCGATCCTGGTCCACTCCTGCGCCACACAGGGCGTGCCCCCCGCGGATTACCTCGGCCGGACGCTCGTGCATTCGGGCGCGAACAGCGGCCCCGCATCATCCTCCGTCCTGACGATGCTCACGCGCAGGTCCGCGACTGCCCTCGGCCTCCCCGACCGCGGCGCGATCCAGCGCGACCTGCACGCCGACATGATCCTGGTCCCGGAGCATGCGCTCACGGGAAGCGATCCCCTGGGAGTCCCAACCCTCGCCCCGACGGTGGTCGTGCTGGATGGCCGGGTGGTCGTGAACCGGCGGGAGGGACTCGCGGACTGCGGCTGCGGGGAGTGGACGCTCGCGCGCAGGCCGCGCGCATGAGTCCCCCGGCTGCCGTAGTCCTCGTCGATGCGGGGAACACGACTCTGAGGTTCGCTGTCGCGCGTGGCGTCGCGATCCGCCCCGTCTGGCGTGGGCCCGTCGCGTCGCTGGGCGCGCGTGGAGCCCATCCTGCCGAGCGCGCGCTCGCCCGCCTGCGTGGCGTCGAAGGTGCCTGCGTCGCCGCCGGACGCATCGACTCCGCGGAGGCGATCGCGCGCATCCTCCGCCGTGCAGGCACCATTCCGCGCACCCACTTCGTCGTCCATGACACCTCGCTGCCCTTCAGGGTGCGCTACGCGCGCGGTTCGAAGGCCGGGCCGGACCGCATCGCCAACATCGCTGCGCTGCGCCGCCTCGCGGGCCCGGGCGCCTTCGCCGTCTCCCTGGGCACCGCCACCACCATCGACGTCCTCGGCCCGACGGGCGACTTCGAGGGGGGTGCCATCCTCCCCGGCATCGCGACGGCATTGCAGGCGATCTCCGCCGCGACATCCGGCAGGCTCCCCGCGCTCCCTCCCCGCATTCCCCCGGCCGCCATCGGGCGCTCGACCCGCGAATGCCTCCTCTCAGGCGGCGTGCTGGGCCACGTCCTCGCCATCGAGGGCCTCCTCCGCTCGATGATCGACGAGGAGTCCGAACTCTCCGACGCACCGATCTACGTGACCGGCGGCCTCGCGAAGTTCATCGCCCACGCATTCGCGATCCCCGTCATTCACGAACCGAATCTCACCATGATTGGACTATTGGAACTGTGGCGGGAACTGCACACCATCAGGTGACATCCAGCTTCAATCAATGTGACGATTTAGCTTCTGCCGCGCCGGTGGGGGCACCTGCGCCATTCCGATGCATGTGGATGTGGTGCAGTGCAACACTTCTGCCTCCCTCTGTTGACGACGATCGTCGTCGGCGGCTGCCCACTCACCCGTTTCCGACACCACCACGAACGCAGACGCGCACGCCGGCTAATCGGCTGTCCCAGATCCGATCTGAATCCGCTGCATCAAGCTCGTGCGCATGCGATCGGAATCGAGTGGCCAGATCGACACCTGCATCACCAGTCGCGGCCAGAACCCATGCCCCTGGGCCTGCCCCAATGGGAGCGCCCGCGTTCGTGCTCGCCGCCGTCGCGCGCCCGCTCCGCCGCAAGTAGCCCTCGCCGCACGCGGCCTCCATCGGTCAGATCAACCCTGTCACAAGAGAGTGTCCCTCAGGCCCCCGACCCCAGATCCCCGGCCCTTCTCATGCCCCTCCGCGTCTACTCGAACTCAGATGTGCGCGCCGAGCTCCTCGCGGGTCGCACCGCCGCCGTCATCGGCTACGGAAACCAGGGGCGTGCGCAGGCGCTCAACCTGCGCGACAGCGGCGTCTCCACCATCGTCGGCCAGCGCAGTCCCTCCCCGCGCGCCGACGCTGCGCAGGCGGACGGCTTCGAGGTCCTCACCGCGCGGGACGCCGCCGCACGCGCGGACTTCGTCCTCATGCTCGTCCCGGACCATCTGGCGGGAAGCGTCTTCGCGCAGGAAGTTGGCGGCGCGATGCGCCCCGGCTCAGCGCTCGTGTTCAGCCACGGCTACGGCATCGTGTACGGACTCATCGAGCCGCGCACCGATTGCGACGCGATCCTCGTCGCGCCGAAGGGCGTCGGCACCCAGGTGCGCGCGCAGTACGAGGCCGGCCACGGCGTCGCGATGCTCGTCGGCGTCGCGAACGACGCGACGGGCGAGGCGCTTCCGCGCGCCATCGCCCTCGCCGCCGCCATAGGACGGGGCCGCGCCGGCATCTACGAAACGACCTTCCGCGACGAAACCGAGTGCGACCTCTTTGGCGAGCAGGCCGTCCTGTGCGGGGGCGTCCCCGAACTGCTCCGCATGTCCTACGACACGCTCGTCGAGGCGGGATATCCGCCGGAGCTCGCATACTTCGAGTGCCTGCACGAAATGAAGCTGATCGCGGACCTGATGTACGCCCGCGGGATCGCCGCGATGTACGGCGCCATCAGCCCCACCGCGGCGTTCGGGGCATTCACGCGCGGCCCACGCGTGGCAGACGAACACACGCGCGCGGAGCTCCGCCGCATCCTCGCGGAGATTCGCAGCGGCGCATTCGCGCGCGAGCTCGAGTCGGAAACCTCCGCGGGCTCACCCGTGCGGCGCGAGTCCCTCGAACGCCACGCGGCGCACCCGAGCGAGCAAACCGGCCGCGCGATCCGTGCCAGAATGCCTTGGTTGGTGTAGGGACCCGTTGCGCGCGCGCGACAAACACCACCGTCCGCGGGCAGTTTCCTGCCCAACTGATGCACGGCCTCCTGTTCATTCGCGGCAATTCCACACCGAAGCCCGCGCGGTTGCGTTTTTCCCCGTTGGATCGCGCGATTCGCGGTTGAACCGGAGCGGCCCGCAGCGATGCTCAATTCGTTGCCCACGCCCCTTCCTCCTGGGAAGCACCATGAAACCGCACGCCATCGCAGTCGCCTGCCTCCTCGCCGCACCATGCGCAGTGCCCGCCGGAATCATTGATGTTCCCGATGCCGGAGCCGGAATCACGACCCTGTCCGACGCGATCGCCATGGCACAGCCCGGCGACACGATCCGCATCGCCGCCGGCACCTACGTCGAGCGCAACACGCTCGCAAAGTCGAACATCACGATCGAGGGGATGGGGGAGGTCGTCCTGCGGTCGAGCACGATCGAGTGCGACCCTGATTTCGCCCCCGCACTCGCGGTCACCGGCGCCTCCGGGGTCGTCCTTCTGAACCTGCGGCTGGAAGGATCTCACGGCTCGAACTGCACGGGCGGCCACAGTGCCTTCAGCTCCGCCGGCACACGCGCACTCACGGCAGTGGAGTCGGATGTGCTCCTTGATTCATGCAGCGTCTCCGGGGGCTTCACGTCCGACGGGGCGCGGTTCGAGTCGTGTTCGATCACCGCGATCGAAAGCAGCTTTGTTGGCAGCGCGGGCCGGGCTGCCTTCGCCAATACAGGGACTCCCGGGGTATCGATTCCTGCCACGGATGGAGGGGACGGACTCGAGTTGCTAAACTGCACGACGACCCTAGATGCCTGTGACGTGCGGGGCGGCCGTGGTGGCAACGGAGCGGGCTCCGTGTTCTTCCCGATCTTCTTCATCGCGGCCGGAGATGGCGGGACCGGCATCCGCTGCCTGGGGGCGGACACGCTCGAACTGAAGGACTCCCTCGTGCGTGGTGGCGATGGGGGCGGGCCCGGCTCCGGGCTCGTTGGCGGTGCCGGAGGCTGCGGGATCACTGGGACTTCGGGTATCATTTTCGCCGCGAGCGGGTCCAACGTGCTTGGTGGGGACGCATTCGACCCGCCCGGGGGCGGGCCCGCGTCGCCGTTCTGCGGGTTCGGAGTCTCCAGCGCCGCCCAGTGGCAGCACTACGAGTGACCGAGCGGCCTACCGGCCCACCACGACGGCCGTCATCAGGTCGTAACCTGCCGCGGCGCCTGCACCGCCGCCCCCGCCGAAGCGCATGTTCAGGCCCAGGTAACCTCCCGGGCCGTCCTCGAAGTAGGGGTCGCCGTGCGGGAGGGGGCTGATCTCCCCCGGATAGCGGGCCACGATGGCTGGGTTGTCCACAGCGACAAGTTCCGCGAAGAACTCGCCGCCGGACGTCGCCGGATCCCCGTCGGCGTCGATGACTGCGAAGGTCCTCGTGCGCGTGGGGCCGCGCAGTTCGACCATGCGACCATCCGGGGAGACGGTTGCGCCGGTCGAATCGTGGGCGGCAAGGCGGACTGCGGAGGAAACCGCCGCAGCGGCCGAGGCGTGGCGCTTCGTGCGGGCGGCCCGGCCTGCCGAACGGCCTGCAATCAGCAGCGCAACGCCGACGCCGGCCACGCACGTGCAGATGCCGGCCCACGCGAGCACATCGCGCCTCGCAGAAGTCATCTCAAAATCCGGGTCACGCGCCCGGTTCGCGGTGCGTTTCCGACAGCGATGCGTTCTCGGCCTGGCGTAGCGCCAAGTCGAGCGCCGCCCGGTCCGCGGCGCGCTGCGCTTCGACCTGCGCCGTCGAGCGTCGCGCCTCGTCCCGCGCCTGCATCAGCCCAATTGCAAGCGCGAGCCCCATTGCCGAGATCACCGTCACAACGACGGTCTCGGAGAACCCCGACTTTCCCGCATCGCCAAACACGTTCCGACGCGGCGTCCTGCCACACGGAGTAAAGCCCCGACTCATCATGTTGTTGCCAAAGTCCTGATCTCGATTTCGGGCTTCGGCGTTGCTCGACGCGTGCCAAGTCTCGCGGGCCACGCGTCATCGATGAACCCATTGATGCGACTGGATTTGCGCGCGCGCCCTCTGCGGGGTGCAGCGCGGCATCCTGCACGCGCACGCAAAGTGTGCTCGCCCCCATTCCATCTTTGAGACGGCTCGGCTGAAACTGCGCGCTGCACGGGAGGAGGTGAAATCGCCGCGAGGGATCGGGTGAATCCCACAGGCGCGCCTCGGCGGGATGCGGGAACCCCCTGAAAATCCTTCGGCCCGCCGGGCGGGGTGCGCGGCGGGCCGAAGGATGCTCAAGTCATGGTAATCCCGGATATCTCCGGAGAAAAGTACCGTCCCTATGCGCCTTCCGCCACAGGCGGGGCGCAAGGCCAAACAACCTGCCCAACTGTACCCGCGGTCGGCATCCACCTTTGGACGGTGCGACCTCTTCCCCTTGGCCCGCTGAAGGGTTCAGGATACTGAACGTAGGAAATTGTGGGCGGACACCCCGCCCGGGCGGCTCCACCGACCCCAGACTACTCGGGCGGACGCCCAAAGCCCGCACCACCCAACCGGAGAAGTCGGCATGAAGAAGTTCTGCTGGATCGCCTCGATCCTGCTCGCCCTTGCGCTCGTCCTCGCCCCGCAGGCGGGCCATGCGCAGGCCAACGCCACGCGCCCGGCCGCGTCCCAGGTCATCGAGGACAGGGACGGCCCCATCAAGTACCGCATGTCCACCCTCGAGAACGGCATGAAGGTCATCAGCGTCGAGGACTTCACCGTCCCGGTCGCAGCCGTCCAGGTGTGGTACCACGTCGGCAGCAAGGACGAGAACCCCGAACGCCAGGGCTTCGCCCACATGTTCGAGCACATGATGTTCCGTGGCACCCAGGTCACCGGGCCCAAGGACCACTTCGAGTACATCCGCAGCGTCGGCGGCGACAACAACGCCTATACCGCATTCGACCAGACCGTTTACATCCAGACCGTCCCCTCCAACCAGGTCGAGATGATCATCTGGCTCGAGTCCGAGCGCATGGCCTTCCTCAAGATCAACGACGAGTACTTCCAGACCGAGCGCAAGGTCGTGGAGGAGGAGCTGCGCCTGCGCGGCGAGCAGCCATTCGGCAAGGTGCCGGAGAAGCTCCTCGCCCAGTACTTCACCAAGCACCCCTACCGCTGGACCCCCGCCGGCAGCATCCCGCACCTGCGCTCCGCACCCACCTCGGAGCTTCAGGCATTCTGGGAGAAGTACTACGTCCCGAACAACGCAACGCTCGTGGTCGTCGGCGCCGTGAAGCACGCCGAGGTCGAGAAGCTCGCGCGCAAGTATTTCGGCTGGATCCCGCGCTACCCGGACCCGCCCCGCGTCGAGATCCGCGAACCCCGCCAGACAGCCCCCCGCAAGATCACCATCAAGGAGGACAGTGCCCCCGTCACCGTCGTGGCGGACGGCTGGTTCACCGTCCAGAGCGGCCACCCCGACGAGATCCCCCTCGACATGCTCTTCACGATCATCGGCGGCGGGGAGAGCTCCCGAATCTACAAGCGCCTCGTCAATGACGAGGAGTCCGCCGTGATCGCCGCCGCGGGGCAGTTCGCCCTCGAACAGGCCGGCATCGGCGGCGTCGGCGCCGTCCTTCCCCCCATCGGCGGCGACAAGGAAAAGGCGCGCAAGCACCTCCGCGAGGAGGTGGACAGGATCCTCAAGGACGGCGTCACGGAACGCGAACTCGACAAGGCCAAGAACGAGATGCTCCGCTCCGAGGTGCTCAAGCTGCGCACGGTCGAGGCGAAGGCCTCCGCCGTCGGGCAGGCCGCCGTGATCGAGGGCAACATCGACAACGTGAACACGCGCCTGGACCGCATCAAGGCAGTCACCGTCGCGGACATTGCCCGCGTCGCGAAGGAGTACCTCCGCGAGGATGGGCGCACCGAAGTCACCATCGAGCCGAACATCGGCGGCTTCATCCTCGGCAAGATGTTCAAGGTCGAGGCCAAGAGCGAGGAGGACGCGCCCGTCGCACCCTCCCCCGAGGGCGCGAAGTTCGGCGATGGCAAGCCCGGTCTCACCCGCCCCGGCTTCTACGGCAACAAGCCGCCCAAGCGCCCCCTCATCACGCGCGCCTCGCTCCCCAAGGCCCGTGAGTCCTTCCTCTCCAACGGCATGAAGGTCGTCGTCGTCGAGGACCGCGAAATCCCCTACGTCAGCTACACTCTCGGCCTTAAGTTCGGCGCCTTCACCGATCCTGAGGAGGCACCCGGCACCGCCAACGTCGCCGCCTCCCTCATCACGCGCGGCACGCAGAACTGGACCTACGAGAAGCTCGCCGAGGAACTCGAGTTCAACGCCATCTCGCTCGGCGGCCAGATCGGCACCGACAACGGCACCGTCTCCGCATCCTCCGTGAAGGAAAAGGCCCCCCTCGCACTCCAGTACCTGGCCGAAGTCGTCCGCAGGCCGACCTTCCCCGAGGAGGAGTTCACCAAGTTCATCAAGCAGCAGAAGACCGGCCTAGCGATCAGCGACACCGACCCGAGCGCCATGGCCGATCGCCAGCTCCGCCGCGCGCTCTACGGCGACCACCCCTATTCGCGCACCACGACCGGCGAGCTCGCCGACCAGGCGAATCTCACCGCCAAGGGCGCCGCAGAGTGGTGGGCGAAGTGGGTCCGCCCCGACACGACTGTCCTCTACATCGCCGGCGACGTGAAGCGCCGCGAAATCCTCGACCTCGTGGAGAAGCAGTTCGGCGACTGGAAGGCAGAGGGCCCAGCCCCGACGTTCGAGCTTCCCGAGGTCCCCGCGCCAAAGGCCACCGCCATCGACCTCGTGGACAAGTCCGGCACCACTCAGGCACAGATCCGCGCGGCGCACGTCGGCATCACGCGCAAGGACCCCCTCTACTTCGAGTCCCGCATCATCAACCAGGCCTTCGGCGGCTCCTTCGGCTCCCGCCTCAACGAGGCCGTGCGCGTCCAGAAGGGCCTCACCTACGGAGCCTTCGGCGGCTTCGGCGCCCAGCGCTTCGCCGGCACCCTCACCCTCTCCACCTTCAGCAAGACCGAGACGACCCCGGCCGCGCTCCAGGTGCTCCTCGACGAGGCCAAGCGCCTCATCGATGAGCCACTCACCGACGAGGAAATCGAGCTCTCCCGCAACTACCTCGTCGGCAGCTTCATCGGATCGCGCGAGACACCCGAGGACATCGTGAACGACCAATGGCTCGTCGAGTACGAGGGCCTGCCAAAGGACTACTTCGCCCAGTACCTTCGCCGCATCGGCCGCGCCACCAAGGCCGACGTCAACAAGGCCGTCCGCGCCCTCGTCCAGCCCGGCAAGCTCTCCGTCGTGGTCGTGGGGGACGCCGCAAAGATGAAGCCCGAACTCGAAAAAATCGCCCCCGTCAAGGTCATCACCCCATCCGGTTCCATCGAGCAGGAATCCGAAACCGAGACGAAGTCGATGCCCAAGTAAAGCTGCATCAGCAGTTTGCATGACCCCCGGGGCCGCAGCGATGCGGCCCCGGGGTGTTTCCCGGCATGCCTGTTATTAACACTTGCCGCGATTCGCGTTAATAAGAGAGGTTCCCATCACCTTTCGCGTTAATAACGAGCTCCCGCATGAAGCGTGGACCCACGGGCACCTATGAAACTACGGCCACTTCGGGGGAAGAAGTCCGGGCGTTTGTACCCGCGAATCTCCCCCCCGTGCCGCCGCTCGAATTCGGCGCCGAACTGGAGCGCAGACATCAGAATGCCCTGCTCGCATTGGGCCGCCTGGATGGCGTGACGGGAACCCTGCCAAGTCAAGGTTATTTCCTTTACGCGTACATCCGAAAGGAAGCTGTCCTCTCGTCCGAGATTGAGGGAACCCAGTCTACGCTCTCCGACCTGCTCCTATATGAACTCGAGGGGACGCCGGGGGTGCCGATCGATGACGTAGTCGAAGTCTCAAACTACGTGGCTGCGCTCGCCCACGGACTCGACCGGATGCGCAGCAACCTGCCGTTGTCATTGAGACTCATCCGCGAGTTGCATGGGTTCCTGCTTCGAAAGGGAAGAGGGGCCGACAAGGACCCGGGAGAATTCCGACGCACGCAGAACTGGATCGGGGGATCGCGACCGGGAAATGCGGCCTTTGTGCCACCACCACCGCACCTCCTCATGGACGTGCTGGGCCCCATGGAGGAATTCATGCACTCGCGCGAAGTGCCTCCCTTGATCAAAGCCGCACTGGTACACGTTCAATTCGAGACGATCCACCCGTTCCTGGACGGCAACGGTCGAACCGGACGCATTCTCATACCCTTGCTCCTCATCCACGATCGAGTGCTTGCCGAACCGCTTCTGTACCTCAGTCTCTACCTCAGGAGGCATCGCGACCGGTACTACGACCTGCTCAACCGGGTAAGGATCGAAGGTGATTGGGAGGCGTGGTTGGATTTCTTCCTGTCGGGCGTCGAGGAAACTGCTGGAGACGCCCACCGCGTTGCAACGCGACTTCTGGCTCTCTTCCAAGCCGATGAGTCCAGAATACAGGGGCGCGGCAGGCTGGCTGCAGGGGCCCTTCGTGTTTTCATGTGCATTCGGCGTCGTCCCCTGATCACGATCGAAGAAACCCGGAAACTGACAGGGATGACTTTTCCTGCCGCCGCGAGGGGAATCGAAACCCTCGAGTCCCTCTCCATCGTCCGCGAGATCACCGGACATTCGCGCAACCGTGTCTTCGCCTACTCCGCCCACATGGACATTCTGAACGAAGGCACGACAAGCTAGCACCCCGGGGATTTTCCCACCCCCACCATTGGCAGGTTGACAGCCACCCCCACCGGAATGACTCATCATGGGCGAGGTGAAGCGTCCCCGCCCACACACCGGACCCCACCGAGTGGCGACACCCAGCGGCGCGGATGCAGGCACGTGGAGCTATTCATTTCCGGCAATGCCCAACTGATGACGATCCACGTCATGGGAAACGTGGTGGAGGAGACGTGCCCGGACTTCGAGACCTCGCTGAACACCGCGCGGGAACGGGGCGGCAATGTCGTCCTCGACCTCAGCCGCGTGGAGCAAATGGACGAGGTCGCCGCGGGGCTCCTCCTCTCGCTCCATCTCGAGCTCATGGGCGAGGGGCGCCAGCTCACCCTGCGCGCGCCCGCTCCGCAGGTGATGGAGACGCTCAAGCTCGCCAACCTGGACAGCATCCTCACCATCTCCGAGTAGGCGCCGCCGCGGTTCCTTGCGCGTCCTGATCCTCAACCACAACCTTGTCGAGCGCGGCGCGTACTTTCGCGCACGCGAAACCGCGCGCCTCTTCGCCCGCGCAGGGCACGAGGTGACGTTCGTCTTCACCGGCGCGCAGTACTACCGGCCGCACGTCTCCCGCCGCGGCCGCCTCACGACTCTTCGCACCGCCAACTGGCACCTCCTGAAAACCCCGGACGACGGGCTCAGCCCGCCGGGCCTCGTCCAGCGTCTCGCCCACCTGCGTGGAACCTGGGACCTCATCTTCACCTTCTCCCACAAGCCCGTGGACCAATGGCCCGCGCGCTGGATCCGGCGCCGCGGCGGCTTCTGGCTCGCCGACTGGTGCGACCTCTGGAGCAGCGACGGCGGCGTGTACGACTACTCCCAGTGGGGGCGCCCAATGCCCCCGCAGTACCGCGACTGGCGCTCGCCCTTCATCCGTGCGGTCGACCGGTGGGAGGTGCGCCTCGAGGAGCAGCTCATCCGCGACGCCGACGCCGTCTCGATCATCTCGAGCTGGATGCGAGGCCGCACGCGCGCGCTCGGGGTCCCCGACGAGCGCGTCCACCTCTACAGGAGCGGCGCCGACACCGCCCGCGTCGCGCCCATGGACCGCGCCGCCGCAAGGGAGGCCCTCGGACTGCCCGCGCAGGCCCCCATCGTCGGCTATGCCGCGAACTACACGATGGACAACATGCTCATGGACGATGCCCTGGAGCGGACGTGGCGCGCGATCCCGGACATGCACTTCCTCTGCGCCGGCGCGCGGTTCTGGGGCGAGCGCAGCCCCGTCCATCGCCGTTGGAGGCAGGGACGCGTGACCGACCTTGGCCGCGTTCCCTTCGCCGACATCCCGCGAATCCTCGCCGCAGCGGACGTGCTCGTGCTCCCCATGCGCGACACCAAGTTCAACTGGAGCCGCTGGCCCCACAAGTCCGGGGACTACATGGCCGCAGCCCGGCCCATCGCCATGACCCGCGTCGGAGACATGCCCGGCGTCATCGAAACGCACCGGCTCGGCGCCGTTGGCGAGCCGACGCCCGGCGGACTCGCCGCCGCGATCCAGTCCGTCCTCCGCACCGACCCCGCCGAACGCGCCGCCATGGGCCGCCGCGCACGCGAAGTCGCCGAGAACGAGTTCTCATGGGACCGCCAGTTCGGGGATTTGTGCAGATTCCTGAATAAACAGGGGCTGGGGATCGGGGACTAGGGGCCGGAGTTCAAAGGCCGGGAATTGAAAGGTGGCGGGGGAATGACCTGGCCGACGTCATCCCCCTCCGGTCCCTGATTCCCGACCAAAGTGTGTGTCACCTGTGTCCCGACCGATCCGTCCTGACTTATCCCCTGACTCGCCCCCGATCCCCCATTCCCGATTCCCCATCTCCGGCCTCCGACCTCCGGCCTCCGTCCCTTAGCCCCAAACCCCCGGCCTCCCATTCCTTGCCCCACGCCCCATGTGTCATGCCCATGGGGGCGCGCAAACCCCGCAGGAGTCTCCGTCCCACCATGCCACTTTCCCAACGCCTGGCCGGCATCCTCCTCCACCCGACATCGCTCCCGGGACCATTCGGGATCGGAGACCTCGGCCCGGCCTGCCACCGGTTCCTCGAGTGGGCCGCCTCCAGCGGGCTCGCCTACTGGCAGGTCCTGCCCCTCGGCCCCACCAGCTACGGCGACTCCCCGTACCAATGCTTCAGCGCGAACGCGGGCAACCCGCTGCTGGTTTCGCCGGAGTATCTCGTCCGCGACGGGCTCCTGCACGAGAAGGAAATCAACCCGCCGGCCTTTCCGAGCGACCACGTGGACTACGGATGGGTGATCGACTGGAAGCTGCCGCTGTTGCGCCTCGCCCAGGAGCGATTCGCCCACGGCAAGTTCCCGGAGATGGCGAAGCGCTATGAGGCGTTCCAGAAGGACCCCAACGTGGCGCACTGGCTGGACGACTTCGCGCTCTTCATGGCGCTGAAGGACGCGCACAAGGGCTCGGCGTGGAACACGTGGGAGCCGGACATCCGCGACGCCAAGCCCGCCGCGCTGAAGGAGGCGCGCCGCAAGCATGCCGCGCGCATCGAGTTCCACCGCTTCGCGCAGTTCCTCTTCTTCGACCAGTGGAACGGCGTGCGGCGCACCGCCCTCAAGCTCGGCATCGAGATCATCGGCGACGTCCCCATCTATGTCGCCTACGACTCCGTGGACACCTGGGCGAACCAGAAGCTCTTCAAGCTCGACCGCAAGACGGGCCTTCCCACGGAGGTCGCCGGCGTTCCCCCTGACTACTTCAGCAAGACCGGCCAGCTCTGGGGCAACCCGCTCTACAAGTGGGACGTCATGGAGAAGGACGGCTTTGCGTGGTGGACGCGCCGCCTGGCGACCGCGCTTTCGACCGTGAACCTCGTCCGGCTCGACCACTTCCGCGGCTTCATGGGCTACTGGG
>CAZUCD010000096.1:0-14334 GCA_964618855.1 uncultured Candidatus Sumerlaeota bacterium
CTTCCGATCGGGCACGACTCGGTGTCACTCCCTGTTTGGCTGGGGGCCGAAACACGCATCGGCCCCCGCGCGGGAGTCCTGAGACAATTGGGAACCGGCGGCTCCAGCATGACGGCTCCGGGGACGGGAGGGGCGCTGGGGCACTGAATCCCCGTCGCGCGGCGAACCCAGAGATTCGATGAGGTTCGCGCGCCGGGAGCTCCACGTAGTCTGCCCCGGACCCGCCGCACGGCAGGTGTCTCCCAAAATCCTCCATGATGCGCACAGAGTAGCATGCGAGTCCACGCCAAAGTCCTCGGCTCAAAGCTTTTACCCGCCGGCGCCCCCCCTTTTTCCCCTTGTCCATCCGCGAGGGTTGGGGATGATCAGCGCTACGATGCAGAAGTAACACGCGGTCGGCTCGTGGTTTTCAGGGCACCGCAATTGACCGATCCGAAACACAGGCCCTGAAGCCGACCTCGACCCCCAACCCCCCAGGAGAAGTGCAGCACATGCGCAAAGCCATTTTGATGACAGCGGCCCTCACCCTGATTGCAGGTGCCGCCAGCGCCCAGACCGCGTCCCTCGCGCTCTCGGCAGCCACGCACAACACCGCAGCCGGATTCGCCGGCACAGAAAACCTCGTCGCCTTCCGCGGCCTCGGGGTTACGCGCCAGGCCACGCCACGGTTCATCTACCAGGACCGCAATTCCGACGCCGCGGTGACGACGACCAACCGCAACTCCCTCTGGCAGTGGAGCGGCACCGGTGCCCCCACGCAGCTCTGCACGCAGGCCGCCATCGTAAGTGCCGTCAGCGCCGTTTCCGCAGCCGATGCCGACGGTGACTCGCTCTTCGGCGTCTTCGACATGGAGGGCGACGCCTCGGGCAACATCTTCATTGCGACCAACATCGGCATCGCGGGTGGCAGCACGCTCTTCCGTGAGGACATCGTGCGCATATCCTCGGCCGGGGCCGTCACCGTGGTTGCCACCTCGGGGTCGAACGGCGCGGAGAATGCAGAGGGCACGAACTCCATCGCCTACGACGCAGCCAACGACCGGCTTTACGTCCACATCGACAACTTCAGCTCCAGCCACGGTGTGGGCGTCGGCGCGGGGGTCAATGGCGCGGGCACCCGCGGCATCCACGTCATCAACAACGCGAGCACCGCCTCGAACGTCACGCTCAACGCCTCCACACTAATCATTTCCGAGGCGAACCTCAACTCGGCCCTCGTTGGCGGCAACTCCTCCGGCGGCGGCAGCAGCACCGACGGCAACGCCTTCGACATCACCTTCCGTCCTGTTCAGGGCGACCTCATCGTCTCGAACATCAACACCACGAACGACAACGACGACATTTTCCGCGTGACCCCACTTACGGTTGGCGCGGGTGTTTGCACGCTCTTCATCGACTCGAACGCCATCGAGGCGGCGCTGACCAACGAGCGCTTCTTCGGCGCCGGCTCCCTCGGTGCGATCGCGGACCAGTCGCTCGACAACTCGGCCTTCGCGGTCCGCGAGTCCACTGGCGACATCTACTTCTCGAACTGCACGTCGGCCGCGACCTCCGCCTACGCGACAAACCGCCGCTCCATCGCCTTCATCAGTGCCGATGGCGCCCAAATCCAGAACGTCATCGCCGAGCAGTCCGTCAGCCAGGACCTCACCGGCGCCACAACCAGCACCTTCCTCAACGGAACGAGCAGCAACCCGACGGACCGCTCCCTCCGCTTCGTTGAGAAGACCCCGCCGGAAAACTCCGAGCTCTACTGCCTCGGCGAGAACAACGCCGGTCCGGAGGGCATCATCCGCGTGACCGGGTTCATCGTCGGCTCAGGCCCTGCCTCCGCCGGTGGCTGGTCGCTCTACGAGTAAGCACGTCAGGCAGCATCACCGCACACCGCACTCTCCAACTGCCCGCGAACCCCGTTCGCGGGCAGTTTTCTTGTCACGGGAGTCCCCAACCTTGCCACTGATACGCCCCAAGCCGCTCCTGATCCTCGCCTTCTTCTCCCTCACGGCGACGGGGGTTGCCGCGCCCACCTACACACGCCACCTTTCCCGGTCGACGATCCTCTCGCTGACCGGCAACGTGGACACTGATCCCCGGGGCCTCGCCTGCAATGCAGCCGGGACCGTCTGGTACTTCTTCGAGGACGACACCAGCGACGCGATCCTCAGGTGGGACGGCTCGATCCTGTCCGTCTGGGCCTCGCGCGCGCAGATGGAAGCCGCGCTCGGCATCACGGGAATCGCGCTGCACGACATGACCTGCGACCCGGCGACCGGGACCCTCTTCGCCCTGGTGCGCCCGACCTCCGACGCTACCGAGCGGCTCATCCGCATCCCCTCCGCGGGGACCGTCCAGCGCGTCGTGGGCGTCGCGCACTCGGAAGGCATTTCCGCCATCGACGTGGATGCCGCCAACGCGCGGCTGGTCTTCCTCCGCACCGCATTCGAGGGCGCTTCCGCCGCCCAAGTCGGCGTATGGCACGTTCCCACCAACGCCGTGGATGCCACCCCCGTCCAGCTCGCATCGGAAGCGGCCCTCGCAGGCGCCCTCACGCCCCCGGGGACGCTCTTCGAGGCGTCGGACCTCGTCGTCCAATCCGGCGGGGACATCATCGTCGCCAACGCATTCGCGACGGGGGACGTCAACTCCGACGGGGACATGTTGCGCATCACCCCGTCCGGCTCCGTCTCGCTGTTCACGGAGCGCTCGGCCCTCCTCGCAGCGATGGGCGCACCCGGTGGCAACATCGGCGACACCTACCTCGAGTGCAACGCCGCCGACGAGGTCCTCGTCTGGCACAACGGCACCGTCCCCCCGCCCACCGAGTACCTGCTCAAGGTCTCCGCCGATGGCTCGTTGGTGCAGGCGCTCGACTCGGAGGCGTCCATGCTCGGATCAACCGCGTTTGGCGGCGCCACGGACACCGGTGCGGACGCCAACGGATTCGCCGCCACGGCCGATGGCAGGTTCGGTCTCGCGCACAACGCGACCCTGTCGGAGGGCATTATCGTCATCTCGGGCGCCGACGTCTCGCGAGTCGGCGGGTGGGCGGACTACTGACCGGCGTCGTCCACCCCTGGCAGCGCGGGCGGCTTCATCCCATGCCGCCACAGCACCTCAGGCACCTGCATTTCCCGGTTCACCCAGCGGCACAGGACAAACAGCGCGTCCGAGAACCGGTTGAGGAACACCGCGCAGTGCGCCCCGACGGGTTCCTCGGCCGCGAGCGCCACCACGCAGCGCTCCGCCCGCCGCGCCACGGTCCTTGCGACATGCAGGGCTGCCGACGTCCTCGATCCCCCGGGGAGCACGAAGTCCTTCAGCGCGGGCAACTCCGCGTTGTACGCATCGCACGCGCGCTCCAGGAACTCTACATCCCCGGCGCCGATCACGGGCATCCTCGGGTCGAGGTCCTCCACGCGCGTGGCCAGTTCCCCCCCGAGCGTGAACAGCAGGTTCTGCATGTACTCGAGCAGGCCAGCGAAGTCGGCGGCGCGCTCGGCGCTGCGCACGCGGCCGACATGCTCGGCGGAAAACTCCACCCTCGCGCACGCCATCGCGGCCATCAGCTCGTCCACGGTCCCGTAGGACTCGATCCGCGCGTGGTCCTTGCGCAGGCGCTGACCTCCGACGAGCCCCGTCGTGCCGTCGTCCCCCGACTTCGTGTAGACCTTGGTGATGCGCATGCTCATGGCTCGCCGCTCCGTGCTCTGAGGGTCCATCCGCGGCTCATCCGTGGCCAATGCCAAGACGGAAAATGCGCGAGCGTGTGGTTTCGGCTTTCCTTCGTGCGACCTTCGCCTTGCCCGAGAACGCGCGCGCGGCGACCTTCCGCCCTCCGAAACGGCCACCAAACCACGACCATGATCCTCACCGGCGAAGAGATTCGCATCAACCTCGGACGGCGCATCTTCATAGAGCCCTTCGAGCCCGCGCAGTTGAACCCCAACTCGTACAACCTGCGCCTGCACGATGAACTGATGATCTATGAGGACGAGGTGCTCGACATGCGGCGCCTCCCCAAGACCTCGCGCGTGAAGATCCCCGCCGAGGGACTCGTCCTGCAGCCGGGCAGGCTCTACCTTGGCAGGACCCTCGAATACACCGAAACGCGCGGATTCGTCCCCATGCTTGAGGGGCGCAGCTCCATCGGCCGCCTCGGCATGTTCGTCCACGTCACCGCCGGCTTCGGGGACACGGGATTCCGGGGCTACTGGACGCTCGAGATCACCGCGATCCATCCCCTGCGCATCTATCCCGGCGTCGAAATCTGCCAGATCTTCTACCATCAGGTCGTCGGCGACGTGACGCCCTACCAGTCCGACAAGTACCAGAACAACCGCGACATCCAGCCGTCCATGCTCTACAAGGACTTCAACAGGGCGCAGGACCTCCCCGGATTCGACAAGGTGAAGTAGTCGAAAGTCGAAAGTCGAAAAGTCAGAAAGTCGAAGGGTGGAGAAGTCTGGGGATCGCATACCGGTCGATCCGCCGATCACTCACCGAACCCCGATCCCCGATTCCCCAATCCCGACCCCCGACCCCAGACCCCCGATTCCCGATCCCAGATCCCATGTCACGCATCGTCATCAAATTCGGCGGAGACGCCCTCGGCGACAAAGGCAAGGGGGAGGGCCGTGCCGGTGAAGAGATGCTCCGCGGTGCGACGTTCCACGCGGAGAAGTTCCGCCACATGGCGCGCATCGCGGGGGCGATGCGACGCCGCGGCGACCAGGTCGTGGTCATCGCGTCCGCGATGGGGGATGCGACGAACAGGCTGCTAGCGATGGCGAAGGCGCTTCACGACAAGCCCCCCGCCCGCGAACTCGACATGCTCATGTCCACCGGGGAGCAGCAGGCCATCGCCTTGATGGCGATCGCGCTCCTGGGCGAGGGCCTCCCCGCGATGAGCTTCACCGGGCCACAGGTCGGCGTCGTGACGGAGCCGGTGTTCGGCAAGGCGCGCATCAAGTCGATAGACACGGCGCGGCTCGAACGGGCGCTGGCCGAGGGCGCCATCCCCGTCGTCGCCGGCTTCCAGGGCGCGACGGTGGACAACGAGCTCACGACGCTCGGCCGCGGGGGTTCGGACATCACGGCAGTTGCGCTCGCCGCAGCCCTCAAGGCCGATGTCTGCGAGTTCTACAAGGACGTCGACGGCATCTTCACCACCGACCCGCGGATATGCCCCACGGCGCGCAGGCTCGACAGGATCACCTACGACGAGATGCTCGAACTCGCCGCGATGGGCGCCGGCGTCCTCCATTCGCGCAGCGTCGAGTTCGCCAAGAACTACCGGGTCCCCCTGCACGTGCGCAGCTACCTGCACGACATGCCCGGCACCTTTGTCGTCGAGGAGGACGAATCCATGGAAGACACCGTCATCAGTGGCGTCGCATTCAACCGCGAGGAGGCGAAGATCACGATCCTCGCCGTGCCCGACCAGCCAGGCGTCGCCGCCCAGGTGTTCGACCGCATCGCCTCCGCGAACATCATGGTGGACATGATCATCCAGAACGCCGCCAGCCACGGCCACAACGACATCTCGTTCACCGTGTCGCGCACCGACTACGAAGAGGCGATGCGGATCATGCAGGTCCTCGCGGGGGAACTGGGCGCGCAGGGCGTGACCGGCGACCGCACCATGGCGAAGCTCAGCGTCGTCGGCACCGGCGTCCGTTCGCACTCCAACGTCGCCGCGAAGATGTTCCGCGCCCTCGCGGACTCGGGCATCAACATCCAGATGATCTCCACCAGCGAGATCAAGCTCTCCTGCATCATTGCCGAGGCGGAGCTGGAGAGGGCCGTCCGCGTCGTCCACGACGCGCTGGCCGAGATGGTGCAGCTCGGCCGCCCCGCGGAGTAGCAACCCCTCCTATCGGGAGGGTGGGTCCTTCTTCAGCTTCGACAAGCCCGACTCGCTGATCGGGACGGGCGTCAGGTTCGACTTCGAGCTCCGGCCTCCGGTCCCCTTGTTCGCCTCGGATGAAAACTCCGGGTCATAGAGGTGGCATGCGACCCGCACGCCGTCGGGAAGGGTGTTCGTCCGCGGGCTCACCTTGTCGCACGGTCCGAACCGCGCGGGGCAGCGCGGGTGGAAGTGGCACCCCGGCGGGGGATTCACCGGGCTGGGGACGTCCCCCTCGAGGATGATGCGCTTCGTGCGCCGCGATTTTTCGATCTGCGGCACCGCCGACAGCAGCGCCCGCGTGTAGGGATGCTTCGGCGTGTCGAAGATCGGCGCCGTGTCGCCCATCTCCACGATCCGGCCAAGGTACATCACCGCGACCTGGTGCGCGAGGTGCGCCACCACGGAGAGATCGTGGCTGATGAACAGGAAGGACAGCCCCATCGATTGCTGCAAGTCCTCGAGCAGGTTGATGACCTGCGCCTGGATAGAGACGTCGAGCGCGGAAACCGGCTCGTCGGCGATGATGAGGTCGGGTTGCACGGCGAGGGCGCGCGCAATGCCGATGCGCTGGCGCTGGCCCCCGGAAAACTCGTGCGGGAAACGCCGCGCCGCGTCCGGCGAAAGGCCCACCTGCACCAGAAGCTGCTTCACCCGCTCCTGGCGCGCCTCCCCCTTCGGCACGATCCGATGGATCGCGAGCGCCTCCGAAATCATCGCTCCCACGGGCATGCGCGGATTCAGCGAACTGTACGGATCCTGGAAGATCATCTGCATCCGGCGGCGGTAGGGGAGCATGTCCCCCTGCGACAGAGTCACCAGATTCGGGGAATTGTCGAGCTGGACGTGCCCTTCGGACGCCGGGATCAGGTTCAGGATCAGGCGTCCCGCGGTCGTCTTCCCGCAGCCGGACTCCCCGACGAGCGCGAGCGTCCGCCCCTTCCCAACGGTGAAGTCGATCCCATCGACCGCCTTCACGTGGTTCGCCACCTTGCCGAACAGGCCTTTTCGGATGGGGAACCACTTCTTCAGCCCGCGAACGGTCAGGAGCGGTTGGGTCGATGTTGGCTGGTCGGCCATGCGGCGTCTTCGGTCCGGCGGGTCTGGAATGGAGATTGAAGGGCGATTCCAAGTCCCGGCGCCAAGCGTGTCAAAACGAAAGCCCGGTGCGACGTCTGTTTGGGCGCGTGCAGGTGTCCGCTTGTGGTCCCGCATTCGCAATCAGCCGCCCGGGGCCTCGCCGGCAGGCGATGGCGGGCATTTTTTGCCTGCTTTCGCACCGGCGGCGTGCATCCCTTCTTGAACGGTCGTTCCTCCGACCCGATCCCGTACGAACGCCGAGCACGGAGTCCCCGCACGCATGTCCATCACGGCAATCCTCGGCATCGCCTTCCTGCTCATCGGCACCTGCGCGACGTTCCTGATGCTCCACCTGTGGGGGTACCCGTACGACGAGGCGACCCACACGAGCTCCGCGCCCAAGGGCCTCATGCGGCTGCACAGGCTCCTCGGATACTCGTTCGTGACCATCTACGTCGTGATGATGTACTTTATGGTTCCGCGCATTTGGAACTACGTGGGGGACCTGCCGCCGCGTTCCGTGGCGCATGCGATCATCGCGCTGGGAATCGGCATCACGCTCGTCATCAAGGTGTCGATCCTGCGGTTCTTTCCCCACTTCCGCCAGCACCTGCCGGTCCTCGGCGTGTCCCTGATGGTGATGACCTGGTTGATGATCGGGCTGCCCCTCTTCACCCTTGGGTGGGAGTGGTCCCTCAGCCGCAACGCCCGGAAGCCCGAGTCCATCGAGAGGATGAAGGAGGCCTGGCGTTTCGTCGCCGGCGAGGGGGAGGAGGGATGGTCGCGCATCGACATCCCGGCCGTGCTCGACCGCGGGCGCGCCACGCTGCATGCGGAGTGCATCCGCTGCCACGACCTGAACAAAGTCCTACACAAGGAGCGCACGGGCGAGGAGTGGCGAAAGGTCGTCGCCAGCATGACGAAGAAGGCGCGGAAGTTCAGTCCCGTGACAGAGCAGCAGGAACACAGCCTCGCCATGTACCTGACCGCGGCACGCGGAAAGGACCCCGAGCCGACGTCCACCGAGGTTGCCCCCAAGGCGGGCGTATCGGTTCCCGCCTCTCCGGCTCCGCGCGAGAAGCCCGACGTGACTCCGACGCCCGGCGCGGCTCCCTCCCAGGCCAACGCCGCCGAAGGCACATCCGCAGTGGACCCCACCCCCCGGGTCTTGGCGCTGCTTGAATCGCGTTGCACCTCATGCCACGTGGGGGGGGACGCACCGGAAGGACTGCGCCTGAACTCGCTCGAGTCGCTGCTGGCTGGATCGGAGGACGGCCCAGTCATCGTCGCGGGCGACCCGGGAGCGAGCGAACTCATCCGCAGGATTCGCGGGGAAAGCACACCCCGCATGCCGATGGACGGCCCGCCCTACCTCTCCGACGAGGAGATTGCGATGGTCGAGGACTGGGTCCGCTCCCTCGCTCCCGCAGTTGCTGCGGTGCCCGGGGCGCCACCGCCCACGGGAGGGGTCGTACCCGCCGCCCCGAACCCGGCGACAGCCGCCGACGCCGCCCCAACCCACGCGCCCAAGCCGACCAATCCTTCACCCACACCGGTCGTCGTGCCCCCAGTCGGCCAGGGGTTTGTCAACTACGCCCACGTGAAGTCCATTCTCGGCCAGAACTGCGTCCGCTGCCATGCCCCACAGGGAAAGATGGGACCCGCGCCGGAGGGTCTCGTTCTCACGCAATTGGAACTGATGCTCTCCACAGCCGAGCGCCCTGTCATCGTGCCCGGCAATCCCGGCGCAAGTCTGCTACTGCGCCACATCCAGGGTGTCGAGACCCCCCGCATGCCATTCGACGGTCCTCCCTACTTGGACGCGGACGACATTGACCTGATCACGCGCTGGATCGCGGAGGGGGCACGCGACTCGTCGGGCAATCCCTCGCCGATTCCCGTTGGAAGGGAAGTCCGGCTCCGCGGCAGGCTCACCGGACCGAACTCCATCGACGGGGTGCCCTTCCTGACGAACTCCCGAACGGAGGTGCGCGACGCCGTTCCGGGAGCGGCAGCCGAGGTGCGCGCCACGATCGGGTCCGATGGCAGCCTCGTCGCCGAGAGGGTCCGGGGCAGGTAGTCCCGGCGGCACCGCAGGCAAGGCCGCCCTTTGGTCCATCGATCAACCACTTTCCTGCTGCTTCGCGGAATGGCCCGGAACTAGACTCACCCGCGTATCACGGAATCCACTGCCCACCTGCTTCCCTTCGCGGGGAGACTGGCCTTCATGCGCATCACCTACCTCGAAGACGATTTCCTCGGCGTGGAGACCGGAAACAACCGGGAGGTCGAGTCGTCGCTGCGCGACCTGCCGTCCTCGCGGTGGGTCGCGTCGGAGAACCGGTGGGAGGTGCACCTCTGCCACCTTCCGGACCTGATCAGCCTCTTCCGGCTGAAGACCGAGCGCATTCCCGAGCAGCTCATGACGCGCTTCCAGCGCGAATGGCTCTCGACCGACGTGCGACTGGAAATCGAGCACTCCCATTGCCGCGTCCTGGGTGCCGGGGTCCCGACACGCGACATAGATTCGGCCACCAGCTTCGATGTCGCCGAGCGCACCGAGGATTCCGCCTACCTGGAAGGCGAGTGGGACGGCCGGCGCCACCTGTTCGACCGCAGGGCGTTCAGCTTCCCGACCGGACTGCTCACGGAGATCGAGTCGATCCTCCGCGACCGCAAGCTTCGCGTCGCCGTCGTGGACAAGCGCGAGCCCTTCGAGCCGACGCGGCCACTCCCCGCGAAGTTCCTCGATCCCCTGACGCCCGCGGACCGCGAACTCGTGGAGGCCGTGCGGACGCAGGGACGCGTCACCGCGGTGCGGGAGGCACTCGAGGGCGGGACGGCCCTCACGCGCGCCGTCATCGAGGCGGCGGGCCCGACCGGCGTCATCCTTGCCGCCAACCAGGCCGACGCCGAGGACATCGCGGCCAGGCTCGGCGAGGACTGCGCCCGCCCCTACCGCACCCTGAAGGACCTCGACGCGCCCCGCCTCGTCCTCCCGGTCGCCGATGCGGCGGCGCTCTTCTCGCACATGGAACGCGAGGGCGGACAGCGCATTCCCCTGCCGCCGGAGGACAAGCGCAAGGCGCTGATGATCGGCCTCCGGCTCCGCCGCGAGCACGCCATCATCGTCCCACGCTCCAGCATCATCGACGGGGACCTGCTTTACCGTGCCGCGATGGGCGCGACGAACGCCGCCGTGCGCGTGGCCATCTCGCGCACTCCCGCGCGCGGGGACGGGCGGGACCTCCTCCTCGCAGCCGCATTCGGCCCGTGGCGCAGGTTTGTTTCCGCCGCCGCCCGCGTGCAGGCGGGGGAGATTCCCCCGGTCAGGCTCTTCCGCATCCGCGCCCCGGAGTACCGCCGCGTCGAGCGCGACAAGCCCTACGACGTCATCGTGCGCAACGGCCTCTTCAAGAACGAGTCGCGCATGGAGATCATCTCCGGCATCATCGACGCCGAGCGCGCCGCGGGGCGCCACGTGCTCGTGACGGCGCGCAACGAGGAGTTCCGCGCGGCGCTTGCAGCGCTCGCGGGGGACCGCGCCGACGTCATGCCCGCCATTGTCGCCACGGTAGCGATATCGGAACCGGAGGACCCAAGCCGCCCCGTGCCGGGAACGGTGGTCTTCGCCGAGCCCGTCTCCGAGCCCGGGGTCGCGATCCGGCTGCTCCTCGCGGTGAGCGAGGCGCATGCCGCGTTGGCGCGCCGCGGGGGCGAGGGCGCGCCGTTCGTCCACGTGTACGACTTCGACGACCCCCTCGCGGGCCTCAGGCGCCGCAACGAGGCGCGGTTCGCCGTTTATGCACGCCTCACAGGCTGGGTGGACGAGTACGTCCCCGGCAAGGCCCCGCGCCCGATGCCGCGCCCACCCGAGCCGCAGAAGTCCGCCAAGCCGGCCGCACCCAGGCAGGGCGCAAAGTCGCGGCGTGCGATGCCAAGGCGGTCGCGCTAGCGCGGGCGACGCGACATCCGGGCGAGGCACCTCGCCGCAAAGGCCAGCCCCGAAACCCACGAGGCCACCGCAGCCATCCGATATCCCCGCGAGTGGGCCCCCGCGAACCACGACAGCTCGAACGGCAGGAAGCGCGTCAGCAGCTCCACCACCGTGTAGTTCTTGATCACGAACCGGATGCGGTTGCGGTAGCTCATCCGCACCAGTCGATCGGACTTCTTCCCGAGTCCCACCGACTCGTGGTGCCACGCCACGGCCCGCGGCTCGTAGACGACGCGGCGCCCCTGCCGCCGGAGCCGCTCGCACCAATCGGTCTCCTCGTAGTACGCGGGGAAGTAGTCGGCATCGAATCCACCAAGGGACTCGACATCCCCGCGGCGGATCGCGAACAGCGCCCCCGTCACGTAGTCCACGTCCCGGCGCGCGTCGAAGCGAGGCCCGTCCTCCTCCCCGACGCCGGGGTGCTCGGCCATCGCGTTCGGGTGCAGCACGCCCCCCGCGTGCTGGATCGTCCTCGTGCCCGGGTAGAGGAGCTTCGCACCCACGATTCCGATGGCAGGATCCGAGAGCAGCGTGTCGCGCAGCACGGCGATGGTGTCATGCCGCACGAGGCAGTCGGGATTGAGGAACACGATGACCGGTGCGCCTGCCAGCCTCCACCCCACGTCGTTCCCGCCACCGAATCCCAGGTTCGACTCGTTCCGAATCGCCCGTGAGACGACAGGCCACCGCCGCGCGGCGGCATCCGAGTCGTCCGAGGACGCATTGTCGACGTGGATGACCTCGATCGCGACGCCCTTCGTGCGCGAGAGGCTCTGCATGCAGCCCGGGACGAACCGCGCACTGTTCCACGACAGGACGACGACGGACACCTCCGGCGGAGGGGCCGTGCCCGTCCCCGGCGGCGTCACTGCGTCGGTGTCGGCTGGTCCCATGCGATCCAGATTTCAACGCGCCGGTTGCGCCGCCGCCCATTGGCGTCCGCGTTGGACGCGACCGGCTCCGCGTACGACCGCGACACAGCGTGGAACTGCGCCATGCCGAGCCCCGGCTGCGAGGAGAACCACCGCACGACGGCGATCGCGCGCCCCGCGGCCAGGTCCCAGTTGTCGTAGTAGTCCGCGAGCCTCTTGCCGAGCGGCTGGTCGTCCGAGTGCCCGACCACGCGAATCGCAGGGGCCTTGCTCGCCACCAGGACATCGCGCAGCGAGGTCAGCATCTTCAGCCCGGCGTCCGAGACCGTCGTCGTCGCCGGTTGGAAGAGGGCATCCACCTGGAGCGTCACGACGACTGCGTTGCCCTCCGTGCGAACTGCGGCCTCCCCCGTCTTCACCCACGACGCGAGCACCTCGCGCGAGGACTGGTTGATCCTCGCGATCCGCGCCGGGTCGGCCGACTGGGCCGGCGCGGATGCCGCCTTGGACTCCGCTTCAGTAAGGGCCGCCTTGGCGCGGTCGAGGTCACCCTTCAGGCGGTCGCGCTCCTCGGCCATCACCGCCAGTTCGAGGCGTGCCGTGTCGGCCGCTCCGCCCAGGCGCCCGGACTCCGCCTTCTGCTTCGCGAGTTCGGTCTCGAGCTCCGCGATGCGCCCCGCGTTGTCGCCGCTCGCGCGTGCCAACTCCTCGCGCATGCGGATGCGCTCATCCTCGTGGTCGCGGATCTTGATCTCGAGGGCGGCAACCTCCTGTTCGCGCTTCGCCGCGGCGAGTTCCAGTTCCTCGATCCTGCGCTGGAGGGACGCGGCCTCCTCGAGCGTTCCACCCGCGTTCGGCGCCGGTGCCGCGTCGAGCGGTTCCTCCTCCGCCTCCTTCAGGCGCGTCTCGAGGCTCTGAACGCGCGTGCGCAGCATGGCGATCGTCGTGTCGCGCTCGCGGACCGCGGTCGAGTTCGCGGCGGCCACCTCTTTGTTGGCGCGCTCGGCCTCGAGGTCCTGCGTGAGCTGGTCGTTGCGCGCCTGGAGCATCCGGTTCTCCGAGCGCAGCTCGCGGACTTGCAGGAAGCAGCCGCTCAACAGGAGGGGGGCGAACAGCACGGCGGCGTGTCGAAGGCGCATGGTCAGGCTCCGTTGCGGGCGCGGTCCTCGGCGGTCCGGCGCGATACGCGCTCGACGCGGTGCAGCAGCACGAACCCGAGCGCGACCATCGCCGACTGCGCGAGGCCATGCACCAAGTCGAGTTGCCTCAGGGCCACCGCTGCAAGGCCAACACACACCGTCAGCCCATAGATCACCAGCACCGCCTCCCTGCGCCCGAATCCCAGCGCCACCAGCCGGTGCGAGACGTGGTTCGTGTCGCCCTCCATCAGTGGCTTCCCCGTTCGGAACCTGATCCAAAGCACCGACGCCGTGTCGAAGATCGGCACCGAAAGCACGATCAGCGGCATCAGGACGGGCAGCTTAGAGGGCACGCCCTCCTGGTACCATGAAGCCTGCACCGTCATCGCCCCGAGCAGGAACCCGAGGTGCGTGCTCCCGCTGTCCCCAAGGAAGATCGAGCCACGAAAGAAGTTCACCGCCCAGAACGAGGCCGCGGCACCGGCTATCATCGCCAGCATGAGGAGCATGTACCACTCCCGCGCGAGCGCCGCCAGCAGCGCCAGCACCAGCGCCGTCAGTCCGGCGACCCCGGAGCACAGCCCGTTCATGTTGTCGAGGAAGTTGAAGCTGTTGGTCAGCGCCACCAGCCACAGCGCCGTGAGCACCCATGCCGCCGGCTCGGGGAGGAAGAGGCGCAGGCTCACCCCGCCGGCGATGACGGGTATCGTCGCAAGGAACTGGACAGCAAGGCGCAGGCGCGGGCTCAGGTTGAGCCGATCATCCAGGATCCCCAGGACGAAGATCGTCGCACACCCTGCAAAGACGCCACCAAGCGCCCCAACTCGCTGCGGCACGTTCAGCGCGAGCTGCCTCACCGCGGGGGGGAGGAACTCCAGCGTCGGCGCCACACTCCCCGCGAGCCACACGTCCAGCCACAGGCAGCCCCAAAGCGCCGCGAATATCGCCAGCCCCCCGCTGCGGGGCGTCGGCTCGCGGTGGATCTTCCGTTCCAGCGTCGGCGCATCCACGAGGCCCAGCCTGAAGCCCAGCCGACGCGCCAGCGGAAGCAGCAGCGTCCCGGCCACGAGCGCCTGCACGAACGCGGCCGCCGCGAGCGCCACCCATGCCCCGGTCATGCCGGAGGCGCCGCCTGGATGGGGGAATGGGTGATTGGCATGGCGCCGCGGAGGATGCGGCCCACAGCCCGCAGCCGCAAGGGCCGGGATGGGCCACGAACAAGGCGATGGCGTTGCCCACCCGGCCAACGGGGCGTGGAATCGGCCCCGCTCCCATGTCCAGCGTCCCGCCCCGCCAGATGGCATTCGTCCTGCCCACCCTCAACCGGGGTGGGGCGGAACT
>CAZUCD010000097.1:0-14230 GCA_964618855.1 uncultured Candidatus Sumerlaeota bacterium
CGTGGGCAGGCCATCCAGACCGCGATCCAGCGCGCCGCCGAGAACCTCGCCGCGGAGATCGCCGCCGAGCAGAAGGCCGTCTGGCCGTTCGTCGTCCAGGGCCGCGGCGACTACCAGGTCGTCCTCACCGGGATTGACGAGGAGCTCCTGCGCGTCGTGATCCAGCACGTCGAGCAGATGGGCTCGGGCACGAAGGTCGCCCTGCGCAAGAAGTTCGGCACGAGCGCCTGCCTGGTCATCGACACGCCCGCCTCGCGGGAAAGCCTCCTCGCCAAGCTGTCATCATGCCCCTACCCCGTGCTGACGACGCTGAATCCCGACGCGAAGAACGCGTTCGAGGTGCAGGCGGGCCGGTAGGACGCGCGCAGTTTCGGGCGCGGGGATTGAATGTCGCGCCGGCCGTCCGGGTAGCTGGTTGGGTTGACGCGCGCCGCGCCCCGCGCTTTGATGTGCCCGTACTTCTCCACCTTCGACCGACCCGGCCATCTTGAATCCCCCTCCGCGCGACCCGGCGTCGGGCAGCCAATACGGCCCCGACGCACACGATGCACCGACCCGGGTTGAGCGGGTAACGGGGCACCACGAGGACACGCGGCGCTTCGACGCGCCGTCCAATGCGCCGATCCCGTCCCCGGCGTTCGAGGCCGTGGCGGCCGCAGGGGCCCAAGCGGATTCGCGCATCGGCACGTCGGTCGGGCCCTACGTCGTGGAGCGCGTGCTCGCCCGGGGCGGAATGGGCGTCGTCTACCTCGCCCATGATCCCGGCCTTCGGCGCAAGGTCGCGATCAAGCTTATGCTGAAGGACCAGATGGGGGACGAGGACGCGGCGCGCAGGTTCCAGCGCGAGGCGCGGGCATCCGCGGCGCTCTCCCACGCAAACATCGCCTCCGTTTTCCTGGTCGGGACGGACGGCGACGGCTCGCCGTTCATGGCGATGGAGTTCCTCTCGGGCGGATCGCTTCTCGACCTGATACGCAAGCGGACACCGGTGACGTTCTCACAGTCGGCGGACTTCATGGCGCAGGCGGCGGAGGGGCTCCGTGCCGCGCACAAGCAGGGTATCATTCACAGGGACATCAAGCCCGGTAACCTGATGCTGACAGGAGACGGCTCCCTGAAGGTTGTCGATTTCGGACTGGCCAAGGTCATGTTCGACGACACCTACCGCACGGTCGAGGGCACGGTGCTGGGCACGCCCAAGTACATGTCCCCCGAGCAGGGACAGGGCCGGAACCTCGACTTCCGCTCGGATGTGTATTCGCTCGGGGCCTCGTTCTATCACCTGATCACGGGCCGTCCCCCGTTCGAGGCGGAGACGTCCGTGCAGATCATGTTCAAGCACGCCTCCTCACCTCTGGTGCCGATGCGTTCGCTGATCCCGACGGTGCCCATCGAGTGGGACAACGTGATCGCGCGCTGCATGCGCAAGGAGCCCGGGGACCGCTACCAGTCCTACGAGGACCTGATCTCGGACCTGCGCGTCGTGAGGCTCCAGACGATGGCTCAGGAGACGGGGCCGATCATCGGGGCGGACGGCGCGGCGCCTGGTCCGCGTGCCTCCTCGCCCTCCCTGGCGATGATCCCGGGACCGCCCAGCCTGCGCGAGGTTTCGCGCGTGGGGACCTCCGTGTTCGGCCCAGCCGGTGGCCAGTCGTCCGGTTCTTCGACACAAGTTTCCTTGGGACATGCTCCGCGGATGCCCCTGGCCTACAAGGTCGCGTTCGGTGTCGGCGCAGTGATTGTCCTGTTGGCGAGCGTGAAGATTGCCCTGATGGCGGAGGGGGGCGGCGACACGCCGACCGGCGGCGCCTCCGCCACGGGGGGCTCCGACGGCAGGCACCAGGGCGGCATGTCGGTCCTGTTCGAGAACATCGTCGAGGAAACCGGCGTGCGGAACAGGTCGTCGAAGCCGGACCCGAACTACGTGTCCTACCGCGCGACTGTCAAGATCATGGAAGACCTCGCCTACGCCCTCCGGTCATACCGGATCGAGCACGACGCCCCAGGGCGACTCTACGACCTCGTCGAGCGTGGACTCGTCTCGACCCCCATGAACATCTCCCCCGAGTCGGGGGAGATCTACGACGGATGGGGGAATCCATTGATGTACTCCCCGTTCAGGGAGGAGATCCAGAGCATCGGCCTGGATGGGCAGGCGAACACGGGGGACGACCTCGTGTGCGACACGTCGCGCATGCTCCACGACGTGCCCCCGGACTACGTGGTGCTCGATGAGGAAGAGGCGAAGCGGCAGACTCGTGACGGCGGCATGCGCAGGTAGGGACCGGGAACACCTTGGACACCCAGACTTCGCTGATCGCGCACTACACGCAGGTGGCAACGCTGCACGGGCTGACGGGGTTCGTTGGGAAGGTCGCGCTGCTGTCGTTGGTGCTGCTTCTCTCGCGGGCGCATGGGCGTGCGATGGTGCAGCTCGCCGGGCTCATATTCGCCGTGCAGTCGTTCTCCTTCGCCGCGATCGCCCTGGGCGAGGGCCAGACTGCCGCGGTCTCCCTTGCAGGGGTGCTGCTGGGAGTCTCATGCTGCTTTCTCGTGGCGAAGCCCGAGGGGGCGCTGCGCTCCATGCCGTCCGGCGGGTGGCGGCTCGGCGTGGCGTTTGTGCTGTGGTGCTGGGCGATCTGGTACCCGGTGTTCTCCTACCCTCGCACGGCCGCTGGCATGTTCACGGCACTCTTCACGTCCCCCGTGGGCGCCATTCCACACCCGACGATCCTCGCCGTCCTTCTCGTGTCCTTCGCGAGCTGGCCGAACACGCCGAGGCTGATGGGCTGGGCGGGCGTCGTGGCGGCGGTGGTGCTTGGCGTCGCGGACAGCGCGCTCGCGGGCATCCACTCGTCCCTGCTGCTGGTCGCGTTCGCGGCGCTCGTCGGGTGGGAGATGCTGCGCTCCGCGGCAAAGGCGGGTGTCGCGGAGGATGACACTCCCCCCGTCGATCGGCCCGCCGCGCGCCCCCGCCGCAAGTCCCCTTCCGAGGAACCCGAGGGTCCCCGGCGGGTGTGGAAGATCAAGTAGCCGCGGCGGGTCGACAGCGCATGCAAGGCGGGATCAGGCGAGCCTGCGCGAGGCGAAGTCGACCGCCCGGCGGAGTGCGCTCGACGGACTGAGACCCTGCCTTCCGTGGTGCAGCCACGCAGCCAACAGCGCGTCGCCGGCGCCGACGGCGTGGCGGGTGGGGGCGATTCGTGGTGGCTCGGCCCATGCCTCGGCCCCCGCCGAAATCCAAACCGCGCCGCGCGAACCGAGCGAAAGGAGCATCTCCTGCGCGCGCGAGCCGGCGAGGACCTTCCGCGCGGCCTCGAGCACGCGGCGCCGCGAGGCACTCGAGGGATCGACGCCCGTAAGTTCCCGAAACTCCTCGCGGTTCGGCTTCAACCCGAACGGCGCCGCGCGCAGTGCCTCGCGCAGGGCTCCGCCCTCCATGTCCACCCACACGCTGGCTCCGCGTGCCCGGGAGTTGCGCACGATTCTGCCGAGCGCCGCGCCACTTACCCCGGGCGGGGGGCTTCCGCAGATCACCGCGACGTCCCCGGGGCGGAGCGCAGCCGTGAAGTTGCGCACGCATGCCGTGAGGGCGCGAGGCGGCACCCGCGGCCCCGCCGGGTTGATCTTGAACTCGCGCCCACTCGGGGAGACGCGAAGGTGCAGGTTCTCGCGCATCTCGCCGGGGAAGCGCGTCGCGTTCACCGGAATCCCCTCGGCGGCGAGGATGTCGAGCAAGCGCGCCCCGGTGTGTCCTCCCGCGAGGCAATGCGCAACCACGGACCCGGGCCCCGCCAGCTCGCAGAGCCGGCGCGCCACATTGATGCCCTTGCCTCCCGCCACGATGCGCGGCTCCCCCGTGCGTACCACGCGTCCGGGGGGCAGGCGGGGCACCTCATGGAAGACGTCGAGGGAGGGATTCAGCGTCAGCGTGTGGAACATCGTGCCTCCGTGCGTTGGCCCGGGCAAAACCTTGAGGTTGAGTTCCGAGGGCTCCGCGGGAAGGCTGCCGGGAACGTGACACCCATGGCCAGCATTCTCTCCAAGATCCGTCCCCGCCGTTCCCCGGACCTCCCGGAGGTCGTCGACTGGAACCCGACGCACATCTGGATCGAGCCGACGAACCGCTGCAACACGCGCTGCACGCACTGCGACCATTACTACAGGCAGTTCGGGGGTGACATGCCGTTCGACCTGTACGAGAAAATCCGCGCACAGGTGCTGGACGGCGTCGAGCGCGTCGAGCTGATCGGCTACGGCGAGCCGTTCATGGCGAAGCACTACTGGGAGATGTTCGACGAGTGCCAGCGCCGCGGCATCCTCGTGTACTCCACGAGCAATGGCATCCTCCTGCGCGACGATGAGCGGGTATCGAAGGTCGTCCGCGCGAACATGGTCCTGACGCTCTCCATCGATGGCGCGCGCAAGGAGACCCTCGAGTTCGTCCGCCCCTACATCAAGTGGCACAAGATGCAGGAGACGCTGGAATGCCTGAAGCGCAACGCGGAGGCCGCTGGCGCCGAGCGCCGTTTCCGGCTGCGGTTCAACTTCGTTGCCATGAAGCAGAACTTCGCCGACTTGCCGGACCTGATCCGCCTTGGGCACCAGTACGGAGTGTTCGAGATTTGCGTGCTGCCTCTGGGGTACGAGGAGTTGTTCGAGAAGGTGAACGGCCAGTCGCTCCAGGATTCGCCTGAACTCGTGGCACCGGTGATGCGGGAAGCCGTGCCGCTGGCGCGGGAGTTGGGCATCAAACTGTCGCTGCCGCAGTCGTTCTACGAGATTGCGCCGGATGTTCCTGAGAACCCGCTGGTGCCGGAACGCTCGGCCAGGCGGCTCGTGGCGGTGCTGGAACAGGGGCGGGACTACGCGCGCCGCCACGGGGTTTCCAGCACGCTGCGCAAGCTGCGCGACGTTGCGACGCGCCCGGCGAAGCCCCGTGCAAAGGTCGGGGGCTCCTACTGCATCATGCCGTGGAAGGACGCCTATTTCGGCTCAGGCGGCACCGTCTATCCCTGCTGCATGATGGGGGAGGAACTCGGCAACCTGAAGACGCAGGACTGGAAGGAAATCTGGAACGGACCGACGTTCCGCAACCTGCGCCGCACCGTGCATTCATGGAACCCGTCCGGAGTGTGCCGCAAGTGCCCGCTCCTGATCGGCATCAACGGCGGCGACGGGAAGAAGTACGACAAGTTCTTCTCGAAGTTCGTCGCGGAGCACCACGCGATCGACAGTGGGGCCCTCGAGTTCGGCGAGGGGTTCCACGGCGCCGAGTCCGAGGGGGGCGCCCCGAGCCACCGCTGGATGACACGGCGCGGAAGGCTGACGGTGACGCTCGCCGAACCGACGAAGTTCATCCGCCTGTGGCTCAAACCGCGCGCCCCGGTGCCGCAGCTCAACCTCGGCACGTGCAGGATCGAGGGCGGCGAACCCGAGCCGTTCGACAATTCGTGCGACCGAATCCACATCCCCGTGGATTTCGTGCGCACGCGCCGGGTGGAGCTGGACCTCGGGATGGAGTTCGAGCACCGGATCTGCGACGACCCGCGCGGCCTCGCCCTCGCCGAGACGGGTGTGGACCTGCTGAGGTAGCAGGGCGCGACCCCGGCGGTGTCCTCGCCCCCTTCCATCCCCGTCGAACACGACGCGGAGGCCATCCGGCGGCGCGGGATCGTGATCCTTGTTCTCCTGATGCTCCTGCTCATTCTGGGCTTCGGGCTCTCCACGCTCGTCGATCGGCACGTGCTGACGCCCCGGTTCGAAAGGAGGGCCCGGCTGCATGCTGAAGCCGTGCGGGTCTTTGCCTTGATTCCCGGGCTTGCCGAGACACGGGACCACTTGGGTGAGACCGGGGGCATCGCACAGTCCCAGGTGTCGATAAGTGTCTACGACGGGAACGTGAGCGCGTGGTCCTTCGGGAACCTGAAGGGCAGCATCTCCAACGCGCAGGTGCAGGGGAGCGCAGAGTTGCGGGATGGGTACTGGCGGATCAGCAACGTGACGCTCACCCTGGAACGTCCACCCATCGGACCGCAACGCAACGACATGGGCTTCTGGGGGGTGCCCAATGCGACGGTAAACTTTCGACCCGCGGAGCCGGGTGGCCGGTTGAAGAGCGGGGACACGGCTCAGCCGAGCCCCTGACCGGAAGGGCGTGCCCTTGCGCCCGGAACGGCCAGGAGGGGAGACTTCGCCATGGCCAAGAAGACCTCTCCCCCCAGCCGCCGAGGCTCGATATCGAGCACGCGCGGCCTCACGCAGTTGGGCTCAGCCCGCAGGAACAAGCCCGCGCGCACCATCGAGACGTTTCCCTTCCGCGACCGTGGACGCGAGACCGTGGTGACCTTCCACTGCTCCGAGTTCACGTGCCTCTGCCCCCTGACGGGACAGCCGGACTTCGCCGAACTCGAGATCACGTACATCCCCGCCGGGCGCGCCATCGAGAGCAAGTCGCTCAAGAACTACCTGTGGGGATTCCGGGACACCGGCATGTTCCACGAGGATGGCGTGAACCTGATCCTGGACGAGCTGTTCGCAATGGTGTCGCCGAAGTGGATGCGCGTCATCGGCCGGTTCAAGGTCCGCGGCGGCATCGCCATCGACGTGGAGTCCGAACGCTTCGCCGAGGTGTCCGGACGGTGAACGCGTACGACCCCGAGGTGAACCTCTCCGAGGTGTTCTACAGCCTTCAGGGGGAGGGAACGCGCGCCGGGATGCCGTGCTTCTTCATCCGGCTGTCCGAGTGCAACCTGCGCTGCGTCTGGTGCGACTCGAAGTTCTCCTTCAAGACGGCGCTGCGCGTGCCGGCCTCCGCGATCCTGGCGGAGGCCGAGCGCTTCGGCTGCCGCCTTGTCGAGATCACCGGCGGGGAGCCGCTCCTGCAGCGTCCCGTCGTGGAGCACCTCGCGGCGGAACTGCACGGGCGCGGCTGCACGGTGCTGCTGGAGACGACGCTCTCCATGCCCATGGGCGGCCTCGATCCGCGCATCGTGAAGATCGTGGACATCAAGTGCCCGGACAGCGGCATGTCGCACGCGATGCTCTGGGAGGAGATCGGGCACCTGGCCCCCGGCGACGAGATCAAGTTCGTCGTGGCCTCACGGCGCGACTTCGACTGGGCGCTTGAGGTCGTCGCCCGGCACGCGTCACTCCTGCGGCACGAGATACTGTTCTCCCCCGCGCTGGGGAAGGTGGAGGCGGACGACCTGGCGAAGTGGATCCTCGATGCGCGCGCGCCGGGACGGCTCCAGGTGCAGCTCCACAAGTTCCTCACGACGGAGGAGACGCGCGACTCGCTGCGCGCGCACCTGGAGAAGCTATCGCGCGACCACCCGGACCTTGTCGCCTCGGCGCGCGGGGAGTCGGAGGCGGAGACGCATGTCTGAGCGCGCGGCGGTCGTGCTGGCATCGGGCGGGCTCGACTCGACCACGTGCCTGGCGATCGCGCGGTCGGAGGGCTACGCGCTCCACTCGATCACGTTCGACTATGGGCAGCGGCACCGGGTGGAACTCGACGCCGCGGAGGCGTGTGCGCGGCACTTCGGCGCCAGGCGCCACACCGTCGTCCACATCGACCTGCGCGCCATCGGCGGCAGCGCCCTGACCTCGGACATCGCCGTCCCGAAGGACCGCGCGGAAGCGGATATGGCCGCCGGGATTCCGCAGACCTACGTCCCCGCGCGTAACACGATCTTCCTTTCGTTCGCGCTCGGCTTTGCGGAGGTGCTCGGCGCGCACGACATCTTCATCGGCGCCAATGCGGTGGACTACTCGGGGTATCCCGACTGCCGCCCGGAGTTCATCGCTCAGTTCGAGGCGCTGGCAAACGTCGCGACGCGCGCGGGCATCGAGGGCAACCGCATCCGAGTCCACGCGCCGCTGATGAAGCTCTCCAAGGCGGGGATCATCCGCCTCGGCACGTCGCTCGGCGTGGACTACGGCATCACGCACAGTTGCTACGATCCGGACGACGATGGGCGCGCGTGCGGCGCCTGCGACAGCTGCATCCTCCGCCGCGAGGGATTCCGCGCGGCAGGCGTGCCGGACCCGACGCGCTACCAGCCGTGACCCCATCCAGGACCCGCACCATGCGCCTCTCCGCGTTTGCTCCCGTGCTTGCGCTTGCCGTTTCAGCCTGCGCCCACGCGGCCCCGCCGAAGGAGCCGCGGCCCGCGCCGGTGCGCGAATGGAGCGTCGCGGACTACATCTCCGTCGCGTACGCATCCGGGCTCGCGCCGTCCCCAGATGGAAGGCGCGTCGCGTGGGTGAAGTCCATCCCGCGCGAGGACCTCGACCACACCGTCCACCACATCTTCCTTTCCGGCATCGAGGACGAGTTCGAGGTGCAGTTGACGAGGGGGGCTGAGGATTGCACCTCCCCCAAGTGGTCCCCCGACTCATCGGCGATCGCGTTCATCTCAGCGCGGCAGGACGCGGACGCCTCCCCCGACGATCCCCCGAACGAGAACGCCCAGCTCTGGAGGATCGACCTGCGCGGCGGCGAGCCCGCGCCCATCACATCCATCGACCGCGACGTCGTGGACTTCGGGTGGAAGGACGCCTCCACGATCATCTTCGCGGCGCCGGACGAGAAGTCGCTCACCGAGTTGGAAACCGAGGAGCGCGAGGACGAGTCGAACGTTGTCGAGGATGCACGCAACACGCCGCCTGTGCGGCTGTTCACGCTCTCGGTCGATGACGGCACGGTCACGCGGCTGACGCGCAACGACGACTGGATCGAGTCCGTCTCGGTCTCGCCCGACGGCAGGTGGGCGTTCACCGTCCACCAGAAGTCGCTCAGCTACGAGTACGACGCGAAGGTGCCGCCGGAGTACTTCCTGACCGACACCGAGACGGGGGTCTCGTCCCGCGTGCTCGATGGCGGTAGATTCAATGTCTCCTCGGTGCAGTGGGAAGCGAAGTCCGACGCCCTGATAGCAGCGTACGCGTGGTCGAACGACCCGCTGTCGGTCGAGGCGACCGTGACGCGCCTGGCGCGGGTCGAGGCGGCGAGCCGCCGCGTCACTCCCATCGAGGCGACCTTCGACCCGGGCATCTCCAGCGATCCGGGCACGTATGAGGCCACCTATTCCGTGGGTGAGTCGGGCATCCTTGCGATGATGTGCAAGGGCGCCGTGAACCGGCCCGTGCTGCTGGAACGCAGCGGCAACTCGTGGCGCGAGAAGCCCATCGAGATCGAGTCACCCCAGACGGCCTTCAACCTGATCGCGGTGCCCGGCGGCAAGCACGCGATCGTGCTTCGCGCTGCCCCCGAGGCGCCGGAGTCTTGGACCGTCGGCCGGCTCTCCGGCGCAACCATATCGGAGGAGCGCGAACTCGTCGCGGCGAATGCGTCGTTCGCAAACCGCCCGTACGGGCGCGGGGAGTTGGTGACGTGGACGGGCGCGCGTGGGCGCGAGGTCGAGGGCGTCCTGCGTTGGCCCGTGAACTACGAGGATGGGCGGAAGCATCCAATGATCGTCACGATCCACGGCGGGCCCTTCGGCGCGGACATGCTCGCGTCGAACCTCTCCTGGTACGACACGACGGACTACTATGCTTCCCGGGGTGCGTTCGTGTTCTGCCCCAACTACCACGGCAGCTCGAACTATGGGCTGGAGTTCGCCGAGTCGATCGCGAACGGCAAGTACTACGAGTATCCCGTGGAGGACATCGAGAAGGGGATTGATTCGCTGGTGGCGCGGGGCCTCGTCGATCCGGGGCGCATCGCGCTCAAGGGCTGGTCGAACGGGGCGATCCTGACCCTTGCGCTAATCGCGCGCTCGGACCGCTATGCGGCGGCGGCCTCGGGCGCGGGGGGCGCGGAGTGGGTCGCGGACTGGGCCGTGTGCGCGTTCGGCGCGTCGTTCGCCCGCTACTACTTCGGCGCAAGCCCGCTCGACAACCCGCAGCGCTTCCTCGAACTCTCGCCATTCTACAACTTCGCCAAGGTGAAGACGCCCCTGATCGTCTTCCACGGGGACGCGGACACGGCGGTCCCCGCGCACCATGCGTGGGCGCAGTTCCGCGCGCTCCAGCAAGCCACCAGCACGCCCGTCCGCCTCGTCATGTTCCCCGGCGAGGAGCACCACATCGACAAGCTCACTCACCGACGCCGGAAGATGGAGGAGGAGATCGCGTGGTTCGACCGGTTCCTCTTCCGGGAGACCCGCACGCCCGCCGCCGCGGATCTCGTTCGCGCGGGGAGCCCGCTTGCGCGACGGCTCGCGCTCGCGTCCACGGCCCGAGAGGGTTCCGCCTTCGGCGTCCTCGCGGTCGGCAGGCTCATTCCCGAGACGGTGCGCTGGAACGGCATCGACGCGGGCCGATTTGAAGTGACCCGCGCGCAATTCGCCGCGTTCGACCCCACGCGCACGTTCGCGCCCGGGGAGGAGAACCTCCCCGTGACGAACGTCACGTTCGAGCAGGCCCGCGACTACTGCGCGTGGCTGTCGAAACTCACCGGGACGGAGTGGACGCTGCCCGACGTGGCTGCGGCGGAAGTGCTCGACGAGGCGGCCGCCCCAACGGAGAACACGCTCGACTGGTGGAGCGGTTACGCGCCGCGCCCCGAGGCCGCGGAGAAGCTCCGCGCCGAGGCCGCGCGCATCGGTGCGACGGCGCCCCTGCTCCTGGCTGTCGGCTCGCTCGACGGCGCGCCCGACGCCGCATTTCCCGACCGCCTCATCTTCGACGCGGGAGGCAATGCGGCGGAATGGGCCACCGACGACGAGGGCCAGCCGACCCTCCGCGGCGGCAGCGCCGACCAACCCTCGGATCCGAAAACACCGTCGCCGGATGCAGCACCTGAGTATCGAGGGTTTCGAGTGGTCAGGAGGTAGGCTGGAAAAGGCGACCTGCCCTATCAGGCCAGCTTGAGTTTTCTCGGATCCGCGATTGGCGGCAGGCATGTCCTGCCGTTGCAGACGTAGGCGAGGGCGCCGGCGTTTGGCGGGGCCTTGCCTGCGAGGAGCGCGAGGTCGTCGCCGTCGCCACGGTGGAGGGCGACGATCGTGTTCGGCGAGAATCCGGCGAACGCGGCGGCCTCAAGTTCGCGCGCCGCGGCGGCCTCGCCCGAAATGACCACCGTCCGCGGCTCCTGCGCGCCGAAGTCCGCCGCGACGAGCATCATCGGAAACGCCGAAGGATGGCGCTCCGCGATGCCGGCGAAGGCGCGGAACGTGCCCTCCGCAAGATCGCGCCAGGCGTCCTCCCCAGTCCACGCGTGCAGGTGGAGCGCGGCGAGCGCGGCCATGGCGTTCCCGCTCGGCGTCGCGTTGTCGATGGGGTCCTGGGTGCGGACGATGAGGCGCTCGTGGTCGTCGGCGGTGAAGTAGAATCCCCCCTCCGGGTCGGCGAAGCGTGCGCGGACGGCGCCCATGATGCGGGCTGCGTCGCGTGCGTGTCGCGGCTCCCCGCGCGCGGCGGCCAGCTCCAGCAGCCCCGCCGCGAGGTAGGCGTGGCAGTCGAGGTAGCCCGGCAGGCGCCGCTCCCCCGCGGGCGCGACCGCGAGCACGCGGCCCTCCGCGTCCACGAGGCCCGCGAGGATGAAGTCCGCCGCGCGCGCGGCCATTTCCAGGGGCTCCGTGCCGAGTTCCGCGAGCCGCGCCGCGCGCGCCAGCGCCCAGATCATCAGCCCGTTCCATGAGGTGAGGTGCTTCTCGTCGCGGAATGGCTTGATGCGCCGCTCGCGTGCTTCGAAGAGGCGGGCGCGGCAGGATTCGAGGCGCGCGGCCGCCTCCGCGGGGGTGCAGCCCCCGGTCGCGGCAAGCTCCTCGGCGTCCAGCGCCACGCTGAGCACCGTCGTGCCGTGCTCGAAGTTCCCGTGCTCAGTCACGCCGTATGCCCGCATCGCGAACTCCGCATCGGCCCCCAGGACTTCGCGAAACTCCGCCGCGGTCCACGCGAAGAACTTCCCCTCCTCGCCCTCGGAGTCGGCATCCTGCGAGGAGAAGAAGGCCCCGTTGGGGGCGGTCATTTCGCGCGCGACGTAGGCAACGATGCGCTGCGCGACGGCGCGGAGTGCGGGCTCGCGCGTCGCGGCGTAGCCCTCCGCGTACGCGTTCAGAAGGAGCGCGTTGTCGTAGAGCATCTTCTCGAAGTGCGGGACGGCCCATCGCTCGTCCACGGAATAGCGGGAGAATCCCCCGCCGAGTTGGTCGTGCATCCCGCCGCGCGCCATGTGGCGCAGCGTGGCGGTGGCCATGGCGAGGGCGTCCGCGTCGGCGAATCGGCTCCACGCGCGCAGCAGCAGCATGATGTGCATGGAGGGGGGGAACTTCGGTGCGCCGGTGGTGCCGCCGTGGCGATGGTCAAACCGCGCGCCCCACTCGCGGACGGCACGCCGGACCGTGTCGGGACCGATGCCCGCTGCGCCTGGCGCCGTGCGCAGCCGCGTCGAGCGCGCGATCGCGTCCACGACCTCGGCGGAGGACGACTCGATGTCGTCGCGGCGCTTCTCGTACGCCTCGGCAAGGATGCGCAGGAGCGTCGCAAACCCGGGGCGTCCGTAGCCGTCCACCGGTGGAAAGTAGGTGCCGGCGAAGAACGGCTTAAGGTCGGGCGTGAGGAAGACGCTCATCGGCCAGCCCCCCTGCCCGTCGTTCATGAGCAGTGTGGCCTGCATGTAGATCGCGTCCAGGTCGGGGCGCTCCTCGCGGTCCACCTTGATGCTGATGAAGTGCTCCGCGAGGATGCGGGCGATGGCGGGGTCCTCGAAGGATTCGCGCTCCATCACGTGGCACCAGTGGCATGCGGAGTAGCCGATGGAGAGAAAGATGGGGCGGTCGAGTTCCCGCGCGCGGGCGAGCGCCTCCGGCCCCCAGGGATACCAGTCCACGGGGTTGTGCGCATGCTGCCGCAGGTAGGGGCTGGTTTCGTGGTGGAGGCGGTTCATGGGGTGGCATCCCTGCGCATGTGGGCGTTCACTCGGGTGGCGTGCCGCCCGCTGCGTCCGACGTTTGGAGCCGCGACACGGCGAAGCAACCCGGAACGGGCTCCACACCACCGGCGTCGGCCCAAATGAGAACCCGCCCGTTCAGCCTGACACGAGCCAAACGGGCGGGCTTCAGTTTTTCATCCGGTCTCCAAACCCCGGCCCCTGCCCCCTGCTCCTCACTCCCGCCTTGTCGGCGTGATGGAGAGCGTCATGCGCTGGCCGTCGCGCTCGATGACGACGTCGTTCGGCTTGTCGACCTTGATGCGATCGAGGGCGTACATGAAGTCATAGATGTTGGTGACGGTGGCGGGGCCGAGCTGGACGATGATGTCGCCCGCCTTGAGGCCCGCCTTCTCCGCGGGGCCGCCAGCGACCACGTCGGCGATGGCCATGCCCTTCACCTCGCGCGTGTAGTCCGGCACTGTGCCGGTGTACGCGCGCATGCCGCCGCGCTGGCCACGGGGACCCTTGCGCGCCCACTTCGCGTAGGTCAGCGACTTGTCCGCGCGGGCGAGCTGCAGGACCAGGCCCGCCGTGAACTGCGCCACGCGGTCGAGCTCCTCGTAGGCGATCTTGTCCGCGGTGTCCGTTGGGCGGTGGTAGTCGAGGTGGAGTCCCGTGAAGAACTCGAGGGCGGGAACCTTCGCACCGTAGAACGCCGCGCTGTCGGTCGGCTGGTAGGGATCGTCCTCGGTCACGACGTTGAAGCCGATGGGGACGTTCGCCTTTTCGAGGTGCGCCGCCCAGTCGGGGCTGGAGCCGAGTCCCTGGATCGTCAGCGTGTTGTCGCGCATGCGGCCAACCATGTCCAGGTTGACGTAGGCCGTGATGGGGCGGCCGCCGATGTCCACCTTCTTGGTGAAGTGCTCGGAGCCGAGCAGGCCAAGTTCCTCCCCCGACCAGAACCCGACGAGGATGTCGCGGCGGCGCTCTGCGGAGGTCTCGGCGATCATGCGCGCGGCGGCGAGGACAGCGGACGTGCCCGAGGCATTGTCGTCCGCACCGTAGTGCGTCTGCCCAAGCTCGCCGACCTTCGCGAGCGAGCCGCCACCCTTGCCGTCGCCAAGGTGGTCGTAGTGGGCCCCCATCGCGATTATGTCCGTGGTGACGTCGTCCTTGTGCGTGGCCGGGATGATCGCGAGGATGTTGTGGCCCGTGACCTTCTCCTTCTCCAACTCTGTCTTGATGCGCAGCTTCACGTTGGGGATCTCGAATCCCATCGCGTGCGGGTTGCCTGTATCGAGGTCCTTCTGGATTTCCTCGGCGTTCCTGCCAGCGGCGTCGAAGAGG
>CAZUCD010000098.1:0-14119 GCA_964618855.1 uncultured Candidatus Sumerlaeota bacterium
TCAGCGGCTGGATCCACGCCCGGATGGGGTCCATGAACTACCACGATGGCTATGGGCAGTTTGGGCACCATGCCGTCGGGCCGGCGAAGCCTCGCGCCGAAATCCCCCACTTCCACGATGTACCCGCATGCCGAGGAGATGACGGCATCCTTGACTCCCTCGACCGTCGTGCGCCTTCCGTTCGACATCCGGACGTAGGTCGCGCCCCCGCCCGGGGGGAGCATCGCCAGCCACGCCGAGTCGGAACTCGACGTGATGCGCGTGCCCGGCACCCTCGGGAGCGGCAGCACCGTGCACGTCTCGGGCGAGGACACACCCCCCAGCCGGATGGTGCCGTCCGCCCCCGCCCGCGCAAACAGGCTGGGCTTCGGCGCATAGGTGAAGGAGAGCGTCCCCGTGGTCTCGGTCGGATCGAGTTGCGGGGCGTTGAAGTCGGTAAGGCTCGCGCGGCGAAGCGTGCCTCCCTGCGCGAGCACCAGGAGCGCGGGTTCCCCCGCCATGAACTCGATGGAGGCCATCGGGCCCCCGAGGTCGGCGAATCGGGCCCTCGCGGCCGAATTGCGCGACAGCCAAACCGTCACCTCGCCCTTGGAGGAGCCCACCGCCAGCATCGCCCCTTCCTCGTTGAATCGCAGCGCGGTCACGGAGGCCCCGTCCGCGGCGCGTATCGTGCCACGGTCCTCGCCGGACGGGAGCCTGACCAGCCTCACCCCGCCGGAGGCGGTTCCCCATGCAACCGTCCGCGCCTGGTGCGACACCGCCAGGCAGGTCGGCGGCTCCTCGTCGTCGAGTGGCAGTTCAAAGAACATGCCCTCGCTCTGAAGGTCGTACGCTATGATGGAATCCGACGTCGCAATCGCCGCTACCCGTCCATCGGCTGAGATTTCCACCTCATGGCAGGGCTTCGCGGTGATGACCGGCTCCCCGGCTCGGATGCCCGCGGGCGAGAGCAGGAGGAGCAGCGCAAGGTCTGTTGGCTTCATCATCAGTTGGGCCCCGCCGTGGTGTCTGGGTGCGCGCCCGCCGGGTCCCGCGAAGGGGCCGTCACTCGAAAGACATCCTCCATCGTGGGCACCGCGCCCTCATGGACCGCGAGCACGCGGCCATTCGCCGTATGCAGCACGAGGGCGGGGAACTTCGTCACCCCAAACTTCGAGCTGGTCCCTTTGTCGTTCGCGGCTGCGATGCGGTTGACATAGGTGTTTTCAGTCATGGAACGGAACGCGCGGGAGCTTGCGAGCAGCTCCGTGGCCTCGTCACCGGGCGCACCCTCCCCGGGAAAGAACGTGACGATGTATCGGCCGCGCTCCAGGGCCGCCTTCCTCACGTTTTCGGTCCCCAACTCGGGAATGCGCCGCCTGGCCACCTCCAGCATGCGCCGGCGGTCCGCCTCCTCCAACTGCTGCGGCGACGGGGTGGTCGCGAAGTCCGGGCACGGAAACGCGACGATGGTGTTCGCGTCCTTGCCGTCCGCGGTCCTGCCCCCGAGCAGGAGCAACTGGGAGTCGGTCTGGTTCAGGAGCAGTCGCGCCCCTCGCCGTGTGGGCTCATCCATGCGGACCATCCGCCAGTTCGTGCTGGTGCCCTCGCCGATATCATTCGTGGCGAGCAGGGTCAGGGAGGTCTGCGGGTCGTCCTTCGCTAGCATGGCGTAGTCTGCCGTCGCCACCGCGTGGGTCCCCGCGCAGATCGCCGAAACATGCGACACCGGCCGCGGAAGCGGCAGGACTCCTGTCCGGAACTCCCCCACGAAGGGATAGTTGAACCGCGCCGCCAGGTTCAGGCGCGCATCCGCCATCTCCTCGCGCGAACCCGCCTCGGGACCACCCCCCACAATGACCGCGAGGCCGGGAAAGGTCACGAGTTCGTAGCTGCCGCGCGCGAATGGCAGCTCATCGTTGGAGGCCCACTCGGCGAGCTTTGCTCCCGCCCACGGGGCCACGTGCAACCGCACGTTCCTCTGCCCCGCAGGCGCGGACTCGCCCAGCACCACCAATTGCCCGTCCACGTTCCTCATGCGCCCGACACGCGCGACCGACTCCGGCAGCTTGTCCTCTCGGAAGGGGCCGGGTTGTCCGTTGATGTCGAAGGGAGCGCGGAATAGCCGCGGCTTCTCGGTGGAACCCTCGACGGGATTGGTCGCAAGCCACACACTGGCCGCTTCCGGCATCCACACGATGGCCGCCGGTTTCTGCCCCGGCGGGATGTCCGTGAGCTGCAACCTCTGCAGGGACCCGCTGGTGCCGCGGTCCGTGACGTCGAGCCTAAGGAGTTCCGGGCCGAGGGCACCCTCCGCGAAGCCCCACAGGGTGCGCCGGAAGATCCCCAGCGTCGGGGACTCGGCGAGTTCCCGGGGAAGATCGTCCTCCCATGCGGCCAGCGTCATCTTTCTCAGGACCGCCGGGGTGGCCAACTCGGGCGCGTTTCCGCCGGAGCCGCGCGGCGGGCGCCCGGGCTGGGCCGACAGGGACCCGCCGAGCATCAGGGCCATCAGGACGAGGAAGGGGAGGGCTTTGCGGAACATTCCGGGTAGGGAGGCTTTCCTTGCGGACTGGGAGGGATGATTCTTCACTACGGCGGCGCCGCGTCGGCGGATGCAGGGGCTGTCCAAAATGCGGGTGCCATCCATGCAATTCCCTTGCCGATCCATGTATGATGACCCTGCCCACCGGCGGGCAAGTTTGAGATTTGCCTGCAGTCCGTGGGCCGCCGCCCTCCTGGCCTGGATCTTCACCATGGCATCCCATGCGGCATCGGCCCAGAACCACCCCCGCACCCAGATCATGGATTCACGCGATCTCAAGCCCGGCATGAAGGGCTATGGCCTGAGCGTCTTCAGCGGTTCCACTCCGGAGAGGTTCGACGTCACGATACTCGGCGTGGCGGAGAACTACTCCGCGGGGACAGACCTGATTCTGGTGGAGCTGAATCATCCGCTGATCAACGAGCACGGCGTGGTCGCCGGCATGAGCGGCAGTCCCGTTTACATCGAAGGGAAGCTGATAGGCGCCGTCGCATTCGGCTGGGGATGGTCCAACCGCCCCGTGGGAGGCATCCAGCCGATCAAGGGCATGCTGGAAATCCTCGACGGCGTGACCGAGGCGATTCCTCCCCGCGTCGAAGTGCCGCCAGCCCCCGCGGACCGCGACTCAACGACACACCGCGGCCACACCCCCAGCGCCGAGCCCGTGCGCCTTCCCGCAGAGCTGCTCCGCAACCTTGGCATCAGCGAGGTCGACCCCACCGTGGACGTGGAGATGCGGCCACTCGCGACCCCGGTCCTCATGGGCAGCAGCAACCCTGCCATGGCGGAGCTCTTCCGCGCCGCATTCCCTGAGACCGGACTCCTGCCGTTGCTCGCGGGAGGAGGGGGCTCCACCACGGGGCAACCATTGGACCTGTCGGCCGCAAAGATGGTCGATGGCGGCGTGCTCATGGTCAACTTCTGCGAGGGAGACCTCGCCATGAGTGCCATCGGGACGGTCACTTTCGTGGAGGGCGACCGCCTCGTTGGGTTCGGGCATCCGATGATCGGGTTCGGCAACGTTGACATGCCCGTTTCCACGGGCGAGGTGAAGGCGATCATCCCCTCGATGGGCACCCCGTTCAAGGTGGGTTCGCCGGGTGCTCCGGCAGGGGCGCTGCGTCAGGACCGTTCCGAGGGCGTCGGCGTCACCCTGAGGGTGCGACCGGAACTGGTGCCATTGCGGGTCCGGGTAAGCTCCCCAGAGACCGGCGTGGACCGCACCTTCAACTACCGGCTGTGGGATGACCGTTACTACATGCCCGGGGTCGCGGGGATCTGCCTTGCCGAGGCGATCAGCACCGTCGCGCGCGAGTCCGGGCCGATGACGATAGACGCCGTCCTTTCGATGAGGCTGGACGACGGCACGTTCCTCCGCAGGCGGATGTACTTCTCGGGCGACAACTTCGTCTCGGCACTCTCCAACTCGGCGGTCCAGGGGGATGTGTCCGCAATCACCACCAATCCGGTGGCGCAGATCGGGATCACCTCGATGGAGATCAGCGCTTCGATCGGCGACAAGCTCCAGTTCCTCGGCATCACAGACGCCCGTCTGCCGCGGACGACCTACCGGCCGGGGGAGACGGCGCGCGGCACGATCCAGATCGAGGGCTGGAGGCAGGAAGTCCGCGAGGTGGAGTTCTCCATCGAGATCCCGCCCGACACGCCGGACGGCCGCTACGAGGTCGTCCTGGCCGACAACAACAGCCGGCGCGAACTGGAGTACCAAACGCGGCCCGAACTGGCCCGCTTGCGCAGCCGCGAAGACCTGTACGCGCGCATGCGGGTGGACCTCCCGGGCAACGTTCTGTGGTGCGTGCTTTACGACGGCGCGCGCCAGCTCGTGGTGGACGAACGCGGGCTGGGCCCCCTGCCGCGATCCGTCGCAGCCCTCACAGCCGCCACCACGCGGAGGACCAATGGGTCGCGCGTCGCCGAGGGACGCATCCTCGCCGAGTCGGAAACCAAGTTTGGCAACAGGATCGTCGGAGTCCGGCGGATTCCGATCGAAGTTTCGCGGCGAGTCCAGGAGGCCCCGAACGAATGAACCGTTTCCCAGCCCGAGTCCCGTTGGCGGCATGGGTGGCCCTTGTGCTTGCTGCGATGCAGGTGGCTTGGGGCGCCACGACCGAGGTGCTCGTCGACGACGCCAACGGGGACTTCCGTGGCGGGGAGTACACGACCTCCACGCTCACGTGGGATGGCCATGTCTCCGCGCCCGCACTGAGGAAGCGGGCAACCGACCTTGACGCGGAAGTGGTGTGGGACGCCGTGCGGGACAAGGCCGGACGCGTTCACGTCGCGACCGGCCACGCGGGCCGCCTGTTTTCCATCGAGGGAAGCCGCGCCACGCTGCGGCACAAGTTCGACGAGCCCGCGCTCTACGCCCTCGCCGCAATGGACGACGGCGCCATCCTCGTCGGCGCCAGCCCGACAGGCATCGTCTACCGCGTGCCCCCCGCGGGCGAGCCGACCATCCTCAGCCGGACTGGACAGTCGTTGATCTGGAAGCTGGTGCCACGCCGGGACGGCAGCGTGCTCGCCGCCACCGGACCCGAGGCGCGCGTCCTCCTCATCGACGCCAAGGGCACGACCACAACCCTCGCGCGGATTCCCGATGCAACCAACGTCCTCGACCTCGTGGACCAGGGCGAGCGCGGCGTGGTGGCCGCAACCCAGGGAAAGGGCCTCGTCGTGCGCATCGAGCCGGGTGGCAGGGTGTTCGTCCTCGCCGACTCCGAGCAGGAGGAGGTGCGACGCCTGGCCGTGCGCCCCGACGGCACGATCCTCGCCGCCGTGAACGGCCAGCGTTCCCCGGGGGACCGTTTCTTCAAGCGCGTCCCCCAGGCCCCGCCGAACGAGAAGCGCGAGAACAAGCCGCGCGACGTCGCTTTCGTCTTCAGCATTTTCCCGGATGGCTACGCCGACGAGCTTTGGCCCTCCCCGGAGGTCCCGATCCACGACATCGCGCTGCTCGATGACGGGCGCCTGCTGGTTGGGGCGGGGAGCAAGGGCGCCCTGTACGCGATCGATGAACGAGGACGGACCGACCAACTCGGAGGCTCGGAGTCCAAGGTACTCTCCCGCATCGCCCCCGACGGCGAGGGGAGGTGGCTGCTCGGCACCGGGGATGCTGCCTCGATCGAGACCCTCGAGCCGGCGCGCACCATGAAGGGCGAGTTTGCCTCCCGCGTGTTCAACATGAAGGGCTCTGCGCGATGGGGGAACATGCAGGTGGTCGCCGAGCGCGGAGATTTCGCGGGATTGAAGGTGTCGACGCGCTCCGGCAACACATCGCGAGCGGACAAGGGATGGTCGGACTGGACGGCGCCGACGGAGCTCGCCGCGGGTGTTGCGCCAATCGTCAGCCCCACTTCGCGTTTCATCCAGTACAAGCTCCACTTCGAGGACGGGTCCGCAGCGCGCGTCGATGCCGTCCGACTCTTCTACCGGCAGGTGAACGTCAGGCCGAACATCATCTCGTTCGAGCTCAAGCCCGTCGAGCCACCGAAGGACGGCGCGAAACGCTCACCCCCGGGCGTCGTGTCCCGAACGGGGCCGGTATTCGTCGATCCCGACTCCAACACGAGGGCGTTCGACATAAGCTGGAAGGCCGAGGATGCAAACGGCGATGCGCTGCTCTACGAACTGTTCCACCAAATGGCGGGCAGCGATCGATGGGTGCCGGTGGGGGAGGAGCAGTCGGCCACGACCGCGCGCCTCGACACGCGAGGCATGCCCGATGGCCTCTACAGGTTCCGGCTCGTGGCCAGCGACCGCTCCATGAATCCCCGGGGGGACGAGAAGGAGGGAGAAGCCGTCTCGGGGCTCTACGTCATCGACAACACGATTCCGGAAGTCGTGCGATTCGACTTACGGAAGGAAGCACCCGGCATTGGAGTCTCCGCGCGTGCGGAGGACTCCGCATCCAACATCGTCGCTGCCGCCTGGAGGATCGATTCGGGCGACTGGAACTTCCTGCTGCCCGTCGACGGGATGTTCGATGGTCGCGCGGAGGCATTCGACTTCGTCGTCGGGGCTTCCGACGCGAAGCCCGGCGCCGTGCTCTCCTTCCTCGTGACGGACGACGGCGGCAACACCGCCGTGAGGAGCGCGACCCTTGAGTAGCCGCACGCTTCGTGAGCGCCTGAACCGCCACGATCCAACCCTGACGATCCCGGCGTCCGTCTCCGTGGCGGAACAGCCGGCGGGCGTGCGCGTCGCCGCCGTGGACCCTGGATCACCGGCGGAACGCGCCGGGATACGCGCGGGAGAGAAACTCCTGCGCATCAATGGCAAGGGCATCCGCGACACCGTCGACTTCTACTTCCATGGTGCGCGGGACCGACTTCGCGTGGACCTCGAAAGCGAGTCGGGCGAACCCAGGACCGTGGCGATCCGGAAGGCGACACCGGAGGAACACCTCGGGCTGGAGCTGGAGCAGTTCACGACCCAGAATTGCGGCTGCAACTGCGTCTTCTGCTTCGTCCACCAACTCCCGGACAACCTGCGCCGCACGCTCTACGTGAAGGACGAGGACTACCGTCACTCGTTCCTCAACGGCAGCTACATCACGGGCGTCACGCTCAAGCAGGCGGACCTCGACCGCATCGCGGAGCAGCGCCTGACGCCGCTCTACATCAGCGTGCATGCCATCGACGAGGACCTGCGGCGCTGGCTGCTCGGCATCAAGCGCGCCCTTCCCGTCCTCGAAATGCTGGCCTTCTTCCGCAGGCACCGCATCTCCGTGCACACGCAGATCGTCCTCTGCCCGGGCCACAACGACGGCGAGAAGCTCAGGGCGACGCTTGGGGCCCTGCTCGAGTTCCATCCCACCGTGGCCAGCATTGCGATCGTTCCCGTCGGGCTGACCAAGTGGCGCGAGGGGCTGCCGGAACTCACGCCCGTCACGCGCGAGTACGCGGGCCGTTTCCTGCGGGAATGGCGTCCTCACCTCGCGAAAATCGAGGCCGATCATGGCAAGCCGGTGGCAATGCTCGCCGACGAGTGGTACCTGATCGCGGGGAGGCGCACGCCCGCATACACCAACTACCCCGACCTGCCGCAGCTCTCGAATGGCTGCGGTGTCGTGTATCACTTCTACAAGGACTTCGCCCGGGCAAGGCGAGCGCTTCCCCCCAAGCTCGGGAGGAAGTGGCGCGTCGCCGCGATCACCAGCACCCTAAGCGGCCCCGTCCTCGAACGAATCACAAGCCTCTGCCGCAAGTGCGAGGGGCTGGAGGTGGACGTCCTGCCGACCGTGAACACCCTCTTTGGCGAGTCGATCCACGTCACCGGACTCCTCGGCGGGGGAGACATCGGCCGCACAATCCGCCATCATCCACTTTACGACCAGTACCTGCTCCCCGGCAACTGCCTGCGGAAGCATGACTCCCGTTTCATCGACGACATGACGCTCGAGGAGCTCCGCAAGCGGACGGGGCGTCTCGTGACCCCGGTGCTCGGCGGCGCGCACGACTTCGTGCAGACCATCCTGGATGCCGCGCAGGGCCGCACGCATGAGGGACCCGGCGAACACGTCTTTCTCGCCCCGCATTGGAGCAACTCCTAGCCCGGCGCCCTGCCCGGCGGGCATCCCGATGGCGAGACGACGCAAGTCCGCCCCGATTGCAACTCCTGATGTTTCCGCCGCCGTGGCGGAGCTGCAGCACACGGACTCGGACGGTGCCCTTCGGCGCCTCCTGCCCCTGCTGGTCGTCGCGGTAGCCGCCGCACTCGTTCGCGGACTTTGCCTCACCTCGATGTGGGAAACCCTGCCGCACACGCACGAAACGATCGAGGGATTCGATGCGCACACGTACCGACTGTGGGCGGAGAAGGTCGCGGCGGGGGATTGGCTTGGAAGGTCGCAGGGAGCCTTCTACTACGCGCCACTTTATCCCACCATCCTCGGGCTGGTGCTTGGCCTCTTCGGCGGGAGCACCGTCGTGGTCGCGCTGGTCCTGAATGCCGCGTGCGGAGTCCTCGGCGCGGTCGCCTGCGCAGGAACAGCGATGCGGAGGTTCGGTCCCGCCGCAGGTTGGATTGCAGGGCTGGCATTTGCCCTCTCGGGAACGCAGGTCGCCTGGGAGGGCGTCCCCGTCGGCGATGCGATGCTCGGTTCGCTCACGATGCTGGCGCTGTGGCTCATGCCAATCGACAGGAGTGGGCGATGGCGATGGCTGGCATGCGGGTGCGTGTGCGCGTTGCTCGTCGCGGGCCGCGCCTCCTTCGTCCTTCCGGTGTTCTGCGTTGCCGCTTGGCTCGCTTGGCCGGCGAGGCATGAACGCTCCGTCGTCGGGTCGGCGGTGGCGTACGTGCTCCCCGTGTTGCTGGTGGCAGGGGGACTCGCCATTCGAAACGGGCTCATTGGGGGAATCTGGGCAATCACGACGAACGGTCCGGTGAACTTCTACATCGGCAACGTGCCCGGCGCGCCAGGCGTGTTCGCAACCCCCGACGACTTCGAGGCAACACGCGCTCGAATCAACAAGCTCCCGGCGGGGGAGCGCGGCGATGCGTGGAAGCGGGAGCTCCACGCGGCCGCCTCGGAGGACCCCGCGGCCGTCCTCGCGGGGCTCGCACGAAAGACCCTGCTCATGTTTTCCTCGTGGGATGCGGCGGACAACGCGAGCTACTACTTCCTCCGCCGGCACGTCGCGCCGCTCCAGTGGACGCTCGGACCCCTCGTGGTCGTCACGGCCGGATGGGCGGGGCTTGCGGTCCTTTGGAGCCAGCGGCGCCAGCACGCCCCGCTCCTGATCTTCGCCGCCGCCTTCGCCGCCTCCATCATCCTCGTCTTCGTCGCAGGTCGGTACAAGCTCCCACTTACGGGCATCCTCTGTATCATCGCGGGTGGAGGCGCTTCCGCCCTCTGGACCGCGACCCCTGCGGCGCGGAAGGACCTTGTCCGACGCGCGGCGCTTGCACTTCCAGCAGCAGCCGTCATCGCCTGGCCCCGGCCCCAGCCGCCGGATGCGTACCGGGAACTGCTGCGCCCCAACGAGTACCTCTATGCCACGTCGGCCTTGTTGCGGGCCGGGCGCCTTGATGCAGCCATGAGACTCGGTGACACGGGCAGGGCGCTCTTCCCCGAGGTTGCCCGCCTGCACGACCTGCCCGCCCGCGCGGCGGCCGAGGCGGGGGACTGGGAAGACGTTGCGCGGCGTGCACGGGAAGCCGCATCGCGAGGTCGTCTGTCACCGACGATGCGCTCGCTGATGGCCGAAGCGACGCGGAGACTGAGCAGTGGCGAAAACGATTTACCTAAAGAGGACCCATAGTCCAAGAAAGAGACGCCGTGGGTCGGGGCATGTAGATTTTCGCACACCCGGCTTCCCTCGAATTCCAAACTTTTTGTGAGAGTTGTGAGGCGGCAGATTCCTGTTTGTTGATTTGTAAAGATTTGCATACTCTCTGATGGGACGTGAACGGGTCCCGGGAGAGTGGATTGGCACTTGCTGCTTGGCCACCATTGGCAGACGCACCCTCGATTTGATCGCACTTCCGGACGCATTCCCGAGCACGGCTCGTCCCCCGCGCTCCCTTGCCGCTTGACCCCCAAGCGCCAAAATCGGGAAAAAAAACTCGGCAAACGCGACAACTCAAGGTCATGCGACGCATTCTGCGTCGGGCAACACACCCGACGCGCGACCGCCGGATGATCCGGATTATGGCCAATCCACAAAGTCCGCGCTTCAGTCGTTTCTGCCGCGTGTCCCGTAGGATCTACCCGGGGACTTCACCCTCCCCCAATTCACCCAGAGGTTCTTGAAGAATGAGTCTTCGCAGCTTTTCGCGTGCCCTCCTCGTGTTGAGTGCAGCCGGAATCACCACCGCGTCCATGACAGGTTGCGCCTGGAAGCGCCACGCGCACACGGACCTGACCTCCACCGATTCGCACAACAGCCTTGAGGCGCGCGTCGCACGCCTGGAGGGCGGCGGCAAGAGCTACGTCTCGCGCCTGCACTCCGTCCCCGCCGGCATGAAGGGCGCCCACATGGCGCTTCCGACCGGCACGGAGGCGACCAGCGCCCTCCTCGTCGAGAAGTTCGTACCGGAACTCGTCGCACCCGGCGAGAACTACGAGTACCAGATTATGGTCACCAACCTGACCGAGACCCTTTACCTCGAGGGCGTCGAGGTCAGTGACCGCTTCGCCGGCGAGTATGCGCTCGCGAGCTCCACCCCCGAGGGCCGCATGGACGGCCGCACGGGCCACTGGTCGCTCGGCACGCTCGGGCCGGGCGAGTCGAAGACGATCACCGTTCGCGGCGCCGTCTCCGGCGCAGGCGACGTGGCGAGCTGCACATGGGTCGAGTACACGCCCGTCCTCTGCCTTGAGTACGAGGCCGAGAAGGCGGTCCTCGAGGCCAACTGCGGCGGCGACACCAGCGTCACCTCCTGCGACGAAATCCGCTACACCGTCACCGTCCGCAACACGGGCAGCGGCGAGGCGCGCAACGTCGTCGTCACGAACAACCTGCCCGCGGGCCTCGAGCCCGTCGGCTCCGCCAGCCAGAACGTCGGCAACATCCCGGGCGGCGGCAGCGCCGACGCGACCTTCACGGTCCGTCCCTCCGCCGGTGGCAGCTACACCGCCTCCATCCGCGTCTCGTCCGACAACACCGAGCCCGTCGAGTGCGCCTCGATCACCACGAGCGTGTGCGCCCCGGCGATCTCGATCGACCTGTCCGGCACGAACAAGTGGTACATGGGCAACCAGGGCGTCTTCACCGCCGTGGTCAAGAACACGGGCGACTGCGACGCCGCGGCTGTCAGCGTGAACGCCGACCTCGGCTCCACGCTCCGCTACGTCTCCTCGACCGAGGGCGGCTCCGGCTCCGGCTCCTCCGCGAACTGGAACCTCGGCACGCTCAAGGCCGGCGAGTCGCGCACCCTTGAGTTCCGCGTCGATGGCACCAGCATCGCCGAGGGCCTCGTCCAGGTCAGCGCCAAGGGCTCCTGCGCACCCGAGGTTCGCGACAGCGAGCCGACGGATGTCCAGGGCATCCCCGCCATCCTCCTCGAGGTGATCGACGTCACCGACCCGGTCCGCGTCGGCGAGTCCACCACCTACGTCATCATCGCCACGAACCAGGGTTCGGCCGTCGGCACGAACATCAAGATCGAGGCGGGAGTCGAGGACATGACGATCACCGGCACGAGCGGCGCCACCGACGGCTCCGTCTCCGGAAAGAACGTCACGTTCGGCTCGCTCCCGAGCCTTGCCCCGGGTGCCAAGGCCGAGTGGCGCGTCACCGTCAAGGTGGACGCCGCAGGCGACCAGCGCTTCTCCGTCAGCATGAACTCCGACCAGCTCAAGCGCCCCGTCAACGAGACGGAAGCCACCAACTGCTACGAGTAATCCAACTCGCCGCATCCAACGCAGCAAACAGCCGCCCCGGAGCAATCCGGGGCGGCTTCACTTTGTGGCAATGCGAACCCCCCTAACCCTGGGGCAGTGATTCGTTTCCCCTCGCGACTCACGGCACGCCTGCCCCCTAATCGGCCCATCCACACGCGGAGCCCAAGCGCCATGCCAGAGAAAGTCTCGATCTTCGTCGAGGGCGCGCCGTCCTCCTACGGCCACTTTGCACAGGCCATCAAATTCGGGGACGAGGTCCACATCTCGGGACAGCTCCCCATCGATCCCAAGACCAACCGGCTCGTCGCGCCCGACGCCGCGACTCAGGCCAAGACCGTCTTCCAATACCTGACCGTCATCATGCAGGCGTGCGGCGGGCAGCTCTCCAACATCCTCAGCGTGCGCCTGTACCTGATCGACCTCCGCGATCACGCAGAGGTCGACAAGGTGTCCCGCGAGTACTTCTTCTTCGTTCCCCCGGCGCGCACCGTCGTCGCCGTGGCGGCGCTGCCCTTCGGGGCGCGCGTCTGCGTTGACGCGACCGCGCAGCTCACCCCGTCCGAGGTCGGCATGGCCTCGCGCCGCATCTAGCCCGCGGGGCGCACGCGCCATGAAGAGACTGATCAAGTGGATCGTCATCGCCGCCGTGGTCGCCTTCGTCGCCATCCTGTTCCTAGGTGGTGGTGGCGACTGGAGGCGAACCCTGGGCATCGCCCGCACGCACGCCTCGAATGCCGCGCACGCCGCCGGCGTATCCACCCAGGCGCTCCAATCCGCCGGAGGCCCCGCGCCCTCGGGTGACGCTGTCGCATGCGCCCGGTCATGCCGCGAAACCCTCGCGCGCATCCATTCCGCCAAAGCCGCCATCCGATCAAAGTCCGGAGGCATTGAAGTCCGCGACGTGAGTTGGGACGCCATACTGAAGGAGATGGGCACGCGTTCCATGCCGCGCTGCCCCTGCGGCGGCAGCTACCGCCAGGGCACCATGCAGGAGCGCCCAATATGCAGCATCGGCGCCAACGGCACTGCGAACCAGGCTGATGACCACGCCATCTCCAACTAGACCTCAGGCGTAGACGAGATACACCGTCGCCGTCTCCGTGTCGTCCGAGCGGGTCATCACCTTCAGCAGCAGGCGGTACTGCCGCGCACCCTCCGTGATCAGGAACGAACCGCGCGGCGAATCCCGGCGCCACGGCTCGATGCGCGCCATGATCTTGAGGCGGTTGATGAACCGCGCGGCGTCCCCGGAGGCCAGCGACCGGTGCATCGCAAGTTTCCCGGACTTGTGGAAGAACCTCACGTCACCGTCCTCCCCGCCCGTCCAGTCGATCACCAGGCCAAGTCCCTCCATCCCTGCCAGTTCCGAAACCAGCGCGTGCAGCGCCTTCAGCATCGGGATGTCGTCATGATCTTCCAGCGGGAAGACCGTCCCGGTGGACGTCGTGTTCAGGAACGACTCCATCGAGTCCGGCGCCTCGAGCGTCTGGTTCAGGTCGATGCGCCTTCTCTCGCCGGCGGGAACCGGAGTTTTCGGGGTCCCCACCACCTCGGTCTTCGCACCTGCGAGCACATTTTCATCCGTGCTGTCCGCCGGGGCCACGGGCAGCGGCTGAATAACGAATCCGCTCCCTTCGAGGTCGATCGAATCGAAGTCGAGGGCGTTGTCGGCCTGGCGCTTGCCAAATCCGGCGAGCGGCACCTTCGGCTTCTCCGTTGGCGCCGGGGTGGCCTCCTTCAGGACGGCCCTGGCATGGATGAGGGAGGTCGAAGGCGCTATGTCCTCGCCCGAGACAGTCCGCTGGATGCGCATGAACTGAAGCGGATCCACGATTGGCACGATCGAGAGCGCCTCCTGGAGCGACTTGCCCTTCAGCAGCATGCCGCGCACCCGCCTGAGCTGATCCGCGGTGACCAGCGACTCGGCCACCATGATGCCCAACGCCGCCTCGTCGAGGGGATCAAGTTCTTCCGCCATGTGGGGGTTTAGCTCCGCGAGGGAATCGCCCCCACGATGGGGACATCTCCAGCGCCCGCAACCCGAAACGCCCCGGCCGTCATCAATCAGGACGCGTCCACGCTTGACTTGACCCCGCCGGGACGTGCCTTCTTCCGACCGCGCCGCGCCTGAGCCGCGGCTCCCTCCCCACGTGGGCGCGTAGCTCAGTCGGTAGAGCAGCGGACTTTTAATCCGTTGGTCCCGGGTTCGAGTCCCGGCGCGCCTACCA
>CAZUCD010000099.1:0-13996 GCA_964618855.1 uncultured Candidatus Sumerlaeota bacterium
CGCGATCCTGGTGGTGTCGGCGGCGGACGGCCCGATGCCGCAGACGCGCGAGCACGTGCTGCTCGGTCGCCAGGTCAACATCCCGAGCATCCTGGTCTACCTCAACAAGTGCGACATCGCGGACCCGGACCTCCTCGAGCTGGTCGAGATGGAAATCCGCGAGCTCCTGAGCAAGTACGGCTTCCCCGGCGACGACACGCCGATCATCCGCGGCTCCGCCACCAAGGCGCTCGAGGGTGACACCGGCGAGTACGGCACGCCCTCCATCGCCAAGCTGATGGATGCCGTCGACTCGTTCATCCCCCTTCCGGTCCGCGATGCGGACAAGCCGTTCCTCATGCCGGTGGAAGGCGTCGTGGCCATCTCCGGCCGCGGCACCGTCGCCACGGGCCGTGTCGAGCGCGGAAAGCTCAAGAAGATGCAGGAAGTCGAGATCGTCGGCCTGGGCGACACGCGCAAGACGACGGTCACGGACATCGAAATGTTCCGCAAGCTGCTCGACGAGGCGACCGCGGGCGACAACGTCGGCCTCCTCCTGCGCGGCGTGGAAAAGGAAACGATCGAGCGCGGCATGGTCATCGCCCAGACCGGCTCCGTGAAGCCCCACAAGAAGTTCAAGGCCTCGATCTACGTGCTCTCGAAGGAAGAGGGCGGGCGCCACAAGCCGTTCTTCAAGGGCTACCGTCCGCAGTTCTACTTCCGCACGACGGACGTGACGGGCGAGATCAAGCTCCCCGACGGCGTGGAAATGGTCATGCCGGGCGACAACGTGCAGATCGAGGCGGAGCTCGTCTCCCCGATCGCGCTCGAGAAGGAACTTCGCTTCGCCGTCCGCGAGGGCGGCCGCACCATCGCCTCCGGCGTCGTCGCCGAGGTCATCTCCTAAGACGCAAACCCACGGGGCGGGCGGGGCCGCAAGGCGCCTCCCGCCCCGTCACTTTCGACGCGCCACACCACAGAAGGCAGCAACAGCATGGCCAGTCAGATCATCCGGATCAACCTCCGCTCCTTCGACCAGAGACTGCTCGACTCGTCGGTGCAGTCCATCGTCGAGACGGCGCGCTCCACTGGCGCGACGATCGCGGGGCCGATCCCCCTTCCGACGCGGATCCAGCGCTACACAGTGCAGCGCTCCCCGCACGGCGACAAGAAATCGCGCGAGCAGTTCGAGATGCGCTCGCACAAGCGACTGGTCGATCTCATCGATCCGACCCCGAAGACGCTCGACGAGCTCCAGAGCCTGGACCTCCCCGCGGGCGTCCACGTGGAGATCAAGCTGACGAGTTGATCGCGGCTGCATGACTCCCGCGCCGCGCCCACGCGCGGTTTACGCGGGGAACCGCCCTCCGGCGGGCATCGCACGGCAACAAACACCGCAGCATGCCTGCGCAGGGCAGAAGAATTCAGAGGTTTCAGGTCGAAATGGCCATCGGACTCCTTGGCAAGAAAATCGGAATGGGGCAGGTCTTCGACGACAAGGGGACACTCATCCCCGTGACGTTGATCCAGGCAGGCCCCTGCCCCGTGATCGAAAAGCGCGTGAAAGACCGCGACGGCTACGCAGCCATCCAGCTCGGTTTCGACGACCGGCCGGAGCGCCTTGCCACCAAGCCGGCACTCGGTCAGTTCAAGAAGGCTGGGGTCTCCCCCAAGCGCTTCATCCGCGAGTTCCGCGGAGAGGACACCCAGACCTACGAGGTCGGGCAGACCCTCAACGTTGAAGTCTTCAAGGCGGGCGACCACGTCGACGTGACGGGGACGAGCAAGGGCCGCGGCTTCGCCAGCGGCCGCAAGCGCCACAAGCTCAAGCCCGGCCCCGAGTCGCACGGCTCGATGTACCACAATCGCCCCGGCTCCAACGGCGGCTCATCCGCCCCGTCCCGCACGTTCCCCGGCCGCAAGCTCGCCGGGCACATGGGCGACACCCGGGTCACGATCAAGAACCTCGTCATCGTCAAGACCGATGCCGAGCGCAATCTGCTCATGGTCCGCGGCTCCATCCCCGGCACCAACACCGGGTATGTGATGATCCGCAAGACCAGCGGCAGGAAGGGCTGACACTCAACATGGCCACAGTTTCCATCAAGGGCATCGACGGATCCGCAAAGGGGCAGTTCGCGCTCGCCGCGGACGTCTACGAGGCACCGCAGAACCAGGTGCTCGTGCGCGAGGTCCTCAACGCCTACAACCAGAACCAGCGCCAGGGCACGCACTCGACGAAGACGCGCGCACACGTCTCCGGCGGCGGCAAGAAGCCCTACGCCCAGAAGCACACCGGCAACGCCCGCCAGGGCTCGATCCGCTCCCCGCAGTTCCGGCACGGCGCGATCATCTTCGGGCCCCTGCCGCGCGACTACCGGGAGAAGATCAACCGGCGCAAGCGCCGCGCGGCCCTCCGCGCCGTCCTTTCCGCCCGCGTCGCCGAGGGCAACCTCGTCGTCGTCGATTCCCTCGACTTCGCCAAGCCCAACACCAAGACAGTCCTCGCCACGCTCGACAAGCTCGGCGGCAAGGGACGCGTCCTGGTGGTCACAAAGGGCGTGAACGAAAACCTCGTGCTCGCCACGCGCAACGTCGTCGGGGTGGAGGCGGCCGTCTCCAACGCCATCTCCGTCAACGACCTGCTCCTGGCCGACACGGTCATCCTCACGGCGGAGGCCGCCGACGACCTCGGCGCCAGCCTCTCCCCGGAGAAGGAGTAAGCACGACCCATGTCACGCTCACCCTACAAGGTCCTCGTCCGCCCCGTCCTGACGGAACGCGCCTACGCCCTGCAGGCCATGGCCGAGCCGCAGTACATCTTCGAGGTGCTCCCCGACGCCAACAAGCGCGAGATCCGCACCGCCGTCGAGCAGGCGTTCAACGTCAAGGTCGCGTCGGTCAACACGATCCGCCGCGAGGGAAAGTCTGGCCGGTTCGGGTTCGCCCGCGTCGGTCGCCGCCCGGAGTCGAAGCAGGCGATCGTCAAGCTCGCCGCCGGGCAGAAGATCGAGTTCTCCTGAGAAAGGATGAAGCGGTCCCCGCGACCCTAAACCAACCATGCCCGTAAAGAAATTCCGCCCCTACACCAAGGCCCGCCGCACCATGACGGTCCTGGACTTCTCCGAGATCACCACGGACAAGCCCTGCAAGGCCCTCATTGCCCGCAAGAAGGAGAATGCCGGCCACAACAACCACGGCCGCATCACCTCCCGCTTCCGCGAGGCAGGCCACAAGAAGTTCTACCGCATCATCGACTTCCGCCGCGACAAGGACGGAATCCCGGGCAAGGTCGCCACGATCGAGTACGACCCCAACCGCACGGCCAACATCGCGCTCATCAACTACGCCGACGGGGAGAAGCGCTACATCATCGCCCCCAAGGGCCTGCATGTCGGCCAGACGATCATGAGCGGCCCCGACGCCGACGTGCGCCTCGGCAACACGCTCCCGCTGTCGGCGATCCCTGTCGGCACGGTCGTCCACAACGTGGAGCTGTACCCCGGCCGCGGCGGCCAGCTCGCGCGCAGCGCCGGCCTGGGCGTCACGCTCCTCGCCCGCGAGGGCGACTACGCCACCCTGCGCCTTCCCTCCGGGGAAATGCGCCTGGTGCGCGTGACGTGCCGCGCGACGATCGGCGAAGTCGGCAACGCCGACCACGCCAACGTCGTCATCGGCAAGGCGGGCCGCTCGCGCTGGCTCGGCAAGCGCCCACACAACCGCGGCACCTCGATGAACCCGATCGACCACCCCCACGGCGGCGGACAGGGCAAGACCGCCGGTGGGCGCCACTCCTGCTCCCCCTGGGGCAAGCTCTCCAAGGGCGGCAAGACGCGCGACCCCCGCAAGCCCACCACCCGCTTCATCATCAAGCGCCGGACCAAGTAAAGAGGACCACGAACCCACATGGCTCGCTCACTGAAGAAAGGCCCGTTCGTTGACGGCCACCTCGCCGAGAAGGTGGAGAAGCTGAACGCGTCCAACGAAAAGCGCGTGATCAAGACCTGGTCGCGCCGCTCCATGGTCACCCCCGACATGCTCGGGCACACGCTCGCGGTCCACAACGGCAAGGGCTTCGTCCCCGTGTTCATCACCGAGAACATGGTCGGGCACAAGCTCGGCGAATTCGCGCCGACGCGCACGTTCCGCGCGCACGGCGGCAAGACGGCCAAGGCCGTCAAGAAGTGAGAGGATCACAGGAAATGGCCAAGCGATACTCGCAGGACACCACAAACGACGGCCGCCCCATCGTGGCGAGCTGCACCGTGCGCAACTCGATCGTCGCGCCGCGCAAGGTCAAGATCGTCGCCGATCTTGTCCGCGGCAAGACCGTCGGCCACGCACTCGAAATCCTCCGCCACACGCACAAGCCCTCCGGGCAGCCCGTCGTGGAGAAGGCGATCCGCAGCGCCATGGCCAACGCCCAGCGCACGATCCCCGACCCGCTCTCCCTTGTCGTCGGCGAGGTCGCCGTCGAAACCGGGCGCATCGAGTACCGCCGCAGCTACGCACCCCGTGGCCGCGCAGTACCCATCCGCAAGCGCCGCAGCCACCTCCACATCCGCCTCACCGAGAACTAAGGAGACACACGTGGGCCAGAAATCCCATCCGACCGGTCTGCGCCTCGGCTACATCAAGGACTGGCAGTCCCGTTGGTTCACGCCAAAGGGCTACGATGCGATGCTCCACGAGGACATCCGCATCCGCCGGTACATCAAGAACCGGTTTGTGAAGGCCGGCGTCGCCAAGGTGGAGATGGAGCGCGACTCCAAGCGCCTCAAGATCACCATCCACACGGCCCGCCCCGGCATCGTGATTGGCAAGAAGGGCGCCGAGATCGAGGACCTCCGCCGCCAGCTCGAGGCGATGACCTCCAAGCAGATCATCATCAACATCGAGGAAATCAAGCGCCCGGACACCGTGGCCCAGCTCGTCGCCGAGAACGTCGCCGGCCAGCTCGAGCGCCGCATCAGCTTCCGCCGCGCCATGAAGAAGACCGTCCAGAGCTGCATGAAGGCCGGCTGCCTCGGCATCAAGATCATGTGCGCCGGCCGCCTTGGCGGCGCCGAAATGTCCCGCACGGAGTGGTACCGCGAAGGCCGCGTACCCCTCCACACACTGCGCGCGGACATCGACTACGGCCTCGCCGAGGCGAAGACCAAGTACGGCCAGATCGGCGTCAAGGTCCACATCTTCCGCGGCGAGATCTTCAACAAGGAGAAGAAGGCCTAAAGGGAACCCCCGCCCGGCATCAGGACGCCAGGCGACCCCCGCTCCGCCCCAACGACCATGCTATCACCGAAACGCGTCAAGCACCGCAAGCAGCAGAAGGGAAAGAGGCGCGGAAAGGCCTACCGCGGCAGCGACTTCACGTTCGGAACCTTCGGGATCCGCGCGATGGAGGTCGGCTGGGTCTCCAACCGGGAGATCGAGGCCGCGCGCATCGCCATCCAGCGCCACGTCAAGCGCGGCGGCAAGCTCTGGATCAACATCTTCCCGGACAAGCCCCTCACGGTTAAGCCCCTCGAAACGCGCATGGGTTCCGGCAAGGGCAACCCGGAGCACTGGGTCGCCGTCGTGCGCCCCGGCCGGATCATGTTCGAGCTCGAGGGCGTCCCCTTCGACCTCGCCAAGGAAGCCATGGAGCGCGCCATCCACAAGCTCAGCATCAAGTGCAAGTTCGTCGTCCGCGAGGACGCCGTCCTTGCGGCCGCCCCCGGCGCGGCCACAGCCCAGGCCGCGGAGTAACCAGGAACCATGTCCACCGTCCTAGACGCCAAGAAGTTGCGCTCCCTCACGGACGAGGAGCTGCGCCTGCGGGCCGCGGAGATCCTCCGCGACCTCTTCCAGATGCGCATCAAGTCCGCGACCAAGGAACTCGTGCAGTCGCACCACATCCGCGCCAAGCGGCGCGAGTACGCGCGGCTCATGACCGTCCTCGGCCAGCGCCGCCGCGAAGCAGCCAAGAAGGAGAAGTCCTGAACATGGCCACCGCCACCACCCCCGCGGGCCGCAAGAGCGCCAAGACGCGCGTCGGCAAGGTCACCAGCGCCAAGATGGAGAAGACCATCGTCGTCTCCTTCGACCGCCTCGTGAAGCACCCGCTCTACAAGAAGTACATCAAGCGCACCAAGAAGTACTACGCCCACGACGGGCGCAGCGAGGCCAAGGAAGGGGACACCGTCGAGATCGCCGAGTGCACCCGTCCGCTCAGCAAGAGCAAGCGCTGGCGCCTCGTCCGCATCATCGAGCGGGCCAAGTAGCCAACCCGGCCCGAACGGCAACAGAAAGAGCGAGGAACAACCAGCCATGATCCAGGAATACACCGTCCTCCAGGTCGCCGACAACTCCGGCGCCAAGACGATCCGCTGCTTCAAGGTCCTTGGCGGCACCCGCCGCCGCTACGCGAGCATCGGCGACATCATCGTCGCCTCCGTCCGCGACGCAGACCCCCAGGGCCAGGTCAAGAAGGGCACCGTCGTCCGCGCCGTCATCGTCCGCACCCGCAAGGAAGTCGGCCGCCCCGACGGCAGCTTCATACGCTTCGACGACAACGCCGCCGTCATCATCAACAAGGACCGCGAACCCGTCGGCACCCGCATCTTCGGCGCCGTCGGCCGCGAACTCCGCGCGAAGAAGTACATGAAGATCATCTCCCTCGCGCCCGAGGTCATCTGAACATGGCTACCAAGATCCGCAAGGGCGACCTCGTCGAGGTCATCACCGGGGAGGGCAGCGCCAAGAAGGGCGAGCCCGGCTTCCGCGGCACCGTGACCGAGGTCATCCCCGACTCACGCATGGTCGTCGTCGAGGGCTACAACCTCGTCACGCGCCACATGCGCCAGTTCAAGAACAAGGCGGGACAGGTCGAGGGCGGCAAGACGCAGTTCCCCGCCGCCATCCCGATGTCCCGCGTCGCGCTCGTGGACACCGCCACCAACAAGCCCACGCGCGTCGGATACAAGACAGAGGGGGGCCGCAAGGTCCGCGTCGCAAAGACCAAGAAGACGGGAACCGTGCTCGACAAGGCCTGACGGGCCCTGCCGGGGAACGATACCTCGTCACACAAGGAAAGAAGACCGAAGCACCATGTCAGCAAAGAGCACAGCCCCCACTGTTCGCTACTCGGAAGCCCCGCTCCCGAGCACGGAGAACTACGTCCCGCGCCTGAAGCTCAAGTACGAGCAGGACATCAAGCCGGCGATGATGAAGAAGTTCGGCTACAAGAACGTGATGCAGATCCCGCGCATCGAGAAGATCGTCGTCAACATGGGCGTCGGAGAGGCGTCGCGCGACATCAAGGAACTCGACGCCGCGGAGAAGGAACTCTCCTACATCACGGGCCAGAAGCCGCGCACGACGCGGTCGAAGGTCTCCGTCGCCCAGTTCAAGATCCGCCAGGGCATGCCGGTCGGCTGCTACGTCACGCTGCGCGGCGCCCGGATGTACGAGTTCCTGGACCGCCTGGTGAACATCTCGCTCCCCCGCATCCGCGACTTCCGCGGCCTGCCCGGGCGCGCCTTCGACGGCCGCGGCAACCACTCGCTCGGCATCAAGGAGCACTCGATCTTCATCGAGCTCGACTACAGCATGATCTCCGCAACCCGGGGCATGAACATCACGACCGTCACGACGGCAAAGACCGACGCCGAGGCCAAGGAACTCCTTCGCCTCTTCGGCATGCCGTTCCGCAACTGACCCGACCCACAGAAGGAGCAGCCCAGTGGCCAGACTCTGTCTTCGCGTAAAGGCAAAGCGCACGCCGAAGTTCTCGTCGCGCAAGTACAACCGCTGCCCCCTGTGCGGGCGCTCGCGCGCGTTCATCCGCAAGTTCAACATGTGCCGTTGCTGCCTGCGCAAGCTCGCCAACGACGGCCAGATCCCGGGCGTCACCAAGTCCTCCTGGTGAAACCCGCCCGCCGGAACCGCAAGACCGGACTGCACAACCCGGGCACCCCGACCTCCACACGCGCCGCCGCCCCCCGCGATGGGCGTGCGCAAAGGCAAACCGCAGAGAGCACACCATGACTGACCCGATCGCAGACATGCTGACCCGCATTCGCAACGCGAACCGCGCCTTCCAGGACCACGTGGACGTGCCGGCCTCGCGCGTGAAGGTGGCCATTGCCCGCATCCTCAAGGACGAGGGCTTCGTCAAGTACTACAAGGTCATGCGGACCAACAAGCAGGGCGTCATCCGCATCTTCCTCAAGTACGGACCGAACAAGGAACGCGTCATCGGCGGGCTCGACCGGGTCAGCAAGCCCGGCCTGCGCCGCTACATGAAGTCCGGGGAGGTTCCCCGCGTCATGGGAGGCCTCGGCATCACCATCCTGACCACGAGCCAGGGGATCATGACGGGCCGCGAGGCGCGCCAGAAGAACGTCGGCGGCGAAGTCCTCTGCACCGTCTACTAAGACGCCAACACCCGGAAGCGAACCAGAACCACAGGACACACCCATGAGCAGAATCGGCAAATATCCCGTAGCGGTCCCCTCCGGCGTCGAGGTCAAGGCCGCCGCCCACAGCGTCACCGTCAAGGGCCCCAAGGGCACCCTGACGCTCGACACCAAGGGGCACGTGGACGTCAAGATCGACGCCGGCAAGGTCACCGTCGCGCGCTTCGACGACTCCCGCCGCTCCAAGGCATACCACGGCCTCTACCAGCGCCTGATCAGCAACATGGTCAAGGGCGTGAAGGAAGGCTTCACCAAGGAACTCGAAATCCAGGGCATCGGCTACAAGGCGAACGCCGAGGGCGGCAAGAAGCTCCTCCTCAACCTCGGCTTCTCCCACCAGGTCGAGTTCCCCGTACCGGAAGGCATCGCGGTCTCGACCCCGAAGCCGACCCAGATACTCATCTCCGGTGCCGACAAGCAGCTCGTCGGGCAGGTCGCGGCCAACATCCGCTCCCTCCGCCCGCCCGAGCCGTACGGCGGCAAGGGCGTCCGCTACCTCGGCGAACGCGTCGTGATCAAGGAAGGCAAGAAGTCCACGAAGTAACCCAGGCCGGACATCGACCGCATCCCGACCACCAGCCAGCAAGGAAGCAGTTCCATGAGAGTCAAGACCGCCCACGATCGCCTCAAGCGCCGGCACCTCCGCCTGCGCAACAAGATCGCCGGCACCGGCGAGCGCCCGCGCGTCCACATCCGCAAGTCGCTCCGCCACCTGTACGTCCAGGCCATCGACGACTCCCGCGACGGCGGCTCGGTGACGCTCTACAGCGCCTCCACCTCCGACACGGGCACCAAGGGCGGCCACTTCGCCAACGTGAAGTCCGCCTCGGAGTTCGGAAAGCGCGTCGGCTCGGAGATGAAGGCCAAGGGCATCGGCCAGATCGTCTTCGACCGCGGCGGCCACAAGTACCACGGCATCGTGAAGGCCCTCGCAGAGGGCATCCGCGAGTCGGGCGTCGAGTTCTGAGACCACCGGCAAGCCGGCATCGACGGAAAGGACACAGCACACCGTGACTGAGCACGAAGAACAGGAATACCAGGACGACGGCGGCTCCATGGCCGCCACCGAGGACGCGTCCCTTGCGGACATCCCCTCGGAGGACCTCGGCCCGATCGACGCCTCCCGCCTCGAGCTTCGCGACACCCTCGTGTCGATGAACCGCGTGGCGAAGGTCGTCAAGGGCGGGCGCCGGTTCAGCTTCGCGGCACTCGCCGTCGTTGGCGACGGCCGCGGCCACGTCGGCGTCGGCTTCGGCAAGGCCAACGAGATCCCCGACGCCATCTCCAAGGCGAACCTCTCCGGCAAGAAGAACCTCATCCGGGTTCCCCTCGTCGGCCGCACGGTCCCCTACGAGATCATCGGCGAATGGGGCTCCGCGCGGGTCCTCGTCAAGCCGGCCAGCGAGGGCACCGGCATCATCGCGGGCCCCGCGGTCCGCGCCGTGCTTGAACTCGCCGGCGTCCGCGACGTCCTGACGAAGAGCCTCGGCTCCTCCAACCAGATCAACGTCGTCAAGGCGACCTTCGACGCCCTGCGCCGCCTGCAGAACGCCGAGATCGTCGCCCGCCGCCGCGGACGCACCCTCGAGGACGTCCTCGGCAGCAAGAACGCCGAGCGCTACCGCAACGCGCGCCAGGAGGCCATCAACATGAAGGCCGAGATCCAGCAGACGCGCCGCGAGGAACGCACCCGCCGTGGGACATACTCCGCGGGCGGACGCGGCGACGAGGACGAGGATGCACCGGGGGGCGCCGCGCCGCAGCAGTAACCCCGACGCACGCCGGCACACCCGACCACGCAACACGGACACAGCCATCATGAAGCAGCTCCGCATCACCCTGAAGAAGAGCCTGATCAGCGAAAAGGCCCCGCACCGCGCGGCATGCGCGGCGCTCGGCCTCCGCAAGGTCAACCAGCGCGTCACCAAGCAGGACACACCCGCCATCCGCGGGATCGTGAACCAGGTGGCCTATCTGCTCCACGTCGAGGAACTCGCCTGATGAAGATCCACACCCTGCCCAAGGACCCCGGTCGCCAGCAGAAGCCCAAGCGCGTCGGCCGCGGCGAGGGCTCCGGCCACGGCAAGACCTCAGGCTACGGCCACAAGGGCAGCCAGGCCCGCTCCGGACGCGGCAAGGGCTACGGCTCCCCGTACGAAGGCGGCCAGATGCCCCTCACACGGCGTCTCCCGAAGGGCGGCTTCACCAACCCCTTCCGCACCGAGTACGAGGTCGTCAACGTCTCCACCCTCGAGAAGTTCTTCGAGGCGGGCGCCAAGATCACGCCGGAAACGCTCCGCGACCGCCGCGTCGTGCGCAGCCGCGCCAAGATCAAGCTCCTTGGCAATGGCGAGATCAAGAAGGCCCTCCACGTCACCGTCGACGCCTTCAGCGCATCCGCGCTCGAGAAGATCACCAACGCCGGCGGATCCTGCCAGCAGGTCCAGGCAGCAAAGTCGGAAAAGTAATCAACCCGGGCATCGCCCCCGCCCGGAAGGGACGGGGGCGATGCCCTGTTTTTTTGGGAACGGGACCTGCGTAGGACACACAAACCCGAACCGGAGTCAGGTTCTTCTGCATCGGGACAACCCGCCGGCGGCGCAGCATGGCCCCCGCGAACCAGGACCCAGCCCCCAGGACCCCAGGCCTCCATGCTCCAAACCTTCAAGAACATCTGGAACGTCCCCGAGCTGCAGAAGAAGATCGTCTTCACGCTCGCGATGATTGCGTTCTACCGCATCGGGGCGCACATCCCGGCGCCGTTCATCGACTCGAAGAAGCTCGAGGAGTTCTTCACCCAGATGGGCTCCGGCGGAGCCTTCGGGTTCGTGGACATGTTCACGGGGGGCGCCTTCAGCCAGATGACCGTCATGGCGCTCGGCGTCATGCCATACATCTCCGCATCGATCATCTTCCAGATCCTGGCCGTCGTCATCCCCAACCTGGAGCGCATGTCCAAGGAGGGCGAGGCGGGGCGCCGCAAGATCAACCAGCTCACCCGCTACGCCGCGACCGCGCTCGCGGCCTTCCAGTCCATCGGCATCGGCGTCTTCCTGCTGCAGAAGGACTTCGTCGTCTCCTTCATGGCGGACCACCGCGCCCTCTTCCTGTTCGTCACGGTGATCGCCATGACGACTGGCTGCACGATCCTGATGTGGGTGGGCGAGCGCATCACGGACAAGGGCATCGGCAACGGTGTCTCGATGCTGATCGCCGCCGGCATCATGAGCCGCTACCTGGCCGACGTCCTCCTCGGGTTCAACGCCGTCAAGCTGGGCAGCATGCCCGCGATCTGGCTCCCGCTCGTCGCGTTCCTCATGGTCGTCGCCACGGTCTCGATCATCTACGTGCAGGAAGGCGCGCGCAAGATCCCGATCCAGCATGCCAAGCGCGTCGTCGGCCGCCGCGTCCAGCAGGGCCAGACCAACTTCCTGCCGCTCAAGGTCAACACCGCGAGCGTCATGCCCGTCATCTTCGCAAGCGCCATCCTCGCGTTTCCGGCGACGCTCCTGTCGTGGGTCGGATCGAACGAGGCAGGCGGCGGTCTCGGCGAGTGGTTCGCCACGCAGTCCTCCCACAACCTCTACAACTTCCTGGAGATCGACAAGGGCTCGATCTACCAGCTCCTCAAGGTCGTCAACCTCCACACGTTCCTTTACATCATCCTGACGATCTTCTTCGCCTTCTTCTACACGGCGATCGTGTTCAACCCGTCGGAGATCGCGGAGAACCTGAAGAAGGTCGGCGCGTACATCCCCGGCTACCGCCCGGGCAAGCAGACGGCCGACTACATCGACCAGGTCCTCACGCGCATCACGCTCGTGGGCGCGCTCTTCCTCGTGACGATCGCACTCGTCCCGCAGGTCCTGACCATCGCCTTCAGCGTCCCGTTCGGCATGGCGGAACTGACGGGCGGCACCGGCCTGATCATCGTCGTCGGCGTGATCCTGGACACGATGAAGCAGATCGAGAGCCAGCTCCTGATGCGGCACTACGAGGGCTTCAGGCTGCGGCACCAGAGCGCCGGCGGCGCAGCGCGCCGCTGGTCCCCCCGGTGACCGGCGGACCGAGCGCCCAGCCCGGCCGACGACGCATCCATGAACGTCATCATCTTCGGACCCCCGGGCTCCGGCAAGGGCACCCAGTCCAAGCTGCTGGTTGACAGGCTCGGATTCACCCACCTGTCCACAGGCGACGCCCTGCGCAACGCCGTCGCCCAGCGCACACGCCACGGCAAGGAAGCCCAGGCGATCATGGAGCGCGGCGAACTCGTCCCGGACGTGCTCGTCACGGAGATACTCGCCGACCTCATCGGCATGTTCCGCAACGAGACCGACAGCTTCCTGTTCGACGGATACCCACGCACCCTCGTGCAGGTGGAGCAGTTCGACCGCCTCTGCGAGGAGTACCACCTCACGCAGCCGAAGGTCGTTAACCTGGACGTGGACCCGACCCGCCTGATCGCGCGCATCTCCGGGCGCCGGCTCTGCTCCAAGTGCAAGGCGACCTACAACGTGCACTTCGCCGCGCCCGCGCGGGAGGGCATCTGCGACCAGTGCGGCAGCGCCCTCATCCAGCGCCCCGACGACACCACGGAAACCGTGACCGAAAGGCTACGCGTGTACGAGAGCATTTCCCGTCCCGTCCTCGAGGCCTACCGCACCCGCGGATGGCTGAGCGTCCTCGACGGGACCGGCCGCACGGAAACCGTGTACGAGCGCATCCTGCAGGCCATCGGCCTGTCCGCCACCGCGGGCGAGCCGGAGGCGGGGGGCGCGCCGTGATGGGACACACCGAGAGCAAGCCCCTCTACCTGAAGAGTCCCGAGGAGATCGCCCGCATGCGCCGCGCGGGGATCCTCCTGCACCGGGTCATGAAGGAAGTCACCGGCGCCTGCGTCGAGGGCATGACGGGCCTCGAACTGGACAAGCTCGCGTACTCGCGCATCAAGCAGGCCGGCGCGCGCCCCGCATTCCTCAGGCTCTACGGGTTCCCCAACACCCTGTGCATCTCCGTGAACGAGGCGATCGTCCACGGCATCCCGAACTCCCGGAAGTTCGCCGCCGGGGACATCGTCTCGATCGACTGCGGCCTCGCCCTCGACGGCTTCTACTCGGACATGGCATGGACGGTGGGCGTGGGCGCCATCTCCCCCGCGGCGGAACGACTCCTGCGCGTGACGGAGGAATCCCTCCATGCCGGAATCGCGCAGGCGCGGGCCGGCAACCGCATCGGGGACATCGGAGCCGCCGTGGAGGCGGTGTTCTCCGCCCATGGCTACCACGCGGCGGAGGACTACACGGGCCATGGCATCGGTCGCCACCCGCACGAGGAGCCGAAGGTCCTGAACACCGGGCGGGAGCGAGGGCGCCGGATCCAGCCCGGACTGGTGATTGCGATCGAGCCGATGGTCAACATCGGCACCGGCAAGACCCGGGAGCTGAAGGATGGTTGGACCGTTGTGACGGCGGACGGCTCCCTTTCGGCACACTTCGAGCACACGGTTGCCGTGACCGAGGACGGGCCGATGGTGCTGACGGTTGGGGAGGATGCGGGGG
>CAZUCD010000100.1:0-13938 GCA_964618855.1 uncultured Candidatus Sumerlaeota bacterium
GGCCAGCGGCGCCATCAGCATTGTCGGTGGTGGGGACAGCGCAGCGGCGGTGAAGCAGTTCGGCCTCGAGAAGCGCATGACTCACGTCTCGACAGGCGGCGGCGCCAGCATGGAGTTCCTGGAAGGCAAGAAGCTGCCGGGGATAGAGATTCTGGACGAGGCGTAGACGGGGTCCGGAGGTCAGGGATCAGGGGCCGGCGCCCGCGTGCGCGCACCAGGCGGCGTGAACGCGTTCGTCGCGACGGGCAACGCCATGATCGCGGCGGGTGCTACGGCGTGGAGTCTGATGGGTTGGCGTGGCGACTGGCCTTCGGCGCCGATGCAGGCGTTCGTAGCCTTGGGTGTCGTCCTTCACCTGCCTTTTGTGATCCTCCCCCTCGGCACCCTGGGTGTGCTCAGTCGGTTGTCGGACTCACTTTCCGGCATGCGGCAGCCGGGCTCACCGTCCTGGAGCCATCGGGCCCGAACGGCGCTCCTGCGCCCGACCGCAGTGCTGCTCCTGCCACAACTCATCGCATTCCCCGTCCTCGTCTGGGCGACACTCAAGCAGGAACAAATCGGCACGTTTGCGCTGGCGGTCGGCGTCCTCGCAATGCCTTTCGCGTGCCTTGCAGGTTGGCTCTTCCTGGCGCATGACCTGCTGGCGGACCTGGTGCAGGACCTGACCCTTCGCAGGGAGCACTCGCCCCGTAGTGTGGGCCGCGCGCTTCACCTCGGAGGCAACGCCCTCGCCAAGGGCGCGCTGGTCTACCTCGCGTTGTTCGTGTGCTCGATGCAGCCCCCGTTCGCGACGGGGATCTCGATCGCCATCTTCATCGCGGGCCTCAATGTGAGGCGCATCCACGACCGCTTCCGTGACCTGGATGACATCATGCGCGTGCGCGCGCACGGCTCATGGGTCGGTAGCAATCCACCCACGCACGCCCAGCCAACCCCCGGCCCCTGACCTCCGGCTACCGCGGCATTAGTTTTCCCGCACCAGCCTGAAACCGATGTCCGCGCGAGACTTGTCGGGCACCTCGCGGCCGCGGCGCGTTGCCGTGATCTCGTCGTCCTTCGTGGACTCGAAGCTCCCGCCGCGGACGACGCGGCGCGCGATGCCGGAGGAGGGCTTGGACCTCGGTCCCGACGGATTGTCGCGCGGGTCTGTCGTGTAGGTCTTGTCGTCGTACCAGTCCGCGCACCACTCGGCGACGTTGCCGGCCATGTGGAACAGGTCGCCGGCGTCGGTCTTGCCGCCGGCCAGGTCGGTGACTGGGACGGTGCCCGAGGCGTCGTTGAACCGCGCCTTCTGTGCGTCGGGTGGACTGTCCCCCCAAGGGTAGACACGGTTGTTGCGCCCGCGTGCGGCGCGTTCCCACTCGGCCTCCGTCGGCAGGCGGTAGCGCGATCCGCTCACGGTGGAAAGCCACTCCGCATAGCGCACCGCCGCGTCGTGCGTGACCCCGTTGGCCGGATGGAGTTCCTTCCCTGCGACTGGAGCAAACTTACTCGTCCGCGAGTCCATGAAAACGTTCAGGCCCTGCTTCGGTTTGAACAGAGCATCCGCCTCCGCCCGCTGGAGCCCCTCGTTCAGGAATGTCGCAAACTCGAGCGCCGTGACCTCGTACCGCCCGATCAGGTATGCGCGCAGGTTGACCGTGCCGACGGGTCCCTCGTCCGGGTTGCTGTTGTTGCGGCCCATGGAGAAGACACCTTGCGGGATGGCAGCCATCTCGGGGTTCGTCGCGAGGCTGCGCGCGATCTCCGCCGCAAGCTTTTCGAAGTCGTCGTCCCCGGCGAACCGGCGGTCGGTTGCCGCCTGCCACGCAAGGTGGTACTTCTGGAGCGTGTCCGCCGCGCTGAACAACTGCCGGACGGACTCAAGCGCACCGACGCGCGGATCCGGGGTTGCCGTTGGCACCGCAGTCGGTCGCGGGGTCGGCGTCGGCTCCGGCCTTGGGGTTGCCGTGGCCGGCGTGGCGGCCGGGGTTGCTGCGGGGGTGGATTCGACCTCCGTCGCGGCGGCGGTCGGTGTCGGGACCACGGTACCGCCGCTCGAGTCGGAGGGCTTGTCCTTCATGCCCAGGTACATCACCCCACCAACGCCGATGACGATGGCCGCAATGGCGCCCACGACGAGAAGGCCCGCACTGGAGGACTTCTGTGGGGCGGCGGCCGGTGCAGGAGCCGGCGTGGGGACGGGCTGCGAGACCGCACGGGGAGCGGCCTGCTGCGTGGCAGAGTGGGCCGCAGGACCCGTAGTGGGCATCGCGGTCTTCTCCAACTCCGCCGTGTTGCCGCGCGACTGAGCGATCACCTTCGCCGCATCCACAGGCATGGTGACGTCGTTCGCGGCACCGCCCCCGGGGCTGGGGATCAGCGCATCATCGGAGATCCTCCCGGCGGGGAGCGCCTCGGTGCCACCCTTCGGTGCGCCTCGACCGGCGGCCAGTTCCGTCACCGCCGAGGGTTGCGGGGACGGGGTGTCGTTCATCGAGGGACCCCGTCCAAGCTGGCCCCAGATCTCCGACATCGGCATGTCCGCGATCGGCTGCAGCGCCTCGACGATCATCTGGCCAAGCTCGTGCGCATCCTGCGGGCGGGCTGCGGGGTCCTTCGCCATGCAATTGTTCACCAGCCGGTCGTAGCCCACCGGCACGTTCGAGAGGAATGACCGCACGGACGGGGGCATTTCGCTCAGGTGGGCCGCTGCGATCGTGTATCCCGTGCCGATGAAAGGCGTCCTGCGGGAGAACACGTAGAACATCACGCACCCGAACGAGTAGATGTCCGTCAGGTGGGAGACGTGCGCGCCGCGAACCTGCTCGGGTGCCATGTAGCTCGGCGTGCCGATCGCCTGCCCTGTGATCGTGAGCTGCTGCACCCCCGTCATCTGGGAGTTTTCGTCCACGTGCGCGATGCCGAAGTCCATGATCTTCACGCGCCAGCGCCCGCGGCTGCCCTTGCCGATCATGATGTTCTGCGGCTTGATGTCCCGGTGGACGATGCCGAGGTCGTGCGCCGCAGCGAGCCCCTCGCACGCCATGCGCAGGATGTCGGCGACGTCCTTGACCTTCAGGTCGGGGTCCGGGTTCTTCACGAAACCCTGCAGGTCGCGCCCCTCCACGAACTCCATCACGATGAAGAGGTCGGTGTCGGTGTGGTGGTACTCGTAGACCTGCACGACATTGTCGTGGACGAGCTTGGCGACGGTCTTCGCCTCGCGCGTGAACCTCTGGAGGAACCCCGGGACTTGGAGCGCCTCGGGGTGCGGCACCTTGATCGCGACGTCGCGACCGAGGTCTATCTGGCGCGCGTGGTAGACCGCGCCCATGCCCCCCGCGCCGAGCACGCGCTTGATCTCGTACTTCCCGAGCAGGATGTCTCCGGGCGAAAGTTCTTTCATCGTCCAGTCATTGGCGGGGCGGGATGGGCATTCGACGATGGCAGGGGAGCGTTAACACCCCCCGGGGTGAATCGCCGCAACAAGAAACGGACGACGGAGTTGGTGGCCATCTAGTGGCGCCGCCTGCCCCTGCGCTGGGCCGGGGCGGCTGCGGGCGCCGCCGGCGTGGCTGGCTCGGGCTCCCCCCCTGCGGGCTCTTCGGTCCCGCCCAGTTCCCTTTCGAGGCCGCGCAGCACCTCCGCGTTCCGTATCCACGGAAACTGGACCTCGGCGGCGCGCTTGTGGAACCCAGCAACCTTCAACTCGAGGAAGGCCCCCAGTTCCCGCATCATCGCGGCCGCCACCGAGGGGGGGCACGGCTGCACTCCATGGGCAAGCACCAGCACCCGCCGCGCGTCCAGCACCTGCTGAAATGCAGCGTCCGATCGGAACGCAGCGCCGACGGGGTGGCCGAGAACCTCAAGGAGCTGGTACGACTTGCGGTGCCCAAGCTTGATCGTCGTGTCATCCAGGCGACGCAGCGCCTCGAACCCGGCGCGGTTGCGCGGCGGCACTCGGCGGATGTCGAGGTCGTCCGTCCGAAGCCCGTACTCCCCGTTCAGCAGGTGCTGCGCGTAGAGTTCCGAGGCGCGGTAAAGGCGGATGATGGCATCGTCGAATCGCCTCTCCACGACGCGGCGGATGGCGTTGTTCCAAAGTTCAAACAGCAACTCGACCGGGTAGGAGCCGTCGCTTGCCTCCGCCTTCGCGATGGCTTCGAGGGAATGCCTCGTGGCGGGAGGGATGCGGAGGACCCGGAGCCGCCCCCGCGCAGGGATGAGGCGCTCGGCCGCATCGTAGGCGGCGAGGAACTCCGACGCCCGGAAGTTGTCCCAAAGGTGGTAGGCTGGCGCGACCGCCCGCAGCACATCGCGCGAGGTCTGCCCCTCCTTCGAAAGCAGGGACGGATCCACCTGCTCGGCGGCCTGGGCCGACTTGCCGAAGCGCAGCTCAAAGAAGAGTTCGGTGGCGTGCCGCAACTCGCGCTGGGCGACGACCGCGCGCGCGGACGTCTCGATGGACTGCGGACGCGCATCACGGGTGCCCCTCGGCATCGCCGTCAGGTAGCGGAGCGACTGGACTCCCGCCCCGACCGCCGCGAGCACCGCCCCCGTCGCCATCACCTTCGTTCCCGCCGTGTAGTGCAGCACGATCGCGGACCGCTCATAGCCGTGCTCCACAAGGCGCTCGATCTCGTCGCCCGTCCGCCGGAACGCCTCCTCCAGGGACTGGTGCGACTCCAGAAGCACCGTATGGGTCTGGGCAGCCGCCAGGCGGAGCGACTTGAAGAGGCGCTGGGCGTTGTCCTGCGAATCCGGCGTGCAAAGGGCGGTCACGTGGGACGGGCCCAGCGTCGCCATGTCCGTCGCCAGCGCCTCCACCACGTCGTTGTCCGAGGTGGACGTGGAAGTGCCGATGGTGACGAGATGGGCGGTCTTCCGGTCAGCGCGTGAGGTGGAGCGTCTGGAGGCCAAAGTGGGTCGGTTCCTTGATGCGTCGTGGATCGCCGGGGGCGTGCCTGCCGGGGTTGGGAGTGTCCCCTTCCAAGGCTTGCCGGTCCAACCGGAATCACCATCGGGGGTGCGTCGTGGCGGCCGCCCGGGTTTTTTCGTTGTCCCGGGGAGGGGATTTCGCCGTGTCTGGAATGGTCCCATTGTGGTTGAGCAGGCAACCCTTTCGCAGGAGGTCGCCCCCCCATGGCATCCGAGGGCAACTCGGCTGGCGTGAGTGAAGAGCGCGTTCGCCGACTAGAATCGAAGTTTGACGAGCTGACCGCGGCATCGGACTCCCTCAAGATGACGAGCCGCATCATGTCCCTGGCGCTTGTCTTGGTTTCCGTGTCGCTTGTCATCCGCATGCTGTACCCCTTCTACACCCTGTACCAGAACAAGGGTGTGCTGGCCCAGCACCTGATGAAGGACATGGAGGAGCGCATCGCGCCGCTGGCGAAAGCCGAAGCCGAGAAGCTCTACAAGGAAGACCTGAAGGACTGGCTCGCCAAGGAATTGGAGGTGCGCAAGCAGAAGACATTCCCGAAGCTCGTCGCGGCCCTGGAACGCGAGGGGCAGTTCCTCCTGGACGACCTGTCGGAGAAGCTCCGTGGGCGATTCGCCACCGAGGCACATGGGTTCAACGCGAGGTACGCCGCGCGCTTCCGCAAGGAGTTCCCGGAACTCGCCGACGACGCGCAGGCCGAGCGCATCATAGGCGACATGCAGACCGCGCTCGAGCACGCCGCCGACCGCATCCTCGACGACTACTTCAAGATGCACCGCGATGCGCTCCTCCAGTTGGGCGCCACCTACGACAAGGTCCAGGTGCCGGACCACATCCGCACGATGTCCAATGACCAGTTGGTGACGCACGCGCTCGGCCTGCTGTCCGAGATCGCGGCGGTTCGCTTCGACCTTGAAGGGGAGTTTACTCTGAACGTGGATCCGGCGGCCGCCAAGGCCGACGCGACCGCGTCGAACTGACGGAGGAGCCCCCAACATGGCTACTGCAATGGAACTCATCGACAAACTTGAGGCGCGACTGGACGACCAGATCGCCGCCACCAAGCGCTCGCGCACCACCACGATCATCGTGGTCGGCATCCTCATGATCGCGCTTGGAACCTACCTCACGATTCTCGCGAACCAGATCGACTCTCTAGTCCGGCCCCAGGACGTCTCGATGATGGTGACGGATGCCATCCGGACCAAGATCCCGGAGGCCCGCCGCATGGTCGCCGCCGAGATCAAGAGCCAGGCGCCCGCCGCGCTCGACAAGGCGGTCGAGGACTTCCTTGCCCAGGTCCCCCAGGCGCGCAAGGACGTCGTCCTCCTCGTCGACAAGCTCGTGGAGGAACAGGTCCGCATCATCAACCGCGAGGTCGACGCCGGATTCGATGACGCCATCTCCAAGCACGGGCCCGAGATCCGCAACCTGCTCAGGGAGCTCAACTCCGAGGGCGGGCCGAAGCGCTTCGAGGACTTCGTCTACGAGACTCTCTCGGAGCAGCTCAAGCACCCCGAACTGCGCCATGACATCGAGGGCTATGGCCTGATCCTGGTCCGCATGTCGAACCGCCTCTCGGCGCTCTTCACCGCTCAGGAACTCAGCACCGCCCAGCGCCTCGAGAAGGAGTTCATCCAGACGCTTCGCGAGATCAGCAACCGCACGCCGAAGTATCAGGCGTCGCCGGACCCGAAGCTGATATCCGACGAAATCCAGAAGGACGTTAGGCCGGCCGGCAAGTAGGGCCGCCCACACGGCACCCCTGAACGACACAACGGGCCGGGACGCATTGTCCCGGCCCGTTGTTTTTTGCGGCACGCATGGCGCGTCTGCCGGGGGTGAAGGTCACCCGGACACCCTGAGGATTGGGAGTGCAAAGCCGGATGCAATGGCGTCTCCGCGAGGCTGGGGCCGGGGGGACCGCCGAGCACGCCGACAAGGCGTGGCACGCGTTCAATGCGACGGGGCTGGAACGAGCCACGACAGCACAGTATCTCATGGGAATTGTCGCGGAACCCGAGCAAGGGCCGATAGCAATTCGATTGCCTGTTCCCACAGATTGGATATGGTATCGAAAAACTCCGAGAGGTTTGGTCCGCCGATCGGGAGGAGTGACAAGTGAAAGGCACATCAGAAATCCCGCTTCAAGTTTGCGCGTCTGGTCGAACCAATCGGTCCCTCCGCTCGCGATTCTTCGACCTGTTTCACCCCCCATTCATCCTCGGCGTCGTGGCTTCGACCGGACTCGTTTATCCCGCCGTGGGTCAAGTATCCGATCGTGCCCGAACGGGCGGCTGGAGTCTCGACGGAAACGGCTATGCCCTGACGGCCAATGCAGAAGCATGCTACCTTTCTGGTGCGTTTTCATACTGTGGCCCCACAACCGGGCACGGCCTGATGCTGGACAAGATCGCAGGCGCGTCCCAAGGTGGTTTTCCGATCGTGAACGGCGACGTGCTTGCGGCTGCTCCCGACGGATCGGGCGGGTGGTACATCGGCGGGAGATTCACAAAGGTCGGCGGAATGAACCGCAATCGACTTGCGCGCGTATTACCAAACGGCACGGTCGATCCAGCCTGGGATCCGGACCTGAATGAAGCCGTTCACGACATGATGATCGTTGGGTCGGAAGTGTTGGTGGCCGGGGAGTTTACCAGTGTCGATGGAATCCCCAAGGGCCGCATCGCCGCCATTCACGGATCCACAGGCGTCGCCAGCAGTTGGAACCCGCACGCAAATGGCCCTGTGTTTACCCTCGCGCGGGCAGGATCCAAGATCGTCGCCGGAGGCGAGTTCACCTTTATGCGCACTTCCCCGCGCCAAAGACTTGCCATGATCGACCTCTCCAGCAATGAGCCAACGCCTTGGAATCCGCAATGCAACGGGGCAGTGCACACGATCGTTGAACTTGATTCCTCCCTGATCGTTGGGGGCGATTTCACGATGATCGGCGGGCTAGGTCGTTCGTACATTGCCTCCATCGACAAGGACACAGGTATCCCCACAGTCTGGAATCCCGGGGCCAATGCGCGCGTCGAGTCACTCGTGCTCGCCGGTCCCCTCCTTTACGCTGGTGGCAGCTTCACGGAAATCGGCGGCGCGAGTCGGTCTTGCATCGCCGCGTTGGAGTTGGAGAACGGGTCCGCGAGCGCGTGGAATCCGGGGGCCGATCTGTCGGTTCGTTCCATTGCAGTAAGTGGGGGCCGGGTTTTCATTGCTGGAGACTTCAAGTCTGTCGGTGGCTCACCCCGTCGACATCTGGCCTCGTTCGAGGTTCCGGCAGAGGTGCCGAGCGCTTGGAACCCGAATGCCTCCGCGCCGGCACGAACCTTGACGCCGGTCGAGAACGGCATTTTTGTCGGGGGGAGCTTTACCATGCTCGGAGGGAGGAGCAGAGCCAGCCTCGCGGCGATGGATGCGGCCACCGGCGTCCTGTTGGATTGGGCTCCATCCACAGACGGCCAGGTGTGGGAACTGATGGCCTCGGGGACCGAGGTCTATATCGGAGGGCAGTTCGCCAATGTGGGGGGACAGCCGAGAGCAAACCTTGCGGCGGTCGATGCCACGACCGGCGCCCTGCTCGCCTGGAGTCCCAACCCTGACTCAACTGTGGGCAAACTCGCCATTCACGGATCAAGGCTCTATGTTGGAGGAAGTTTCTTAAGCATCGATGGGCAGCCCCGATCGCGTGCAGCCTCGTTCGATCTGCCCGCATGGACCCTCAGTGAATGGAATCCAATCTTTGCTGGTCCCTTCAGCCCGAGCGTGGTTGACTTCGCCTTTGACGGCTCCAGTGTGTTTGCGGCCGGGGATTTTCATCAAGTGGGCGGAAACTCGCGACTCCGTGTGGTAGAACTGGATGCCACGACCGCGCTCCCAACTTCTTGGCGTCCTACACCTGATGGGAGTGTGTACTGCATTCACGTCATGCCGGACAAGGTTATCCTCGGCGGGGACTTCTTTAGATCCAATAGTCACTTCAGCCACCTTGCCGCCGTGGACAAGGTCGTCGGAGATCGGATCAACTGGCCTTCTTCCGGAGCTTCAGGCATCGTCATGGACTTCGCCGACATGGGTTCGACTCTGTATGCAGGGGGACTCTTCAGCCGCATCGGGAGCTATCAGAGGCGAGGGATCGCAGCGATCGACCTGGAGACAGGGATCCCGTTGTCTTGGGATCCTGCGGCTGACCGAGAGGTATACGAACTGCAAACAACAGACTCCTCGCTGCTCGTCGTCGGAGGGTTCGCGAGCATGTCTGGAAGTCCGCGCCGCGGATTCGCGCAGTTCGACCCTGCGGGTGTCCCTCTCAATCCGAGCAACGCGAACGCCATCGAGATCACTTCTAGTTCGCTGAAGTGGACCTGGGCCGACAATTCCTCGGACGAGGACGAGTTCAGATTGTATGTGGATAGCGCCTTCGCGGGGGCTCCCACCACTCTGCGCGCCACCCTGGGGCCTGGTTCCACGGAGTTTTCCATGGGGGGATTGGGGCCGAACTCTCCCCACGCGTTTTCCATCTATGCGGTGAACTCGCTCGGCGCGAGCGACGAAGCAGCGCATGCGCAGGGTTGGACGCTTGCCAATCCCCCACTCGCGCCCGAAGTGGGCACACCGACGCCAAGCTCACTTGAAGTGAGGTTGCATGCGGGAGATGGCAATCCCGCCTACACGGACTACGCGATCATCTGCACCACAACGGGCGCATGGCTGCAGCACGACGGGACACAGACATCGACTCCGTTGTGGCGAACCGCAACGCAATGGGGCACCACCACTGCGACAGGCCTTGATAGCGGTCGCGTTTACCGATTCGTCGCACGAGCGAGGAATGGCGCAGGAGTGGAGACCTCAGACAGCCAGCCCGGGAGTGCCGCTACCACCAGCTTGAGCAGCGCCTCCCGGTGGTGGCTCTACCAGGAGTAGAAACACATCAGTACCAACTCCACTCCCCAACCGACGCGGCGGGGGAGGGCTCGTCCGCGCCGGGGAGGGCACCGGTGAACGGCCGTGTGTCCCCGTCGAAGTCCGTCGTGAAGTTCGAGCTCGCCACCGTCGCCAACCCGCTGACGGGCTTTGACGCGAAGTGTAGGTTGCCGTCCCAAGCGGGGGTCGTCGTGAACGGGTTGGCGGATTGTCCGGCACCGTCGAAGCCGAAGAACCCGGGAGGAGAGCCCCCCGTCTGCCAATTCGCGAGCGTCGAGTAGGGCGAACTCGACACCCAGCCCGTCATTTCCACGGAGGAGAGGCAGTTGCTGTTCGACGTCACATTCGGGTGCCCCGCATAGGAGAGCGCCGCGGCGCCGAACCCGGTCTGCCCCATGCGGACGATGTTGTTCCGGACGGACGCCGAGTGCGGGCTGCTGAAAGTCCCCGCCAGGGCTATGCCAACGACCTGGTCGGCGCCGGAGATCGTCACGTTGGGGTCCGCCCCGATGTTGATCGAGTTGTGCTCGATCATGCAATTCACCGTGCCGGTCTGCGTGTGGATCCCGCGCTTGATGACCGCCGTGGGGGAACCCAGCCCCGTGACTGAGAGGTTCCGCACTATGTTGTTGTCGATGATGTACAGCCCCTGCGTCACCAGCCCCGGGTTCAGTCCGATCCCCGTCACCCCGTTGGGTGCCGTGACGTCGATCATGTTGCGGCGGATGATGGTGTTGATCCCGACGATCTCGTTCGAGTCGAAGTGGCTGATCCCGGAGTACTGCGTCGCGGCGTTCGTCCCGTTCGCGACCGTGACCGTGTTGCGCTGGATCGTCGCGCTTCCCGCCGCCAGCATCACGATGCCATGATGCCGGGCCTGGATCGTGCAGTCCTCGATCAGCGTGTTCTCCATCGCCACACCGGTCGACACGCTCATCCCGGAGACCTCGTTCATGATCACGCCCGAGGCGTTCGAGGTGCCGCCTCCGACCAGTTCGCAGTTCCTCACGGTCGTGCCGTCCGGAAGTAGGTTCGTGCCGGCGACCTGCAGCGCGGAAAGGCCCAGTGCCGCCGTCGCCCCGGCCGTGTCGTGCATGCCCAGCTTCACGTTGCGCACGATGGCCTGATCCGTGTTCCCGACGATGTTCAGCAGTATCTCCGACCCGGAAGCGATGCTGACCGACGGGGTCCCCGCCTGGATCGTCAGGTCCCGCGACGTGCCCCCCGGGGTGTTGCAGCCATCAACGATGTAGCGCCCGCTCGATGCCGCCACAGTCGAGGCGTTGATCGCCGCACCGTTCTTCGCGCCCAATACAAGGTGGCCGTCGAATCCGGCGGGATTGTTCGTGTTCGTGAAGGTCGCGGTGGGCGTCGCTCCAACGGCGGGCCGGATCGTCAGCGATCCATTGGCGCCGAACGCCGTTCCGAAGTAGCAGTTCGATGCCTCGGTCACGTCGTTCTGGATCTCCAGCACCCAGGGCCGGTTGATGCCGGCAAGGGCGCTGAACGCGCTCGAGGCCGCACTCAAGGTCAGGTAGTCTCCGCTCAACCCCACGGAGGCCGTCGCGGGGGTGGAGCTCGCCGACGTGTCGAACGGGATGGCGGGGGTGAGGGCCGGGGTGCAAAGCGCGGTCAGAAGGGCGATTTGGGAGCGAAGCTTCATGGGAGGGACCTTGTGGGATAGGGGGTGGCCCGCGCCGGGGATGGACGCGGGCCGTGTGGAACGCCTGCCGTACGTCATTTGACGTACGGTGATTTGGATATGCCGCTGGTGCCCCTGCGTCAACCGCAAAATCCCCGTTCAGGCGGGTCTCGGAATCCCCATCCGGCCCGGGTCCGTCCGACCCCGGTGCCCGCACTCGCGGTTGACGCGCCCGCCCCCGGGCCGATACCCTGCCAGTGTTTCTCCAAAAGTGCACCTTTCACCCGGATAGCCATGTCCTCCACCGAGCCCCCAGCATCATCCATCAACGGATGGAATGCGGAATACCTCGAATCACAGTATTTCCAGTGGAAGCGCGACCGCCACTCCGTAGGTCAGGAGTGGTCGTTCTTTTTTCAGGGGCTTGAGCTGGGCTCCGACGGACGGGGTGTGCCCGGGGCGGCGCCTTCCGGATCCACGCCCGGGCAGGTTCCGACAGGGGCAGGGCCCATCAATCACTTCCGTTCCATGGGCCACACGGTGGCGCACCTCGATCCGCTCTCCCCGCCGCCCGACAGGTCGCGCTTTCTCGTCCCCGAGGACTTTGGCTTCACCGCGAACGACTTGGACGTGACCGTCGACGCGACAATGCTGGCCGGTGGGTCGTGGATGACCCGTCGCGCCCTCCACGAGCTTCTGGAGCGCATCTACTGCGGCACGGTGGGCGTGGAGTTCATGCACATCACGCGCCGCGAGGAGCGCCTTTGGCTCGCCGAGCGCTTCGAGCGCACCTTCGCCGCGCCCACGCTATCTCGCGAGGACAGGCTCGACATCCTCACCGCCCTCGAGAAGTCCGAGACGTTCGAGCGATTCGTGCAGCAGAATTACACGGGGCAGAAGCGGTTCTCGCTCGAGGGCGGGGAAACGCTCGTCGCGCTCCTCGACGACCTCGTCGAGTCCGCCGCCAACTCCGGAGTCACGGAGTTCGTCATGGGCATGGCGCACCGTGGAAGGCTCAACGTCCTCTCCAACATCATGGACAAGTCGTACGCGCTCATCTTCACGGAGTTCGAGGACATCGCGAAGGAGGACTGGTGGGAGGCGAGCGGCGACGTGAAGTACCACAAGGGCGCCTCCACGAACAAGACGACGCGGGCGGGCCACACGATCCACCTCACGATGACCTCGAACCCAAGCCACCTCGAGATGGTCGGCGCCGTCGTCGTGGGCCGGACCCGCGCGAAGCAGGATGGCACCGGGGACAGCCTCCGGGAGAGGGTCGTCCCCGTGGTCATGCACGGCGACGGGGCGTTCATCGGCCAGGGGATCGTCGCCGAGACCTTCAACATGTCGCAGCTCGAGGGCTACACGACCGGCGGCACCATCCACATCGTGATCAACAACCAGGTGGCCTTCACCACGGCGGTGAAGAACTCGCGGTCCACCCTCTACTGCACGGACATCGCGAAGATGATCGAGGCCCCCGTGTTCCACGTGAACGCGGAGGACCCGGAGGCCGCCGTCCTCGTCGCGAGGCTGGCGCTCGAGTACCGCCAGAAGTTCCGCCGCGACGTCGTCATCGACCTCGTCTGCTATCGCAAGTTCGGCCACAACGAGGCAGACGAGCCCTCGTTCACCCAGCCACGCATGTACGAGGTCATCCGCGCCAAGAAGAGCATACGCGAAATCTACCTTCAGAAGCTCCTCGACCAGGGGGCGATCACCCCGGACGACTTCGCGCGGATCGAGAAGGACTTCGAGGCGATGCTTGAGAAGTCGCAGCGCGACGCCAAGGCCCACTCCGTCGAGAAGCCCAAGGACGTCTTCGGCCAGGGCTGGGTCGGCTTCGAGGACGAGTACCGCCACGACACGATCACGACCGGCATGTCGGCCGACCGCCTGCTCGGCATTGCGCGGACCATCAATTCGTTGCCTGACAGCCTGAATGCAAACACAAAGGTCCGAAGGGTCCTCCAGGACCGCCTAAAGGCGGTGGACAAGGGGGCCGGGATCGACTGGGCCAGCGGCGAGGCGCTCGCCTTTGCCACGCTCCTGCTCGAGGGGCACGACGTGCGCCTCAGCGGGCAGGACTGCCGCCGCGCCACCTTCTCCCAGCGCCACGCAGCCCTCTACGACCAGCAGACCGAGGTGCCGTACTTCCCCCTGAGGAACCTCGGCGCGGGGCAGGGCTCCTTCGACGTGTTCGACAGCCCGCTCTCCGAGCTCTCCGTCCTCGCCTACGAGTACGGCTACAGCCTCGTCGCCCCGGAGACCCTCGTCCTGTGGGAGGCGCAATTCGGGGACTTCGCCAACTGCGCGCAGGCCATCATCGACGAGTTCATCGCCTCCGCGGAGACGAAGTGGGAGCGTTTCAGCGGCCTCGTGATGCTGCTCCCGCACGGCTACGAGGGGCAGGGGCCGGACCATTCGAGCGCCCGGCCGG
>CAZUCD010000101.1:0-13920 GCA_964618855.1 uncultured Candidatus Sumerlaeota bacterium
TGCCATCACGACCAAAAGCCGTCCGTGATTCGACGGCAAGATTCACCAGACGGAAACCATGTTCGCACGGCTGCGCAGCCGCCGGCGTCAGGCTGCGGCGCCCTGCGGCGGTTGCCCCATGTTCGCATGGCCGCGCAGCAGCCGGCGTGGAGAGCAGGGGGGCGGTGCCTTCCTCGGTTTTCCCCCCGAGTTTCTACTACGGCTCGGACGGGCGTGGTATTGCGCTTCTGCGCATGTGGTACCGCCTGGATTTCGGGGGTTGTCCGGAACCCCTCGCCTTGACGTGGTGCCCCCGGCGGACAAACTGATGCGCTTGTCTCGGGCGTCAGTTGTCACGGGGGTCGGCGAAGCCATGCCGGCCCATTCAGGGGGATTCGGATCCGCATGGCGAAAGACGATTGTCGCAGGTGGGCGCTGGGCGTGCTGGCGGGGGGATTCATCCTCGGCGCCACGGCCCTCGTGGCGCAGGACAAGATCACCGATGGCCTCCAGATCGAGGGCATCCGGCTCTCCAATTCATCCGGCAAGGTACGACTGCACGACATCTCGGCCAGCAAGGTGGACCTCGCGAACGACGGGAGGGTGACCCTCCTGCGCGACATGAGGGCGGAACTTCGCCAAAAGAACGCCTCATCGGCCGCCTCGACCATCCGTACGCGCGCGCCACGCGCGGAAATCGTGGTCGGCGGCAAGGAAATCGACACCCCGGACGACGCCAAGCCCCCCGCACCATCTGCGGAAGAACTGAAGACCCTCGATGCCCGGCCCATCGGCGAGCGTCCCAAGGGGGACTTCATCCTCCTCAAGGGCGACGGGGACTCCCCGGAGCCCGTCCGCGTCGAGTTCGAGGACAAGGGCGGCATCGAGGCGGGCCGCCTGTCCTGGTCCGAGGAGGCGCAGCGGCTCCTGACGGCCGATGGCTTCCGCCAGTCCGGCAAGCAGGAGGACGGCAGCGAAGTCGTCGTCACCGCGGACGCCTTCAGCGTGGACCGCGACTTCCGCGAGTGGGTGTACTACTCGTGGAATCCCTCCAATCCCATCACCATCGAGTTCAAGGCGCCCGATTCCGGCGCGGAAGGATCCAAGCCATGATGGCATCCAGTTCGCGCGCGGCGTTGGCCGCGGCGCTCGTGCTCGCGTCGGGAATCCTGCACGCGCAGGACGAGACGAAGAAGAAGAACGGCATCTTTGACGCGCTCGCGGGCCCCGGTGGGGGCAACGTGCGGTTCGTGACGGCTCCGGGGGCCGACGGCAAGGCCGCCGTCGTGCGCGCCCGCACCAACGACACCGGTGAGTTCCAGGGCCTCGAAGCCGCGGGGGAACTCGTCCTCACCACACCCCAGTTCAAGCTCTCGTGCGAGAACCTCACCTTCGACGGCGCCACCGAGAAGATGGTCGCCTGGGGGGACGTCTCGATCGAGCAGGAGGGCGTCCGCGCTACGGGCAACCGGCTCACCTACGACTCCGCCACCCGCCGCATCGTCATCTCGGAAAACCCCCACGTCACGCAGTCCATGGAGGACAACGAGACGACCTTCAGCGGCATGGATGAGTTCACGATCATCACGGCGGAGGACGGCCGGACGGAGGTCCTCCTCTCCGGCAAGGGCCAGATGCAGATGGACATGAAGGAGAAGGCGGGCGCCGAGCCGCGCGAGGGAAGCGACGCCGGCGCCGCACCCTCCTCGGGCGGCTTCAACAAGCTCGGCAAGAACGTCCGCATCATCGTCTCGCCCAGGGGGGGCATGACCGCGCCCTCAATCGCCGCCAGCATCGCGCAGTCCGCACTCGACACGTTCCGCGCCGAGGGATCCGTCCGCGTCGAGACCGACGACTTCAGCCTCCGCTCCGATCGCCTCGAGTTCGGCGGAAAGGAGCAGGTCCTGACCGCCACGTCGAACGTCTTCCTCAAGCAGGACTCGATCGACGCCGACTGCGGCAGGATGACCTACGACCTCAACACCGACGTCATCACGCTGACGGTGAACCCCGTCGTGAGGCAGGCGACCCCGACGGGACGCACGACCATCAGCAAGATCGACAGCTTCGTCATCCGCCGCCAGCCCGACGGAAGCGTCTTCACGGAGATGCTTGGCGGACCGGACGGATCGCCGGACATCTTCTACCAGCAGGCTGCGGAACCAGCACCGGCCGGCGGGGCGAAGGCCTCCAACGCGGCGATCGAGATCGTCCTCGACGATCCCGGGGCGGTCCGCCAGATCCCCTCCCCATCCGGCAAGCGCAAGTAGCGCACTGATGTATGTGATGAGTTAAAGAAACCTATGTTTACCTCATCATCAAAATCATAGGGCCTGTGCATACTGGGGATAACGCGGCGAACCCATGGCACACTTTGTCGCGGCGCACGGATCACCTGTGGGCAAGTTACTCCCAGCCACCTTTTCGGCCGGGATGAATTGTGTGCGAGGATGGTCTTGACGTTGTTCGCCGTCAGGCGGTCGGTGTGCAGATTGGGGAAACTCTCCTGAGAAGGGACGTGCTGAGTTTCGCCCACTTAGCCGGTGCCATGTCCGGTTTTCCCTGAAATTGTCTCCACAGACTATCCACAGGCTTCCCCAAGTCACCTCGGGATGGACACAGGCGACAGTTCCCATCACAAACTGTCCAAAATCAATAACATACGACTTGAACGAGAGTCCTTGAAGATTGTTTCGACGGGGATTTCTCCACAAGCCGCCTGCGGAAAGTCGCCACCCGACACACATTCCCGGGGGGTCAAGCAGGAAACTGCCCGAATCGACTGCGTGCCGACCGTGCTGGCGTCCGCGGAACATGCGAAAGTGCCAGTGGTTCCCGCGAGGACGCGACCGGCCTGCCGCACCCCCACGGGCAGCTTCCAGGGGCGAATCGACCGTTGCGGCGCCGGAGCGAAAGACCGCAGGAATCCCATGTCCCAATCCAAGTTCCTGCATCGACACCCCCGGCAGCACGATGACCCCGCCCGAAGTCGGCGACGAGCAGCTCCCACCGGACCTCCCGAGCGTTGAAGGCTACGTCCTCCAGCGCGAGATCGGGCGTGGGAGCTACGCCGTGGTGTACCTTGCGCGGGAGGAGATCTCCGGGCGTCCGGTCGCGGTCAAGCTCCTCACCCGAAACACGGGGCGGGACGAGTCGACGACCCTTTCGCGTTTCAAGCGCGAGGCCCGCCTCCTGGCGGAGCTGTCCGACCCCGGCATCGTCGAGTACCTCGGCGCTGGCGTGGCCTCCGATGGAACCGCGTACATCCTGATGGAGTTCGTGGAGGGGAGGAACCTGCGCGAGTGGGTGGAGACCTCCGGCCCGATCAGCGAGCGCGACGGCATCCTCCTCCTTGGGGCGCTTGCGCGGGCGCTGAGCCACGCCCACGAGCGCGGCGTCATGCACCGTGACGTGAAGCCCGAGAACATCATCCTCGACACGACCGACCCCGTGCAGCTTTCCCCGACCTTCCCCGTGTGCCCGAAGGTCGCCGACCTGGGCCTCGCGCGCTACGAGATCCCCGATGGCGAGATCAGCATCACCATGAAGGGCGCGATCCTCGGCACGCCCTCCGTGATGGCGCCGGAGCAATTCCGCGAATCGACCGAGGTGGACCACCGCACGGACATCTATGCCCTCGGGTGCGTGGTGTTCTACGCGCTGGCCGGCAGGCACGCCTTCCCGAAGGGCTCCGTGCCGGAGATCGTCATGCGCAAGATCGGGGGGCCGCCTCCACGGCTTGCGTCCGTGCTTCCGGGCACATCGCCCGCGGTCGATGGTTTCCTGGCAAGGATGATGGCGACGGAGCCCAAGGACCGCATCCAGGACTACGCGCGCATCATCGCGTTCTGCGAGGAGTATGCGGCGGACCGTGCCACGCCCCCGTCCGAGGTGGCCGTCACCCTCCCCGAAATCACGGAGCCCGAACCCCCGGCTGCTCCCGCGGACCCGGGGGATGCCCTCCCCGCGGCACCCGAGTCGGCGCCGCCCGCCCCATCGGAGGAGCCCACGCCTGAAGCTCCCGCCGCCGCGGGCGTATCCAAGGGGCAGGGTTGCCTCGGCATGTTCGTGTTTGCGGCGTCTCTTGGCCTGGCCGTTTTTCTTGCGGCGGTGCGCCTGGGCTGAGGACCCTCCGACCCTGAGCCGTGCAACAGCCCGGCCGATCCACAGGAATCCCACACCCAACATGACGCTTCGACGACTATTGCTTGGAATGGCGCTGGCGCTCCTGCCCGCCGCGATGCTCGCCGCCGCGCCGGACGGATCCGGCGACAGGGCGCTCGCCATCAAGGGCGCCACACTCCTGCCGATCTCCTCCGAGCCAATCAGAAACGGCACCATCGTCATCCGCAGGGGCCTGATCGAGGACATCGGCCCCGCCGACGCCGTCAACGTACCCGCCGACGCCGACACGATCGACGGCACGGGCAAGTGGGTCATGCCCGGCATCATCGACGCGCACTCCCACATGGGCGTCTACAGTTGGCCCGGCGTTGAGGCGAACTCCGACGGCAACGAGGCGACGGCGCCGATCACGGCCCAGATCCGCGCGGAGGACAGCGTCAACCTCGAGGACCCGGCGTATGCCCGCGCACGAGCAGGCGGCGTAACCACCGTCCTCGTCCTGCCCGGCAGCGCGAACATCGTCGGCGGGGAGGGCGTCGTCCTGAAGCTCGTCCCCGATGCGCTGCTCTCCCGCATGAAGTTCCCCGGCGCCCCCCGCCAGTTGAAGATGGCGATGGGTGAAAACCCCAAGCGCGTCTACGGCGGCAAGGGACAGCTCCCCACCACACGAATGGGGATCATGGCCGTACTGCGCGAGAACTTCACCAAGGCCGTCGAGTACCAGTTCAAGAAGGAAAAGTTCGAGCGCGAAAAGAAGAAGTACGAGGACAAGCTGAAGAAGTACCCGGAAAGGAAGGCCGCCGCGGAGAAGGCGGGGGAGAAGTTCGACGAGGAGGAGCCCGAGCCGCCGACCCCCCCGGACTACGACGCCCTGTGCGAGACCCTCGTGGACGTCATGCAGGGAAAGGTCCGCGTGCAGGTCCACTGCTACCGCAAGGACGACATCCTGGACATCATCCGCATCTCGGACGAGTTCGGCTTCCAGATCACGGCGCTGCACCACGTGCTCGAGGGCTACAAGGTTGCGGACGAGCTGGCCGCGCGGGGAATCGCGTGCTGCACCTGGCCCGACTGGTGGGGCTTCAAGATGGAGGCCTACGACGCGACGCCGCTGGCGCCCGCGATCCTCCAGAAGGCGGGCGTGCTCGTCGTCTTCAAGAGCGACAGCTCCGACGTCGTCCAACGCATGTACACCGAGGCCGCCAAGGGAGTGCGCTACGGCCTGACGGAGGGACAGGCGCTCGCCGCCATCACGCTCAACCCCGCAAAGGTCCTCGGAGTGGACCAATGGGTCGGGTCGCTCGAGAAGGGGAAGCACGCGGACATCGCCGTGTTCTCGAAGTCCCCGCTCGACGCGTACACGCTCTGTGAAATGACGCTGATCGACGGGCGCGTCGTCTTCGACCGCGCCGCCGGGGAGTCCGGCCGCGCCAACAGGGAGTTCGCCCAATGATGCGACGCACAACCGCCGCGCTGGCCCTCTCGCTCGCGCTCGCAGCGCACGCCGCCGCGCAGGACTACCTCATCCGCAACGGCACCATCCTCGCCATGGACGGCAGCCCCCCGGCCAAGGGGGATGTCCTGGTCCGCGACGGCATGATCGCCGCCGTCGGCACCGTCCCCGAGTCGGACGCAAAGTCCATCCCCGCCGGCCGCACGATCGACGCCACCGGCAGGACCGTCATGCCGGGCTTCTTCGCCGCGTATTCTCAGGTGGGCATGGTCGAGGTGGAACTCGTCGGCGCGACGAACGACACCGGCGAGTCCCCGGGCCCCAACACCGCGCAGGCCCGCGCGGAGGACGCCTACAACCCGCTCTCCGAGGTGATCCCGGTCACGCGGATGACGGGCGTGACCACCGCACTGATCGCACCCGCCGGCGGCAACGTCTTCCCCGGCACCTCGGCCGTCGTCACGCTCTCCGGCACGACGATGCAGGAGGCGCTGGTCACGAACCCCGCTGCCCTGCACATCGTCCTGGGCGAGGCCCCCAAGGACAAGTTCGGCGGCAAGGACTCCCTGCCCAGCACGCGCATGGGAACCGCGGCATACATCCGCGGCGAGCTGCAGAAGACGCGCGAGTACGCCGAGCAGTGGAAGCGCTACCAGGAAAAGTACCGGAAATTCCAGACGGCCAACGCCGAGTTCCCCGCCAAGCTGGAGGCGTGGAAGGCCGACAAGTCCAAGGACCGTGGCGACGAACCCGAACCCCCGGAACCACCCGACCCGCCAAGCACGGACCTCCAGCGCGAAGCCATGGTCCGCGCCCTGAACGGCGACATCCCGGCCGCGTTCCACGCAAACAGGCTCGATGACATAGAGACCATGCTCCGCATATCGGCGGAGTTCAACCTCTCCCCCGTCCTCATCGGCGGGACCGACGCATGGAAGATCGCCTCGAAGCTCGCGGAGCAGAAGGTCCCCGTGATCTTGCAGCCGACGGCGCAGCCCGACTCGATGGAGGCGCAGGGGGCCATCTACGAGAACGCGCGGATCCTCGCGGCCGCCGGCGTGAGAATCGCCCTGATGACCGGCGACACCTCGCACAACGTCCGCAACCTGCCGTTCGAGGCGGCGGTGGCCGTCGCGCACGGGCTCCCGCGCGAGGCCGCGCTCGCCGCCATCACCAGCGCGCCGGCCGAAATCTGGCGCGTCTCCGAGGCCATCGGCTCCCTCAAGCCCGGCCTGAAGGCCAACATCATCGTCGTGGACGGCGACCCGCTCCAGCCTTCCTCGAGGGTGGAACTTGAGCTGATCGCCGGGGAACCCGTCGCGCTCCGCAGCCGTCAGACCGACCTGGCGGAGAAGTTTGGCTGGAAGCCCGCAGGGGAGTAGCGCCGCCCCGCTACGGGCCGATCACCACGATCAGGCGCCGCCCGGCGGCCTTCGCCAACCGCGAGTAAAGCGTCGCCAGCGCCGAACCCAAGCGCTGCGCCAGCACGGATAGGGAGTGCCGTGGCCCCCGGGGGCAGGCGCTTCCTGCGTTCCGCCATCCACGAACCATCCGATCCCCGATCCCCGAACCAGGACCCTGCATCATCCCGCCGTCGGGGCGAGGAGCCCGCTTTCCTCGATTCGGTCGAACTTCACGCTGACCAACTTCGAGATGCCGGGCTCCTGCATCGTCACGCCGTAGATCGAATCCGCGAGGGACATCGTCAGCTTGTTGTGCGTGATGACGAGGAACTGCGTCTCGCGCGCGAAGTCGCGGACCGCGTTGCAGAACCGCCCGACGTTCACGTCGTCCAGGGGCGCGTCCACCTCGTCCAGGATGCAGATCGGCGAGGGCTTGAACTGGAACATGGCGAACATCAGCGCCACCGCGGTCAGCGCCTTCTCCCCGCCCGACATCAGCGTGATCGAGCCTCCGATGTTCTTCCCGGGCGGCTGCGCAAAGATCTCGATCCCCGGCTCGGGCTGCTCCTCGCTCTCGATCAGGATCAGGTCCGCCTTCCCGCCGTTGAACAGCCGCCGGAAAAGCTCGATGAAGTTCTTCCGGATCGTCTCGTACGCCTCGGTGAAGAGGCGCTTCGTCGTTTCGTCGATCTCCGCGATGGTGGCGCGCAGGGCGTCCTTTGCGGCGATGAGGTCGTCGCGTTGCGCGGTGAGGAAGTCGAGGCGCTCGCGCGTGGTCGCGTAGTCGGCGATGGCGGCCTCGTTGACGGGGCCGAACTTCTCCGCCTTCTGGCGCAGCGCGACGACGAGGCCGCGGATTTCCGCCGGGTCGGAGAGCTCCTCGTCGCGGAGCTCCTCGCGGTCGGGCTCGGGTTCGCCGTCCTCATCCGCGCCCTCGCCCCCGAGGGGCCGCAGCTCGGCGTTCTCCTCCTGCGCGTCGCCGGAGAGCTCCGCGCGGATGTCCCCAATGGCGGCGGCGAACTCGTCGGCCGCCTCGCGCTCGACGGACTCGATCTGCACGCGGATCTCGATGGCGTGCAGCTCGGCCTCGCGCAGGGCGTTGTCGCGCTCGTTGCGCTCGCGCAGGAGCCCCTGCGAGGCGGAGCGGCGGCGCGACGTCTCGCGGGCCAGCTCCTCGTTCGCGGAGGCCATCGCGGACGCGCGCTGCTCCAGCTCCTCGCGCTCGCGCGCCAGGCGGGCCACCTGGCCCTCGCACTCCTCGCGCTCGATGCCGATGTGCTCGATCTCGGAGGAGAGCGCGGCGGCGTGGCGGGAGCGCTCGGCCTGGTCGTGGCGTGCGCGCTCGCGCTCGGCGCGGCGCTCGGCGAGCTTGGCGAGCGCGGCGGATAGGCGCTCGCGCATCGCGCCGATCTCGGCGCGGAGCTGCGCCGTCGCGTCGGCGAGGCGCTCCGCGCGCGTGCGCGCATCGCCCAGCCCGAGCTCCCCGTCCTCCAATCGCCCGCGCGCGGCCGCCTCGAGCGCCGCGATCTCGTCCAGCCCCGCGTTGGCGCGCTCGATCCCCTCGGTGTGCCGGTGCGCGTCCTGGCGCTGCTGGAGGAGCCGCGCCTCTGCGACCGCGGCGGCGTTGCGCTTCTCCCGGCGGCGGACGTCCGCCGCCTGCGCGTCGCGCTCCGCGCGGGCCTCCGCCATTTGCAGCTCGTGGATGCGCGCCTGGAGCTCCCCGCTCCGCGCGTGCAGCGCCCCGGCCCGGTCCCGCGCCGCGCGCAGCTCCTCGCGCAGCGCCTCGAGCCGGCGCTCGCCCTCGGCCTTCGCCGTGCGCAGCTCCCCGAGCTCGCGCGCCCGCGACAGCAGCCCGCGCGTCTTGTGCGAACCGCCGGAGAGCACCCCGCGCGGGTTCACGATGTCCCCCTGGAGCGATACGTAGCGCTGCCGCATCCCGTCGCGCTCCAGCCCGACGGCGACATCCAGCGTCTCCACCACGATCGTGTTGCCGAAGAGGTACTTCACCGCGGGCTCGATCGCCGCGTCGTACTTCACGAGGTTGCGCGCGAGGCCGATCACGCCCCGCCGCCCCAGCACCGCGTCGATCCCGTGCGAGCCGAAGTCCGAGTGCAGGAAGTCCAGCGGCAGGAACGTCGCCCTGCCAAAGTTGCCGCGCTTGAGGAACTCGATCGCCGCCTTCGCGGAATCCACCGTCCGCGTCACGATGTCCTGCAGGTCCCCGCCCAGCGCGACCTCCATCGCCACGTCGTACTGCCCCGGCACCTCGACCAGGTTCGACACCACGCCGACGATCCCGTGGAGCTGCTTCTTCTGCGACGCGACCATGACCTCCTTCACGCCGCGGAAGTAGCCCTCGTAGTTGTCCTCGAGCTCCTGGAGCGCGTGCAGGCGGGAGGACGTCTGCTGGAGCTCGCGCGCGAGCCGGTCGGTGCGCTCGGCGAGTTCGTCGCGCGTCTTCTCCCCCGCGCCGATCTCCTCCATGAGCGATTTGCGCTCGGCCTGCGCCGCGGACAGTTCGCCGCGCAATTGCTCGACGCGCGCGCGCTGCGCGTTCGCCTCCTCGTCGGCGCGCGCCGCCTCCGCGGCCAGTTCGCGCTGCTGCTGCTCGTGAGCCGCGCGTTCCGCCTCGATCTTCTCGATCAGGGCGCGCGCGACGCGCGCCTCGTTCTCCAGCGCGTTGCGCTTGGCCTGGAGCGTGGAAAGCTCCGCGCGGACCGCGGCGATGTCGCGCTCGCGCGAGCCGAGGCTCCGCCGCAGCTCGTCGAGCGTCCGCGCACCCGCCTCCAGCTCGCCCTCCCTCTCCCCCAGCGCGCCCGCGATCGCGGAGGCGTCGGCCTCCAGCGTGCCGAGCGTCTGCGACACGATCTCCTCGCGCGCGGCGGCGCTGCGCGACTCGCGCTCGATCGCGGCAAGCCGGTCGTGCGCCGCGCCCCGCCGCTGCTCAAGGAGCTCGATCCTGTGCCGCTCGCGCTCGAGCTGCACCTGCCGCTCGTGGCGCTGCTGCTGGAGCTCCTGGAACTCGCGCTGGATGTCCTCGCTGCGGCGCGCGCTCTCGGCGAGCTGCGCCTCCGCCTGCGCGAGCGCCGCGGCCGCCGCCTCGAACGCGTCGCGCGCCGCCGCGAACCGCGCCTCCGCCTCCCCGCGCTGCGCCGCGAGTGCATCGTGCCGCAGGAGGAGCGAGCGCTTCTGCAGCCGCCGCAGCCTCCGCGTCAGCCGCCGGAAACGCTCCGCCTTGCGCGCCTGCCGGTACAGCGAGCGGCAGTTCCTGTCCACCTCGCTGATGTGGTCGAACAGCCGCAGCAGGTCCTCCTCCGTGCGCACCAGCTTGCGCATCGTCTCCTCGCGCCTCGCCTTGTAGCGCGAGATGCCCGCCGCCTCCTCGAAGATCTCCCGCCGCTGCTCCGGCTTCGCCGCAACCATCTCCCCGATGCGGCCCTGCTCGATGATCGAGTAGCCGTCCGACCCGAGCCCCGTGTCCATGAACAGGTCGTGGACGTCGCGCATGCGGCAGTTTGCCTTGTTGATCAGGTAGTGCGAGTCCCCGTTGGCGAAGAGGCGGCGGCCGACCTGCACCTCGTGGTGGTCCGTCTTGAGCGTGCCCGCCGCGTTGTCGCACGTGAGCGTCACCTGAGCCATCCCGGCGGCCTTGTGCCCCGCGGAGCCCCGGAAGAGCACGTCCCCCATCTTCCCGCCGCGCAGCGCCTTCGCGCTCGTCTCACCCAGCACCCACCGGATGCCGTCCAGCACGTTTGATTTCCCGCAGCCGTTCGGGCCGACGACGACCGTCACGCCCTCCAGGAAATCGATCGTGGTCTTGTGGTGGAAACTCTTGAAGCCTTGGAGTTCAAGCCTCTGCAGGAAACGGGCCATGGCACGGGAGCAGCCGGAACGGGATGTCGAAACGGGGAATGAGAACACCCCGGCAGGGCCGCCATGCAAGCGCGAATTGCGCGGCGGCGATGCTGTGGAAAAGTGCGCGGGGGGGAGGCGCGCGCCATGCTGGACATCGCGTGCGGCGCGGCGGATGCTGTTCGGAGATAGGCAACCCGATAGGAGACCCCGACGGCATTGGCGCTGACCCCCTCATCGGCAGATGCCCCGCGCCCCCGCTTCTCCACCGCGGAGCGCGCCGTCGATCCGCTGCTTGCGGAGGAGGACACGAACTTCTGCTACCGCGAATTCGTCGCGTCCGGGCGCGGGGCGGGCCTGCGGGGCAGACTGGATTTCGGTCGGCCCGGCGAATGGCTCACCCTCGGGTTGTTCATGGTGTTGATGGGGACGGTGCTGCTGGCGCAATGGCCCGTCACCATCGGGGTCGTGCTGATCGCCGGCTCGGTGCTGCTCGGGGAGGTTCGGGCGCTGGCGAACCGGACGGCTTGGGCGAGGCGCCTGTTCCCGTGGGCCTTTGACGGTGGAGTGGTGGACCGAGGGCTTGGCCCACGGCAACTCGGCGCGCTGTGGGAAGCGGGGGCGCCCCCGCGCGACATGGTCGTCGCCGAGTACCTCGCGCTGCGGTCGAAGCAGCGCGTCCGCCTGCTGTGGATTGCGCTCGGCCTCCACGCCGTGGTGGGTGCCATCATCGCTGCGGCGAGTCCGCATCACTGGGCCACCGCGGTCGTCATGCTCCTCGCCGGCGCGGCATTTGCCGCGACTGCAGGGAGGCCGTCGCTCGCCCTGGACTTCCGCCGCTTCCTGCGAAGTCGCTACGATGCGATCCTCCTGGCCCGCATGAGCGCGGCCCCGATGAAGGGCCTGATACGCGACCTTCGCGGACCGGACGCGGACTCGATCCATGGCGGCCTTGCCTATGCGGCAGTCTACCTGGCCCTGATTGCGACGTGCTGCTTTGTCCCCGCGATTCTGGAGTCGGTTGCCTACCTCACCAGCGTGGCAACCGGGGGCGGGGCGCATCCCGCGACGGGGTTCTCCGTGTTTTGGGTTGTGATACTGGCGGGAGTGGCGGCCTCCATCCGGAAGTGGAGTTCGTACATGGAACAGGCTGCCAGATCCAACCTCGCCTCCCAAATCAACTCCGCGATCGTGCTTCTCCACATCGACCGGGCTGCTGCGGAGAACTGGGACGCCGACGCGGAGAGATGGCTGGCATGGTACCTGAGCGCCTCCCGCGACCCTTCCGCCCCGGCCCCCGAGTTCGACGAGTGGAGCCGCGGATGGGTGGCGGGCCGGTCGCCGCAATTGGTGCCTCCCAAGAAGTACGTCCCCGCCAAGTGATGCTCGCGAAAGCCGCGGCAACTGCGCGCTCGGACTCGACCACCCGAGAGCCCATCCGCACCAGTCCCACCATCGGGAGGCCGGAATGCACCAACACGATGGATCGCCAAAGGACACCGAGCCCCTCTTCGGGGAGGCGCACTCGAACGCGCTTTGGCAGTGGATCCGCACGGAGTGTCCGCCGAGGGTGGAGCGCGTCATGGCGGGCGTCAGCGCCTCGAACGCCGCCGGCTGGGCCATCCTGGTCTTCGTGCTGGCAAGGCTCGCCAGTTATGGCTGGATCATGCCCTACGTGCTCGCGGCGATGGGGGTGGCGGCCACGGTTTGGTTCGCCATTCGGCTCCGCAGGTGGATGCGCCAAAAGTCGCGAGCCGTGGAGGGGATCGAGGTCGAGCCCGATCCGCGCACGCCGGACGGCATGGCACGGGCGATGTGGCTCGCGGGCCTGCCCGCCCGGGAAATCGCGGTCTGCGAGTACCTTCTGCTTCGCGACAAGAATGGACCGACGGACCTTCGGTGGGCTTTTGGCCTGGCGACGTTCTTCATGTGCCTCGCCGTCTGGGCGCTTGCCGGTGCTGAGGCGTGGGCTGCGCTTGTGCTCGGCACATCGTGGCTGGCCGCGATCCTCGCCATCGGCGGTTCCTCCCGAAACTTCAGTTTCGAGTCGTTCGTGCACACGACATACGCGCCGCGCATCGAGTCCCGCCTGCGCGCTGTCGTGCCCGAGTCGGAGTGGGTGCATCTTCCGGGGACCGTTCCGACCGGCGGGCGCTCCATGCGCGTCCCCAATGCGAAGGAGGCGCTTGTCGCTGCGGCCATCATCGCATGCATCGTGATTCCACCCCTGCGGGCGTTCATCTTCTCCAAGGTTCCCGTCGTGTTCCTTGCTTCCGGCGCCCTGGTCGCGGGCGGCCTCGCGAATCGTCGCGGCGGTCCGCTCGCGACGCAGAGGGCGCACGCGGAACTGCACGACTCCCTGCGGCGCGCCACCATCGTCGTCGAGTGGGAGCAGCAGGCCCGCACGGGGCTTGATGCCGATGCGGCGAGGGTGCTCGCCTGGCGCTTCAGTGCGATGCGCGACCCGAACGCGCCGTGTCCGGAGCGCGACCCTTCCGCCGGGTTCACGACCCCGGCGATTGCGGCGTATCCAAGGGCGTTCCCTCCAAAAACACCAGCCTAGTAATCCCGTATTCCCGGTCGTCCACGACTTTCCATCCCTCCAATTCCGGCAGTGGTTCCTCGATGTGAATCTCGGCGATGGCGAGCGGGGTTCGGTCGGTCGAGAGCAGTGGCGCGAGCTCTGCGGACTCGATGCATTTCCACGCGAGGCCGCTGTGGTAGGGGGGCATCAGGAAGATGTCGGTGAAACCCCCCTGCGGCGCCGGCAGGGTCGAAAGTGCCCCCGGAGTCTCGCCACGCACAAGGCGCGACGAAGCCTCGAACCGCAGCTTTGCGATGTTGCGCCGTATCGCGTCGCAGGCGGGGGCGGCGGGCTCGACGAAGGTGGCGTGGACCGCGCCGCGGCTGATGGCCTCCAGCCCGACGGCGCCGCTCCCCGCGAAGGCGTCGAGCACCCGCGCGCCCGGCATCCGCTCGCGCACGATGTTGAAGAGCGACTCGCGCACGCGGTCGCGCAGGGGGCGCGTGTCGAGGCCCTCGGGCGTGGCGAGGTGCGCGCCGCGCCGCGTGCCCGCGATGATCCGCAGCGTCATCCGCGCCACCCCG
>CAZUCD010000102.1:0-13846 GCA_964618855.1 uncultured Candidatus Sumerlaeota bacterium
CACCATAGAGTGCCACCCTCATCACGGCGAGCTCGCCCTGGTGCAGTCCCTCCGGTGCTGAGACGATCCCTCCACTTGTCCTGAAGAGTGGCTCCACGAGGTAAGTCGATGATACTACCTCGACGAAGTCTGGCAGATCGCCAATCTCCTCCTTCACCATCTCAGGAACGCGGACCGTTGCGAATGTCTCCCTGAGGAGGTGGACAGCTTCGATTCTTGATAACGAGATCAAGGCCGAACTGTCGCAGACGGCTACCTCCTCCACTGCCTCATTTCCTCGTCGAGGTCTTCTTCGGTGATGTTAGTGAACGGCAACTCATGCTCTGCCAGGACTTTGAAGAATTCAGCGCGAGTCATTCCGGCGATCTGAGCCGCGGCACCCTGGGACACCTTGCCTCCGCGGTACATCGTCAAGGCAACTTCCAACCTGAGGGAGGCAAGGTCCACGTCTTCGGGGACATCGAGTTCCAGTCTCTTTCCGGCCATGAACCTCACTCCAGTCGGGCGCTCCCGATTCGAGAACCACCCCATTCACAGGATCGAAAGATAGCCGTCTTGGCAGGGGGAAAGCAAGACGCATCCCCAATCAAATCCTGTTTCGCCCCCACCCCGCACCGGGCCTTATCCACGGCATGGCCGCGCCGCGCAGCATCCTCATCGTTCGCTTGAGCGCCATCGGCGATGTGATTCACGCGCTACCTGTCCTCGCGGAACTTCGGCGCCAGCTCCCCGACGCCCGCATTGGGTGGATCGTCGAGGAAGTTTCGGCCCCGCTGCTGCGTGGGCATCCGCAACTGGACAAGCTCTATGTCATCCCACGCAAACCATGGCGGGGCAGTTCCCTCGCGAAGAAGCTCTTCCCCGAGGTGCTGCCCTACTTCAGATCCGTCGCGGCGGATGGGTGGGACGCCGCGCTGGACCTGCAGGGGCTGACCAAGAGCGCCCTCGCGGCGCTTGGCAGCCGCGCGGCGCTTCGCGTCGGATTCGCGGGAAGGGACGGACGCGAGGCGAGCAGGCTTCTCAACACGCGGACGATCCAACCGCCCCCCGCCGCCGTCCATGTGGTGCAACGCAACCTCTCCCTGCTGGAGGGGCTGGGCCTGCATGCCGACCTAGGCGCGCGCGGAGTCGTCCACGTCGACGAGGCCGAGAGAGAGGCGATGCGCGCGGCTCTGCGTGGCCTCGGGTGGGATGGCGAGCCCCTCGTCGGTCTGAATCCGGGCGCAGGATGGATCACCAAGCGCTGGCCCCCCAGGCACTTCGCGGAGTTGGCCCGCTTGATCCACGGGAGCCGCGGGCTCAGGCCGCTCGTTGTCTGGGGACCAGGCGAAGAGACCCTCGTCGAGGTGATGATGGCGGGCATGGATGGACTGCGGACCATCGTGGCGCCGCGTACCGGACTTCGGGAGCTTTCCGCGCTCATCTCGCTCCTCGATCTCTTCGTCGGAGGGGACACCGGCCCCACGCACCTGGCCGCAGCCCTCGGAGTGCGAACGCTGTCGCTCTTTGGCGCGAGCGACCCGCAGCGCAACGGCCCATGGCCCCCACTCGCACACGTTACGGTCGTCCAGCGCGGAGACCTCGTTTGCGTTCCATGCTGGAGGACGCGCTGTCCATTGAAGGGAGACGCGCACCTTGCCTGCCTGCATGACCTTCAACCGGGTGCCGTAGCCGCCGCGATCGCGTGAAGCCCCGGGGCCGGGGTCAGTCGCGGTCGAGGTCCACGCGATTCAGGAGCAGCGAGTTGCCAACGACGCTGACGCTGCTAAGCGCCATCGCCAATCCGGCCAGCATGGGTGACAGGTATCCGGAGGCGGCGACGGGGATGAGAACGATGTTGTAGATGAAGGCCCACGCGAGGTTTTGGCGTATCTTGGCCATTGTGGCGCGGCTGAGGCGAATCGCCCTGCCGACGCCCGCAAGGTCCCCGGACATGAGGGTGATCGCCCCGGCCTCCATCGCGACGTCCGTACCTGTTCCCATCGCGATGCCCAGGTCGGCCTGCGCGAGCGCGGGCGCATCATTCACCCCGTCGCCGACCATCGCAACACGCCTTCCTTTCGCCTGGAGCGCGCGCACGGCGTCGGCCTTTCCCTCGGGCCGCACACCGGCCAGAACGCGCGAGGGAGGGATGCCGGCTTCACGCGCGATCGCGGCCGCCGTCGGGGCATTGTCCCCTGTCATCAGCCACACCTCCGTGAGGAGGCCGGCTCCAAGCCGCGAGATGGCGGCTGCGCTGGAGGGCTTCAGCGGATCGGCGACGCCCAGGATGCCCAGGAGTTTGCCGGAGGTCTCGTCCGCCACCAGCACGACCGACTGCGCCGATTCCTCCAGCTTGGCGATGAGCGCCGAAGCGGGCGCGCTGTCCAGTCCCCGCCCAGCGATGAATTCGCGTGATCCGACGGCGATGCGGACGCCATCCACGTCGCCCTGGACGCCCAGCCCCGCATGCGAGCGGAAGTCCCTGGCGGGTTCGAGGATGCCGCCCGTTTCCACGGCCCGCGCAACGATCGCGCGCGCCAGCGGATGCTCGCTGCCGGCCTCCACACGGGCTGCTGTCCGGAGCAGGATGTCCGGGGAGACCTCGGGCAGGAGCGGGAGGATTTCCGTCACACTGGGCTTCCCCTGGGTGACTGTCCCAGTCTTGTCCAGCACCACAACATCGATGCGGCCGGCGCCCTCAATCGCCGCCACATCCCGAATCAGGATGCCCTGTCTCGCGCCGCGCCCCGTGCCTACCATCAGGGCCGCGGGGGTCGCCAGCCCCAGCGCGCATGGGCAGGCGACGATCAGCACCGCGACGGCGGACCAAAGTCCCCTCTCCCATCCTCCGCCCACGATTCCCCAGGCAAGGAGCGTCAGCATGGCGATGAAGAGGACCGCGGGCACAAAGACGTTGGCAACGCGGTCCGCGAGCCGCTGCACGGAAGCCTTCCCTTCCTGCGCTCGTTCGACCATGCGCACGATGCGCGAGAGCGCGGTGTGCTCCCCCGTTGCGGTCGCGCGCACCCTGATGAGCCCATCCAGGTTGATTGTGGAGCCGGTGACGCCCATGCCGGGCTCCTTCGCCACCGGCATGGATTCCCCCGTGATCAGGGACTCGTCCACATTGGATTTTCCGGAGACGACGACTCCGTCAGTGGGCACCTTCCCCCCCGGCCGGACGATCATGACGTCCCCCGGCACCAGCGCTGCGATGGGGACCTCAACCTCTGTGCCAGCCCTCTCCACGACGGCGGACTTCGCGCCAAGTTCCATGAGCGCCCGGATCGCCTCGCCTGCGCGGAGTCGTGCCCGGGCCTCGAGCCACTTGCCGAGCGAGACGAGCGTCAGCACGACCGCTGCGCTCTCGAAGTAGACGGGCCCACCTTTGTCGAGTATTCCCGTCCATCCGCCTATCGCGAAGATGGCCGAGTGGCCGTACGCCGCCGACACCCCGAGCGCAACGAGCGTGTCCATCGTGAACTGTCCGTGCCGCAGAGCACGGGCGGCGCCCGCAATGAACCTTCCCCCCAGCAGCGCGACGACGATGGTCGCGAGCACAAACGCCGCCACATCCCCCCCGGGCACGTGGAAGGTGTGGCCGAACCAATGGGCCCCCATCTCCACGACGACGATCGGGACGGAGAGCGCCGCGCCGACGATGAACCGGCGCCGCCAGTTTCTCGCATCCTGCTCGCGCGCTGCCATCGAATCCCTCGGAGGGGAATCCGGGGCATCAACCACCGCGGCATGGTACCCCGCAGCCTCGACGGCAGCGCGGGCTGCTTTCGCGACTTCGGATCCGGGCACCCCGCCCGAGAGCTGGAGCGAAGCGCGCTCGGTGGCGAAGTTCACGCTGGCTCGCTCGACGCCGACGACTCCGGAGAGCGCGCGTTCCACCCGTCCCACGCACGATGCGCACGTCATGCCCTCGATGGAGAGTCTCAGGTCTGCGCGCGCTGCGGGTTCGTGGGGGACCTCCGGCGATTCTACCCTTGCAGGCGGTGGGGGAGCGGCCGGGGGGCTGGAATCTTCGCTCACCCTGAAGTCGGAATCGAGGAACGCCGACAGGAGGTCCTCGACTCGCACCGAGGGATCGGCCTGCACAACTGCACGACCGTGCTCGAGCGACACATCCGCGGCCACAACCCCCGGCACGGCGAGCATGGTCTCCCGCACCGATGCGACACAATGGCCGCAGGACATGCCCTCAACGCGAAGTGTGATTTCGGCCATGATTCCCCGTGGGCGTGCCGCAACCCGCCGTCGAATTCGCGGCGATGCGATGAGGACGGGGCAACATCCGTGCCCGCACCGCCTTGACACCCCGCCCCCCCGCCCTATCGTGACGGCGGCCCGCGGAGGGGCCCTCAATGTTCGACGTCCAGAACGTCAGCCTCAGCTATGGCGCGCGCCAGATCCTGAAGAGCGCAAGCTTCAAGGTCGAGGACGGCTGCCGGGCGGCGATCATCGGGCCGAACGGGATGGGCAAGTCCACCCTTCTCAAGATCGTCGCGGGCACCATGAGCCCCGAGGGCGGCACCATCACCTACCCAAAGAAGTCAGAGATCGGGTACCTCCCGCAGGACCTCGCCGTGACCACGGACCGGTCCGTCGAGGAGGAGTGCCGCACCATCTTCCAGGAAGTCCTCGAACATGAGGACGAGATGCGCGGCCTCGAGGAGAAGATGGCCGTCGTTCCCCACGGCACGCCCGAGTTCGACTCCATCGCAGACCGCTACGAGTACCTCATGCACGAGCTCGAACGGCGCGATGTCTTCACGATGGACGCCCAGATTGGCAAGGTGCTCGACGGCCTCGGCTTCAAGCCGAAGGACAAGGTCCGCAAGTGCAACGAGTTCTCGGGCGGATGGCAGATGCGCATCGCGCTAGCCCGGATCCTCCTCCGCAATCCCGACATCCTGCTGCTCGACGAACCCACGAACCACCTCGACATCGAGACGATCGAGTGGCTGGGCGAGTGGATAGCCGGGCACGAGGGCTCCGTGCTCATGGTGTCGCACGAGCGGTCCTTCATGGACCGGCTCGTCTCCAAGGTCATCGAGATCGACCAGGGAAACGTGATCGTCTACAATGGCAACTACACGTCCTCCCTCGAGCAGCGGGAGGAGCGGCGCGAACTCGCGCTCCGCACCTATCGGAACCAACAGCAGCAGCTATCCCACCAGCAGCGCTTCATCGACCGGTTCCGCTACCAGGCCTCGAAGGCGACGCTCGTCCAATCGCGCATCAAGCGCCTCGAGAAGATCGAAATGGTCGAGGAACCGACGCCCGACCTGAAGACGATCCACTTCCGGTTTCCCCCCGCGCCACGCAGCGGGAAGGAGGTGCTGATCGCGGACGGGATCACCAAGTCCTACGGCGACCTTAGGGTCCTCCAGGACGTGGGAATGACGATCTACCGTGGGGAGAAGGTCGCCCTCGTTGGCGTCAACGGCGCCGGGAAGACGACGCTGATGAGGGCCCTCGCGGGGCGACTCCCCATCGACCGGGGAAAGGTGAACCTCGGCAGCAGCGTGGAGCTTTCCTACTTTGCGCAGTACGACACGGAGGACCTCCACCCGGCGAACACGGTTCTGGACGAGTTCCTGAGCGGGGCCCCGCTCGAAATCTCCGCCCAGGCACGCGGGATACTCGGCGCGTTCCTCTTCCAGGGGGACGACATTGAGAAGAAGGTCGCCATGCTCTCGGGCGGGGAGCGCACGCGGCTGAGGCTCGCGAAGATGCTCTGCGGCAAGGCGAACCTGCTGCTGATGGACGAACCAACCAACCACCTCGACCTCGGATCACGCCTGACGCTGGAGTCCGCCCTCAAGCAGTACGATGGCTGCGTGCTGCTCGTCTCGCACGACCGCTACTTCCTCGATGCCGTGACGACCCGGGTGATCGAGATCGACGGTGGCCACGTCACGAGCTTCCCTGGCAGCTACGGGGAGTATCTGGAGGCGCGAGAGCGGCGCCAGGCCGCCGCCGCGAGCGCACCGCCGCGGGAGAAGGCGGCCCCAAAGCCGTCGTCCCTCCCCAAGGTGGAGTCGCCCCCGAATGGCAAGTCCCCCGACGAGCGCGAACGCGCGCGCCTGCGCGAGTCGAGGATGAAGGATGCCCAAAAAAAACACAAGACCGCCAAGGCGCGAGTCGCGCAGTTGGAGGCCGCACTCGCCGAGGCGGAGGAGCGCATCAACGCCGTCGAGAACGAGATGGCCCTCCCCGCCAATGTGAAGGACCACCGCCGCATGTCCTCCCTCACCGGCGACCTCGACCAGGCGCGCGCCAACAGGGCGCGCATCGAGGAGGAATGGTTTGCAGCCCAGGAGGAGCTGGAGGGAATAGACACCCTCCTTGCCGAGCTTTGAGCGTGCCCCGCGATGCGCGGGTGCGGTCCCGTTTGTCCACCCAACACAGAGTCACCCGGAGAATTCACTGATGATGACCCCAGTCCAATCGCTCCGCGCCACGGCCCTCGCCGCACTGCTCGCATCGCTCGTGGGCTGCGCGGCGAATCAAGCCAGGCACGGGGGCGACGCCGGTTCCGGCATTCCGTCCCGGCCGGAGCAGATCGCGGTTGCTCCGATAGAGTTCACCATCCCGAAGCCGGACATCCGGGAACTCTCCAACGGCATCAAGGTCTACCTCCTCGAGGACCACGAGCTTCCCCTCATCGGATTGTCGGCCTCGTTCCCGACGGGCTCGCTGGGACTCCCCCGCGAGAAGTGCGGGCTCGACGACATCCTGTCCTCAGCGTGGCGGCAGGGCGGAACGAAGAAGCTCCCCGGTGAACAGTTTGACATCGCAGTGGACGATCTCGCAGCGAGTGTGGATGCGAACATGGGGCGCGAGACGTCGGTCCTGACAGCGAGCGGGCTTTCGCGCGACCGCGCCCGGATCCTCGAACTCGCCTTTGACCTGCTCACGGATCCGGCAATTCCGCAGGACAAGGTCGAGCTTGCGAAGCTCCAGCGGCTGGAAAGCATCCGGCGGCAGAACGACAACCCCGCGCAACTCACGCGCCGTGCCTACCGCCGCGTCTTCTTCGGCACGGACCACCCGCTGTCCTGGGAGCCGACGGTGGAGACGGTTGCCTCCATCACTCGCGACGACGTGGTCGCCGCATGGCGCGTCATCCCGGGCCCGAAGGACGTGCGCATCGGCGTGACAGGGGACTTCGACACGGCGACGATCATGGCCGAGTTGGAGGCGACCTTCGGCAAGCTCACGGCGGATTCGCAGGTGCCCACCGTCATGCCATCGACCCCGCCGCCACCGACGCCAGGCCTGTACATCCTCCCCCGCGAAATGTCGCAGGCGCAGCTCCGCTTCGGCCACCAAGGCCTCCCGATACACCACCCCGACTACTTTCCCGTGCAGGTCTACAACGAGGTGTTCGGGTCGGGGGGATTCACGTCCCGCCTCATGAGCGACATCCGCAGCACCAAGGGGCTGACCTACGGCATCTATGGAGGGCTCTCATTGGACCAGTTCGGGGGCCAGTACAACATCTCCTCCTCGACGCGCACGGACACGGCGCGCGAGCTCTCCGATGCGGCGATCTTCCAGCTCGAGCGCATGCGGCGCGAACCGATCACAGAGGACGAACTGACGCGCGCGAAGGAGTCCCTGATCAATTCGTACGTCTTCCGTTTCGACAGCCCGGGACAGATCGTCAGCACCCGGATGGACTACGACCGCCTGGGCTATCCGCCCGACTGGTTTGACAAGTACGTGGACGGGATCCGCGCGGTCACGGTGGAGGATGTCCTGCGCGTGGCCCGCGAGCACACCGATCCCCTGAAGCTCGCGATCCTCGCGGTGGGGCCGGAGGCCAAGATGGTCGAGGAGTTCCGCGGACTGCGTGAACCGAAGATCATTTCCCTCGACTGACCGGGCACCAATCCCGGTCAGGGCTCCTTTGCCTGCTGGCCGCGAAGGTGCCATGCGCCGCCCGCCCAGAATGCGCCGAGCGCTGCGCCGATCCAGCCCATCCACTGCCCCCTCGCCGGGGCCGTTGAGGCGATCATCTGCGCACCGTAGAAGAAGAGCAGGAGCGCAAATGCACGCTTGAGCGCGGGGGGGGGCACCTTCGCCACCCAGGTGGCTGTAAGATACGAGCCGATGATGAAAGCCGCAGCCATCACGATGGCCGCCGGCATGTTCACCTCCTCGCGCTTGTGGTAGGCGAGCACCGCCATGAACCCGATCGGCGGAAGCATCACCGCCAACGAGGTCCCCTGGGCGAGCCGCTGCTGGTACCCCAGGATCAGCATGAGCAGGGGAACCATCACGATCCCGCCACCGATTCCGAAGAAGCCCGACATGCCCCCGGCCAAAAGGCCGATGATGAACAGCAGCAACCAGTCCATGGGATGCTCTCCTTGCCCCGAACCCCAATCCCCCAGTGACCGGTGGGCAAGGCTGAGGGGAATTCCGCGCTTGTGACCCCCGCCCCGGAGGGGCACCTTCCTCACATCACTCCACCGGGAGTCGTCGCCATGCGCCTAGCCGACCGCCGCAGCCTCATCAATTCCTCGGGGATACGCCGAGTGTTCGACCTGGCGGCCAAGATCCCAAACCCGTGCAACCTCAGCATCGGCATGCCGGACTTCGACGTCCCGGACCCCGTGAAGGAGGCGGCCATCACCGCCATCCGCGCGGGCCACAACCGATACACACCGACCGCCGGGATCCCGCCGCTCAAGACCGCGATCCTTGAACACTACCGCGCCAAGGGCCTCGACTTCGAGGACGTCATCGTCACGAGCGGCACGTCCGGGGGGCTCTTCATGCTGTTCCTCGCGATGCTCAACCCGGGCGACGAGGTCCTGATCCCCGATCCATACTTCGTGATGTACAAACACCTGCTGACGTTCCTCGGCGTCGTTCCGGTGTACGTGGATACCTACCCCGATTTCCGCGTGACGGTTGAGCGGCTCGCCGCGGTCGCCACGCCGCGCACACGGGCGATGATCCTGAACTCACCCGGGAACCCCACGGGGACGGTGTCGACGGCGGAGGAAGTGCGGGCCATTGCAGCCTTCTGCGCTGAGCGCGACATTGAGCTCATCAGCGACGAGATCTACGAGCCCTTCAGCTACGATGGCGGCTTCACCTCCCCGAGGAAGTTTCATCGCGGCACGATCGTGATTGGAGGTCTTTCCAAGACGGTTGCGATGACGGGCTGGCGGATCGGCTGGGTGCTGGGGCCCTCGGACCTGATCAAGGCACTGATGGAGATCCAGCAGTACACGTTCGTCTGCGCGCCCTCCCCCGCGCAGCACGCCGCCATCGCGGGCCTTCGCCACGACATCAGCGAGCACGTCGAGGGCTATCGGAGGCGGAGGAACCTGATCCACGAGGGACTTGTGGATGCCGGGTTCAACGTCACGAAGCCTGGGGGGGCCTTCTACATCTTCCCGGAGGCACCCGGGGGGGACGGCGACGACTTTGTGCGGCGGGCCATCGAAAAGGAACTCCTCGTCATTCCCGGGTCCGTCTTCAGCGAGCGAAAGAGCCACTTCCGCATCAGCTACGCGGCCAGCGAGGAGCAGATCATGCGCGGCCTCTCGATCCTCCGCCAGGTACTCGCCGAGCAGGGGCAGGGCGCCGGTCGCTGAACCGGCTCTCTGTGCCGACTCCGATGCCGAGTCCCCTGCGCCACATCCTGGAACGCGTCGCCACCGGCGCGGTAAGCCCCGCGGACGCCGAACGCGAGGTGGCGAAGCAGCACGTGGGCGACCTCGGCGACGTCGCAGTGGACCTCGCTCGCCTCGCGCGGCGCGGGAGGCCCGAGGCCATCTTCGGCGAGGGCAAGTCACCGGCGCAGATACTCGCCGCTGCGAAGTCGCTCCTGACAGCCGGTCAGAATCTAATCGTCACCCGCATCGCGCTCAGGGATGCCAAGGAGGTTCAGGCTGGGATCGCCTCGATCTCCAACATCACCTCCTACTACCACGAGAGGCCGCGCGTCCTCACCGCCTCGGCGGTGCCGGTCCCCCGCAAAAGGGGGACGGTGGCCATCGTGTGCGCCGGGACCACGGACCTGCCGATCGCTGAGGAGGCTCTGGTCGTGGCGGATGCGCTCGGCAGCCCCGTGACACTGGTGCGGGACGTCGGCGTGGCGGGCCTGCACCGCCTGATGCGGCATGCCGACACCCTGCGTTCTGCTCGGGTGATTGTGGTCGCCGCAGGGATGGATGGCGCGCTCCCCGCTGTGGTGGCGGGGCTTACGGCGGCCCCCGTCATCGCCCTCCCCACCAGCGTCGGATACGGAGCCTCCTTCAGCGGGATTGCACCGCTGCTCACGATGCTCAACAGTTGCTCTCCGGGTGTTGCCGTCGTGAACATCGACAACGGGTATGGGGCGGGCTATCTCGCCGATGTGATGAACGGACTGGGTGAGTCGGCTGCACCCCCCGAGCCCGCCGCGAAGGAACCCGCCGCGATGAAGACCACGCGCCGGCGTGCGCAATAGGCCAACCATGGACCTTGCACGCGTCATCGGAAACGTCGTCGCAACGCACCGCGACCCCGCCCTCGGGGGGTACAGGCTCGCACTCGTGCAACCCGTGAACGAGGAACTGGCGCCCTTCGGCCAGCCGGTCGTGGCCCTCGATGCCCTCAACAAGAACATAGGCGAGATCGTGTACCTGGTGCGCAGCGGTGACGCGATGACGGCGCATCCGGGCGACTGGGAGGCCCCCGTGGACTGCGCGATCGCAGGAATGGTGGACCGCCACTACGTGGAAAGGTCCCAAATTCCATGAAGATCGCACGGGTTGTCGGCAACCTCGTCTCCACAGAAAAGCTCCCCGCATATGAGGCACGCAAACTGCTCATCGTGCAGCCGTTGGCGCCCGACGGAACGAAGGCCGGCCCCTCGACCATGGCCATCGATTATGTCGGCGCCGGTGTCGGCGACGTGGTGCTGATGGGCGCGGCCCCGGGCCTCGCAAACCTCGTTTTCCGGATCGAAAACGCCCCCATCAATGAGCTCGTCATGGCCATCGTGGACCGAGTCTCCTTCAACGGGAGGGATACCCTTGGGAACAGCGTGGCTGGGTGATTCACCTATGATCAGACCCGAGTGCGACCTCCTCCACCAGGAGACGCTCTCCGGCATCGTGGGTGATGTCGTGTCCTCCCGGGACATCGAGTTCGAGGAGGAACTGCGCCGCGAACTCGCGCCGGGCGTCACGTGGCAACGCAGGCGGCTGAGATTCCTTCTGGGCGAGGGGCGGACCCCGGAGCGACTCTGCATCAACGAACTGTCCATCGACCCGGGCCACGCATCGATCGTCCCGCAGGCCGCGCTGGACCATGACAACCTCGTCGTCTTCCCGGAGATTGAGGACACCTACTGGGCCACCACGTGGGCCAATGGGGCGATCAGGGGCTCATGGGGCCTTCGCGAACCGCGCCTATTCGTCGACACGTCACGGGTGCACCTGCGGGCGCTGCATGACATCCCACGCGCATCGATGCGGCTCCACCGCGAGTCCCAGCACGACGCGCCGCAGCAGCACCTGCGCGCCCTTGGGGGCGACCTCCTGGGCTTGCCGGCCCGCTTCGTCGAGGGGCACAACCCGACAGGGAAGGCGTCGCTGGTGCGGTGGATGCCCGCGATTCCGCCCTCGCGGCTCTGCCACTCGCAGCAGGTCGACCTCCTGGCGGTTTGTGCGGCGGGGTTCTACCTCAACTTTCCCGAGGAGTACTCGGACGGGTTCTCTGCGCTGCACCAACCGTTCGGCGCGACGGTGGTGGCCGGGCGGATGATCGCGCCCCCGTGGGTGGAGCGCGCATGCGTCATCTTTCGAGGAGCCGCGGTGGACTTTCGGCTCATCGGGCCCGAGTCGCTTCGCCTGCGCATGTTCGGCGTTCCGGGGGAGGTGGCCCTGCGCCTCGCCTCCGATGACGGCCATTGGAACGGCACGGTGCGGCGCGCGTGGGATACGCCCTTGTCGGCCACGCCGACGGAGGGAGTCGCCGCGCTCGTGTTCAGCGGCTCGGTCCTCGTGCATTGGGGCCATCCCGCCCAGGTTGGTCCGCCCCCGATTGGCGGGGCGATCGTCTGGCTCGAGGGTGCCGCCGCGCGTGCGGTCCTCGATTCCTCCGCGCGCCCCGAGGTTGAACTCCTCCTCGAGCCCGCGCTGCAGGAAGCCCACATCGTGAGCGGGGCGCCGTTGCTGCTGCGCGATGGCGAGGCCCCGTCGACGAGCGACGACCTCCTTTCGCGGCCATGGGCGGGGGAGTTCGGCGCCGGTGGGCCTCCTCCGACTCGGTTTCCGTTCGATGCCACTCGGACCCGGGCGCCGAGGACGATGCTCGGACGGGACGCGGCGGGGCACCTGCGCATCGCGGTCGTGGATGGACGCAGGCCAGGCGAGCACAGCATGGGACTGACGCTCGAGGGGATGTCGCGTCTCGCGCGCGCGATGGAGCTGCGAGATGCCATAAACCTCGATGGGGGCGGCTCGGCCGTGCTTGCCCTCGAGGGCGTGGGCCGCAGCGATGCGATCACCGAAACCACCGCGCCCGGAGTGGTCAACTTCCCCGCCGATGGCCACGGCAAGGAGCGCATCCTGCCTGTGCTGCTCTCCGTCCTTGCACGGCCCGCCGCGCGGAGCGAGCGGGAGAGCCTGTTCGACTCGGTGAAGTAGCGCTCCGTGCGTTGAACGGCGGGGTGCCGCCAACAACGCTTGCGCATCCCGCGCGCCACCGGAGACTCGAGCCATCATCCCCAACTGCCGCCCCTTCCCGGGGCGACGGGAGCGATCATGACGACGGACCACGGCGCACCCCAGCACGGCATGGCGGACCTCCTGCGCGAGGACCGCGAGTTCCCCCCGCCCCTGGCCTTTGCGGCACGGGCGAACATCACCGACCGCGCCATCTACCAGCGTGCAAGGGACGACCACGAGGCGTTCTGGGAAGCCGAGGCGCGGCAGATGCCGTGGACCCGTTCGTGGGAAAAAGTGCTGGAGTGGGCCCCACCCCACGCAAAATGGTTCGTCGGCGGCCGGATGAACATCGCCCACAACTGCCTCGACTGGCAGATACACCAGGGGCGGAGGAACAAGGCCGCCATCGTCTGGGAGGGGGAGCCCGGGGATGAGCGCACACTCACCTACGGCCAGCTCCACCGCGAGGTCTGCAAGTTCGCCAATGTCCTCAGGCGCCAAGGTGTCGCGAAGGGCGACCGGGTGGCGATCTACCTGCCCATGATCCCGGAGGCCGCAATCGCGATGCTGGCCTGCGCGAGGATCGGCGCGGTGCACAGTGTCGTCTTCGGTGGCTTCTCGGCCGAGGCGCTCTCCGACCGCATCAACGACTCGCAGTGCAAGGCCGTCATCACGGCGGACGGGGGTTGGCGCCGGGGGAACATCGTTCCCCTGAAGCGCGAGGTGGACCTCGCCCTGCAGAAGTGCCCGTCCGTGAAGAGCGTCATCGTCGTCAAGCGCCCGCACGGGGAGCCGTTCCCATGCCATATCGTCGAGGGGCGCGACCATTGGTACCACCGCCAGATGGAGGATGCCTCCCCCGATTGCCCCGCGAGCGAGCAGGACGCCGAGGACATGCTGTACATCCTCTACACGAGCGGAACCACCGGGAAGCCCAAGGGCATCGTGCACACCACGGGCGGGTACGCCGTGCAGACCCGGTTCACCATGAAGGCCGTGTTCGACCTCCGGGACGATGATGTGTTCTGGTGCACGGCCGACGTGGGCTGGGTGACGGGGCACAGCTACGTCGTATACGGGCCGCTCCAGTCGGGCGCGACGGTCTTCATGTACGAGGGGGCGCCGGATTGGCCCGAGAAGGACCGCTTCTGGTCGCTCATCGCAAGGCACCA
>CAZUCD010000103.1:0-13245 GCA_964618855.1 uncultured Candidatus Sumerlaeota bacterium
TTGACTACGGATCAAGGGGTCGGGGGTTCAAATCCCTCCGGGCGTGCCACCCCCCTCACAGTTTGATCGATGCCGGGTAGTCGCTCACGGCGCCTGCGCGGTTGTGTTTTTCTCCACTCTCCGGTTGCGGCGGGGCTTGGGGGGACGTCAGCCTCCCGGGCTTGCGCCTGACGGATGGATGGGGGGTTGCGCCCTGATCGGTCGCTCCCTTGCCCAAGCCAGCCAGCCGCTCGAAGGCATCCACTCGCCAAACGATGGCAATGCCCGCACGCGTCCGGATGGACGCGATGTGCCCCCAACGCTCCCCAGGAGTCAGGATTCCGAGATGGAAACCACGGCCACCGCAGAGGCCCAAAAGAAGAAGACTTCGGCCCTTGAAGCCATCCTCGAGCGCAAGTCGCGCCCGGTCCAGTTCACCGTCGTGGACCACAACAAGCTACCCGGTTCGCGCTGGCGGTACGAGGCGCGGATCGACGACGGGCAGGCGACGGAACTGCTCGACGAGGTCGTGAAGGAGTTCTCGAAGGCGGTGCGCGTGCCAGGGTTCCGCCCGGGCAAGGCCCCCGCGCACCTGGTGCGGAACTACTTCGACGGCGCGGCGCGCGAGGAAGTCGTCAAGCGCATCACCCCGCGCCTCGTCGAGTTGATCGCAGAGCAGAACAACTACGACATCATCGGCCAGCCGACGCTCATGTCCTACAAGAGCGACAAGGAGCACGGCACGCAGATCGAGGTGGCGTTCGAGGTCCGGCCGGTCGTCGAGGTTTCCGACGAGACATTCGCCAACCTCGCCGTCGAGTCCACCGAGTACATCATCGACGATTCGGTCGTGGACCGCGCGATCGAGCGCCTGCGCGTGCAGGCGGCGAACTACCTGCCCGCGGCCGCCGACCACGGCTACCAGAAGGGCGACGGCGTCCTGATCGACTGCACCGCCTACATGGACGGGCAGTTCATCGAGGAGATGAGCGACACGAACTTCTACACGACCGAGGTGGAGAAGTTCCTCCCCGCGGAGGTTGTGGAGCAGCTCGTCGGGCGCAAGCGGGGCGAGACGGTCGAGGCGAACGTCACGCACACGCACAAGGCTCAGCACGAGGGCATGGCCGAGGCCACGGAGCACTCGCACACGACGACGTTCATCGTGACGCTGAACGAGATCAAGCGGCGGGAGCTGCCTGCGCTGGACGACGAGTTCGCGAAGGACGTGAACTCGAACGTCTCGAGCATCGCGGAGCTGCGCACGCACGTCCGCACGCGCCTGGAGGACGAGGCGAAGACCCGGACCCGCAACGAGTCCCTCGCGCGGGTGTTCAACGCCCTTGCCGAACGCGTCGTGTTCGAGCTTCCGCAGGCGCTCCTGAACGAGTCGTTCCGCTCGAAGGTCCAGAACGTCGAGCGCCGCCTGCGCGCGCAGAAGATGACGCTGAACCAGGTGACTGAGCAGCAGCGCAGGATGCTGCTGGACCAGATGGCGAACAACACGGCGATCGAGCTGAGGAACCACTTCCTCTCCGCGGCGATCACGAAGGCGTACAAGATCGAGCCGACGCAGGAACAGATCGACGCGCGGCTCGACAAACTGGCCGCGGAGTCGGGGCGCAAGCGCCTCGCCGTCCTGGCGGGCCTCGAGAAGAACAAGATGTACGGTGCATTCGTCGACGAGATCCGCGCGGAACTCGTGAACGACTTCCTGCTCGGCAAGGCGACCATCACCTACAAGAAGAGCAACGAGGCCCCGGTCGAGGCGGAGCACGCGGACGAGGGCGGCGAAGGCTGACCGGCGCGCCGGCTCCTTCGATGAAACTCGCCCCGCGGAGCGCAATGCGTTCCGCGGGGCGTTTCTTTGCGGATGGCGCGGGATGGGCGATTGGCGGCGTCCCACGCGGCCCGTTTCGATTGACAGTCCGCCGCCTAGGGGTTTCCCTGAGTCCAATCGGGAAGGTCCCATCATTTCGGCGTTGCCGGTAAAATCCAAGCATATACGATTCGCATCATGCCACCCGCCAACAGCTTCCGTATCCTTGCAGTGGACGACGAACCGGACATCCGGTTCCTGCTGGAGAGCGCGCTCGCGGACGCGTACGAGGTGCTGACGGCCGCCGATGGGGAGGAGGCGCTGGCAAAGGTCCCGCTCGCGCAGCCCGACCTCATCATCCTCGACCTCATGATGCCGAAAATGGACGGGTGGGAAGTTCTGGTCCGCCTGAGGCAGGAGATATCCTCCGCAAAGACCCCCGTCATCCTCCTCTCGGCGCTGAACCAAAAGGAGGACATGAAGCGCGGGTACCAGTACGGCGCGAGCGTGTACCTGACAAAGCCGTTCGAGGTGGAGCGTTTGCGCCGGAACATCGCGCTGATGTTCGAGGGCAAGGCGCCGGGCCCGAAGAAGCACTCGATCGAGGCGGTCCGTTCCGGGAGGACGGACTCCTCCGAGGCGATCAATCCGACGGCGGAACCGGCGGAGATTCCCCCCACGGCGAAGCCCGCGGACTTTGTGCAGCGGCGAACGACCTCCAGCGACCTGGTCCAGACGCGGGGCGTGCTGCCGAAGGCGCCCGCCCCGTCGGCGCGGCCGGGGGCGCCCGGGGCGCGCACACCCTCGCAGCTTGTGCAGGGGATCCGGCCGGCGAGCCAGGCGGGCGAGCGTCCCCGCGCCCTCATCGTGGAATCCGACGCGGAGTTGCTCGAGGTCATACGCACCATCGTCGACCACGAGTGCGACACGTTCATATGCAAGGACGCCGCGGAGGGCATGACGCAGATCCAGAGCGTCGAGCCCGACCTGCTCGTGATTGCGGGGCGCATGCCCCGGGTTTCGGGGTACCAGCTGCTCGACCAGATGCGGCACGACCCGGTGATCGCTGCGATTCCCGTGATCTTCATCACGGAGAAGGACGTGTACCGCGAGAGGCTGGTCCTCCAGACGCGCGGGGTGAAACACGTGGTCGGCAAGCCGCTGCGCCCGCACGAGTTCACTCAGATCGTGCATGAGGTCCTGCGCGACGCGAACTTCGTTCTGCGCGAGAAGTCGCAGCCCGTGGCGGAGCTGCTTCTCTCCGCAGGGAAGCGCAAGGCGGTGATCGAGCAAAAGATGCTGGGACGCCCCTCGCGGGAGTCGGTCAATGCGCTCGGCGGCTTCCTGAGAGAGAACACCAAGAAGGAATAGCGGGACGCCGGCTGTCGCTGCCGGGGGGTTCCGACCGCGAATGCGCGGCAGGGGACCGCGTTCTTCAACGATCAGGGTTGATGCTGGGACTGGCGGCCGACGGTTGACGGCACGTGGCGCCCCAAATAGGACATGACACGCCCCCCTGCGGGAGGGGCATCATTCTTGATTCATGGGCATGGAACCCGTGCGGCGTGAGGCATGGGCCTTGGATTTAGATCCCGCGAGGAATCCACCGATGAGCACGGCCCCCGGGCGCTCTTTCGACCGACTTTTCCGCCGCCGTTGGACGCTGCGGCAGATGCAGGCCCTCCTGGCGGCGGTCGCCATGGCCGCGGGGCCGGCCCTACCTGCGCAGGACGAGCAACCCGCTGAGGGTGAGGGGGACGCGCCGCCCCCCCCCGGTCTGCTCACGGGGACGGGAGCGAAACCCTCCACGCCAGCTAAGCGTGGCGAGGCGGGAACCGGCACGACGACGGTCGGAAACCGACTTCAGGTGGAGCCGCCCCCCGCCGCGTCGACAGCCCCCGCCCAGGGGGGGGACGACGAGGAGGAAGTGACGCGCAACGCCGCGGGCGAGCCGATCATCGACCTGATCTTTCCTGACACACGCATCGAAAACGTCGTCGACTACATCAACCAGAACCAGCCCGTGAAGGTGATGCTGTTCGGCAAGACCGCGGGCGAGCGCGTGGGCGTCGTTGCGAGCGGCCTGACGCTTGAGGAAGCGCTGGGGGCGATCACGCGGCCGAAGAGCTGGGTCTACTGGAAGCTGGACGGCGACCAGGGATACGGCATCGCGGACCGGGCGTACTTCGAGTCGGAGGTGCTGCCGCGCGCATTCATCCAGAAGGTGTTCCAGCCCAAGAACCTGAAGGCGTCGGAACTCCAAAAGGCGATCACGGAACTGCTGACGAAGGGGGCGGCGAACGGCTCCGCGATCGCGGACGACCGCACGAACAAGCTGATCGTCAACGACCTGCCCGTCGTGATCGAGCGCATCGAGCGGCTCCTGCGCGAGATCGACATCCAGCTCATCACGCGCGTCTTCCGCATCCGGCACGCAAACGTCGAGGACCTTGCCAAGAAGCTGGAGCAGTACAAGTCCGGGCCCGGCACCATCGAACTCGACCCGAAGACGCACCTCATCATCGTGACGGACCTCCTTGCAAACATCAAGCGCATGGAGCTGCTCATCGACATCCTCGACGTCGGGCCCGAAATCGTCATCTACGACGTGAACAACATCGGCATCGATGGCAAGGATCTGGAAAGCCTCAAGACGATCATCGACTCGATCCGCACGGAAGACCTGCTCTTTGAGGTGAACGCCAAGCAGGGCGTGTTCATCCTGGAGGACATACCGAGCGTCCACGAGCGGGTGGAGCAGATCCTCCAGAGCTTCGACCGGCCCGTGAAGCAGGTCCAGATCCAGGGCGAGATCGTGCAGACGTCCTTCGACAGGACGTTCAACTACGGTGTCGACCGGTTCATGTACTCCGGGGACATGGTGGATGCGGTGCGCTCGCAGCTCGTGAATCCGCCGGCGGGCGTGATCAGCCAGGACCTGGCGTCGGAGACGCTCGGATTCCGGGACATTGGAGAGACATTCCCCGCATACGACCTGACGGGGGGCACGATCTCCGGCGCCTTCCTGAACAAGAACGTGTACCTGCAGGCGAGCGCGGTCTTCACGGACACGAGCACGAACATCCTCCTGCAGCCGAACCTGCTGGTGAAGAACCAGGAGGCGTCGCGGCTCTTCATCGGCGCCGAGACACCGTTCCTGACCACGTTCTTCAACGACAACCAGACCGGCGGCACGACGCGCTCGACGACGCAGCAGCGCATCCAGGACGGCCTCGACTTTGAGATCACGCCCTCGATCGCGAACTCGTACCTGATCGAGCTCGACATCAAGATCAACAACGACAAGGCGTTCAACGCGGGGGAGAACGAGGGCATCACGCTCATCGGCCGAAACAGGCAGAACATCGAAACGGTCCTGCAGATCCCGAGCGGCCAGACGCGCGTGATCGGCGGGTTGATCTCGAACACGCTGGTCGAGGGAAGCTCCGGCGTGCCGTTCCTCTCGAAGCTGCCGATCCTCGGGGGGCTCTTCGGCAAGAAGACCAACTCCGACGGGCGCGACAACCTGATGCTGTTCATAACTCCGACGGTGGTGGAGGACGAGGTGCCGCGCTCGACCGGGACGAACGGCCGCCGCGGCCGCCTTGTCAGCGAGTACGAGGACATCCGGGACGACACGAACCTATCGCCCGAGGCGCGGCAGCGGATCGCCGAGGAACTGGACCAGCTCAACCAGCAGTCGATGGACGAGAGCAGCCTTCTAAGCAGCGACGAGACTGAGGAGCTGACGGCGATCGAGCTGCTGCGGGAGAAGCTCTCCTCGGAGGCGCAGGGCGGGACTCTGAACCCGTTCGAGCACTCGAACTACACGCCGGCGGCGAGCACGTCGACGGGGACCTCGATCAACACGTCCGGAACGGGGGCCCAGGCGGGTGGCCAGGGGCAGGGCGGGGGCCGCGGACAGCAGGGCCAGCCCGGCGCCGGCAACCAGCCCGGCCAGAGGCTCCCGGGGCAGGGGCAGCCCGGCAACAGGCGCCGCAGGCCCGGCGGGCAGGGCGGTCAGGGTGGACAAGGCGGGGCCCAGCAGCAGGGCGGCCAGAACCAGGCGGAGACGAAGCCCGCCGAGGTGCCGCCGGACCTGCGCGAGAGCACCGGCAAGCCGTAGCACGCCAGGGCCGCCGCGCCCGGCGGGTGCCTACGCCCCGCCGGCGTTCACGAGCCAAACTTTTTCGTTGTTGTCGAAGAAGACCAGAATCGATTCCGATTTGCTGACGCGGTACACGAACACGTAGTTCTTGTTCTGGATCGGGCGGTTCCTGATGTCGGCGGGCCCGAAGGTCATGACGACGTCGGGGACGTTTTCGTCCGTCCAGACCAAATCCGGGGGGCCCTTGCGGGAGCGCACCTCGCCGACGGTCATTCCGACGCGCACGCCCGGCCCCTTGTTGAAGGCCAGGAAGGCCCAGATGATGCCGACGGCGATGAAGGCGAGCGCACTCGTCCACTTGCGGCGCGGCAGCCAGCGACGCCGCTTGGGCAGGTATGTGCGATAGCCCATCGCGCCCCCCCGACGTACCCGACTACTTGGCCAGCACCCGCTTGAACTCCTCCGTCAGGAGGGGGACGACGGACTTTACGTCGCCGACGATTCCATAGTGGGCGATCTGGAAGATGGGGGCGTTTGGGTCGGTGTTGATGGCGACGATGCAGCGGGAGGTGCGCATCCCGGCCTGGTGCTGGATGGCGCCGGATATGCCGCATGCGATGTAGAGGTTGGGGCTGACCGTCTTTCCGGTCTGGCCGACCTGGTGGTCGGGCGTGATCCACCCTGCATGGACGGCCGCGCGCGACGCTCCCAGTGCGGCCCCGAGCACCTTGCACAACTCCTTCAGCGGCGCATAGCCCTCGGGTCCACCCACGCCGATGCCGCCGGAGACGATGATGTCCGCCTCGGTGAGGCTCACGGAGTCGAGCCCCGACTTGTGCACGATCTCCCTAACGATGGCCCTGAGGTCTGCCGGCTTGGCGGGCGCCAAATCCACGACCTGCGCGCTGCCGCCGACGCGGGCCTCCGGGGTCGGGAAGGCATTGGCGCGCAACGTGGCCACCGCACCGTTCGATAGGATCTCCACGTTTTCGAGCGCCTTTCCAGCGTAGATCGGGCGCGTGAACCTGAGGCTGCCGTCCGCGGCGTCGATGGCCGTGACGTCGGACAGGTATGCGACGCCGAGTCGCGTCGCCAGGCGCGGCGCGACGTCTGCGGCAAGGTCCGTCATGGACATGAACACCAACGAGTCCCCGCCGCCGATTGCCTTCTCGAGGATCGGCGCAAGCGCCGAGGCGTTGCGCTGGGTTGCCTCGTCGAGGGCGAGCCACTCGATGCCCTGCGCGCCTGCGGCGGCCAGCTCTGCGGCGCTGGAGTCGCGCTTCTCTCCGGAGGCCACAACGCGGAGGCTCCCCCCCGTCGCTGCGGCGACGCGCCGGGCCTCGCCGAGCGCCTGGAGCGAACCCTTGCGGATGGCGCCGTCAAACTCCTCGGCGATGAGAACTATGGGACGGCTCATGGATGTCTGGTCCTGTGGGATTGTTGGGTGGCGGATGCCGGGGGCCGGCCATCGTGTTGCGGAGACGGGGAGTGCCAGGAGGGATGCCGGCTTGTCGCGGCCGGACCCCGACCCCTGACCTCTGGCCCCGCGCCTAGAGCGCCTTCGCCTCGTCCTTGAGCGCGCCGACCAAGGCCTTCACGGCGTCGGCGCCGGCACCGGGAACGATCTTGACCGGGCCGCGCTCCGGTGGGAGGCGGTACGCGGTGGTCTTGCGGGTGCGGGCACCCAAGCCGCCCAGGAGCGTCGCGAGGGGCACGGTCTCGAACGGCTTCGACTTCGCCTTCATGATGCTGGGCAGGTTTGGATAGCGGGGCTTGTTGAGCGACTTGTCCGCGCTGACCATGCACGGAAGCGCCGCCTCCAGGACTTCGACGCGGCCGTCGGCTTCCCGGTTGGCGAGTGCCTTCGGCCCGTCGATTTCAAGTTTCGAGGCCACATGGAGCAACGGCATCCCGAGGAGTTCGGCAAGACGCCCGGGGACTTCCCCCGCGCCGGTGTCCACGGCGACGCGGCCGCAGAGGATGAGGTCGCAGGGGGCGCGCTTGATGGCCGCCGCAAGTGCAGCAGCCGTCGTTGCCCCGTCGAGGTCGAACGGGTGCTCGGAACCGGTGTCGATGAGCACCGCCTTGTCCGCACCCATGGCGAGACCGCGCTGGATGGGTTCCTTGGCGGAGGCATTGCCCACGGTCACCAGGGTGATCGAGGCGGCCTTTCCGGCTTCCTTCAGCTTCACGGCCTCCTCGATGCCGAACTCGTCGTAGGGATTGATGATGGGCTTGGCACGTTCGTCGGTGGCGCGGCCATCCGCGGCGAGGGCGATCTTGGCCTCGGTCGGGAGCGTGGCCTTGAGCAGGCAGACAACATGGAGGGACATGGGGTACGCCGGAGTTTGGGGGTGTTTTGGGCGACTGGGACCGGTCCGGAAGGAACCCCCCACCAGCGCCTCGTGTTGATCTGGTGGAATGCTCCCCACCGTGCGCCGGGGGGCGAGGAAAAATGGCGGGCGAGGGTCGCTGGATCCTCGCGCAAGCTAGTCCTCGACGGAACCCCTGCGCCGATGGCACGCTCCTCGTGAAACGACGGTAGGCCGACACGAGGGGCCTCGATTTCGTGAAAATCATGCACACCGCACCTGCATGGCTGTCGCTGGCTTCGCTGCTGGCATGGAACTTCTCCCCTGCCGCGGAGGACGCGCGCTCGCTGGTGACGGCTGGAGAAAACTGGAAAGTGCTCGATACGGGGGTGGCGCCGGCCTCCGACTGGCGGCTTCCCTCGTTCGATGACGCGGCATGGAGGATCGCCCGCGGCAACCTCGGCTACGGGGAGGGGAACGAGGTCTCCCTTGTGAACTACGGCTTCGACGCGTCCAACAAGTACATCACGACCTGGTTCCGGCGCCCATTCTTCGTGGAGCGTCCTTCGGACATTGCGGCGCTGACGCTGAGGTTGATGCGGGATGACGGGGCCATCGTGTACCTCAACGGGGTTGAAGTGGCGCGGTCCAACATGCCCGCCGGAAGCGTGTCATCGACGACGCTCGCCTCCTCGATCGTGAATGCGCCGGAGGAGCGCCAGTTCATCGAGGTGGCGCTCCCCACCTCGCCCCTCGCGGCGGGTCGGAACGTGATCGCTGTCGAGGTCCACCAAGCGGCGCCCAACACGCCCGACATGTCCTTCGACCTGGAGTTGCTCGCCACGCTGGCGGGACCGACGTGCTCGACGACGCGCCATGCGATCATCGGCGACTACGGGGTTGCGAGCCTTGGGGAGCCGGCGGTGGCCGCGCTCGTCAAGTCGTGGGACCCGGAGCTGATCGCCACGGTCGGCGACAACAACTATCCCCTCGGGGAGTCGTCGACGATCGACCAGAACATCGGCCAGTACTACCACGAGTACATCTACAAGTACGCCGGCAGCTTCGGGCAGGGCTCCCCGACCCAGCGCTTCCTCCCCGTGCTCGGGAACCATGACTGGTACACGGCGGGGGCACAGGCGTACTTCGACTACTTCACGCTTCCCGGCAACGAGCGCTACTGGGAGTGGAGGTCCGGGCCCGTGCACCTGTTCGGGCTCGACAGCGACACAAACGAGCCGGATGGAACGACGTCGGATTCGGTCCAGGGGGATTGGCTGCAGCGAAAGCTCGGTCAGTCGGATGCGCCGTGGAAGATCGTGCTGCTGCACCACGCGGCGTACTCGTCCAGTTCGAGCCATGGCAACAACCCCCACATGCAGTGGCCCTTCGACGAATGGGGTGTGGACGCGGTGTACCAGGGGCACGACCACACGTTCGAGCGGCTGCACCTGAACGGCATCCCCTACATCGTCGAGGGCACGGGGGGGAACGCGCTGTACGACTTCGCGGATCCTGTCCAGCCGGGCAGCACGCGGCGCGACAACTCGGACTACGGCGCCACGATGGTCGAGGCGTGCGCGGAGCGGCTGCTGCTGCGACACTACACCGCGGGGGGCGCCCTCTTGGACACGGTGACGCTGTCGAAGCTCGCGCCGCCGTTCCGGATGGACGGGCACCTCGACGCGGGAGCGACGCTGCTGTCGGCGGATGGCATCCAGCTCGCCGCGGCCACGCGTGGGGTCTGGCTGTACGTGGCGACACGCGCGTTCTCGGGCGGGGACCACTTTGCATACGTCGCGCGCACGCCGGGGGATGCCAGGCCGGCGAACTGGGGGAAGGCGGGGACCGTCGCGGGGTGGGACTACTTTCTGGCCAAGGAAGCGGGGAGTGACTTCACGGCTTGGCATGACATGACGGAATTCCCGCTGGGGCGCACGTCCGGGTTCGTGCAGCGATCATTGGATGGCGACTGGCTGGAGGGTGCGATCCACATGCCGACCGCGTTTGGCGGCACGCCCGCGGGTGTGTGGCTCGCCGCGGGAGCGTACGGGTCCGCCGACGGAGGGGCGCTCGACGCGGGCATGCAGTCCCCCTCCCCGGGCGTGCCCGACGGCAACATCGACGCTGGGGAGTTCGTGTACTTCAACGTGGTGACGTCCGCCGCACGCAGCTGGGACCTCATGGAATAGGCGGGGAAGCGGCGCCCTTGGGCACGAGATCGATGATGACGATCTCCGGCCGGCACAGCAGGCGCATGGAGGGCAGCCCCTCGGCGTGTTCCGCACCAACGCCTGTCGTGACGTTGAGGCGGGTGGCGCCCTCGATTCGGAAACCACGGGCCCATGCGCGCGGAACCCGGGAGAGCGTGATCAGGGGCCCGATCCAAGGCAGGTTCACCTGACCACCGTGCGTGTGGCCCGCAAGACACAGGTCGAAGGGGTAGTCCCTGGCCGCCAGCATGTAGTCCGGCGCGTGGCCCATGACAATGGTCAGGTCGCCGGGCTGCGCACGGTTTTGCAACTCCTCCAGACGGGCGCGGGTCGAGGGCTCGTGCAGCATGCGCGACTCCCCCAGCGTGAGTCCCGCGAGGTGGATGCGCACATCCCCGTGCCCGATGGTCTCCACGCCTGACTGCAGCGTGCGCATGCCCGCCCAACCCGTGGCGAGCACCTCCACGAGCGTTCCATCCGTGTCGCCGACGACATTGTAGAATCCGATCGGTGGCCGGATCATCGAGAAGAGCGCCTCCGCCTTGGGCAGCTCGCCCTCGAACGTGAGCGGGGGCAGCGGCTGCAGAATGTCGCCCGTATGGATGACGAGGTCGGGCCGCGCCCCGATGATCCTGTCCACCGCGCGAAGCTCGTGTCCGTCGATCCCGTCGGACTGGAAGTCGGAGAAGTGCACGATGCGCAGGGGCGCGGCCAGCTTTGGCGTCGGGATCACAACATGGCGGGTGGCAAGCCAGTTGGGCTCCACATGGAACATCCAAACCCGGAGCACGACCATGGCGAGAAACACGGCGATGAGCGCGCCGCCGACACGCCGCGACCGCCGCAGCGCGAGCAGCCCGCATGCGAGGAGCGCCGCGGGGAAGAGGGTGAAAACGACGACAATCTCCCGCCGAACGGCGGTGAAGAGGTTCATGTGCACCCGCATCATGTCGTGCAGGACGGCGCCCGTGCCGAAGAGCAGCGCCAGGAAGGGCGTCGCGGCCGCCAGCACGAGTTCCACGCGCCTGCGGCGCGCGGCGGCGCCCAGCGGCCCATCCTCATGCATGGCCGATCACCGAGAGGATGCGTTCCGCGGCGACTCGGCCCGATTCCGCCGCGCCGTTCATGAAGCCCTGCCAGTCGGCGCTCGTGTGCTCCCCCGCGAAGAGGATCGATCCGCATGGTATCGCCTCCGCCCCGCGGATCGAGGTCCACTGGCCGGGCTGGTAGCACGAGTAGGAGCCGCGCGTGTGCGGGTGCGCGGGCCAGTGCATGCGGTAGAAGCGCTTGCCGAGGTGTTTGGCCGCGTCGGGGAAGACGGCATCAAGTTCGCGCGCGAACCGGGCGCCCACCTCCGAGGGGAGTCCGACGCCGGCGTCCCGCCCGGCCGTGCCTCCGAGGTAGAACGTGTAGCCCGCCGTCGGGTCGCCGCCGCGGCGCGGGTGCGCGCGGGAGTTGTCCCACCCCGTCTGGAACGGGAGGTCCGTGCAGGCGTTCCCCGCCATGCCCTGCGCACGCCAAACGGGCTCGTCGAACTCGGCGAGGACCTTCGAATTGGTGCCGTAGCCGAGAGATCGGATCGCCTCCGCCTGCACGGGGTGGAGGTCGGCCTCCAGTTTCACGCGGCGGAGCATCGTGAATGGAAGGGCGAGGATCACCCACTCCGCGACGAACTCGCGCGATCCTCCCCCGCTTCGCTCGAAGGTGAGGCGATGGCCCGACGCCTCAGACGCGAGGCGCACCAGACGGTGCTCGAACTCGACCACGTCGCCGATGCGCTCCTGCAGCTTGCGGGCAACGGTGTGGTTGCCGCCGCGCACCTTGAAGCGCTCGTCGCTCGAACCGTAGGGCTCGAAGCCCGGCCCGGGCTCCACACCCTCCTCCGGCGCCAGAAGCGTGAGTAGGTTCAGGGCGGACTGTTCCCCCGAGTCGAGGCCGTACTCAGTCGTGTAGGCAACGTTCAGGAGCGTGGCGAGCCATCCGGACGCCCCGATGCGCCCGAGGTACTCGGCAACCGAGAGCCGGTCGATCTCTCGTGCGGCGTCCGGGTGCTCGAAGTCGATGGGGTCGCCGAGGGCCGCCGCGTCCGCCGCCAACCTTGCCGCCAGTGGACGGAACTCATCCAGCACCTGGGCGTCGGTGTAGTGCCTGCCCCTGAGGAACCATGCGTCGGCGATGAGGTTGCGCTCCTCACCGCCACGAACGTCCACGAGTTCGAGGTCGAGTTCGCGCACGAGCGCATGCATGTCTGCATGGTCGGAGTCGATGAACTCGCCGCCAAACTCGCACGGGACTCCTTCGACGAAGGCACCGGGGACGGTGAAGACGCGGCCACCGATCCGGTTCGAAGAGTCGAACACCCGGACGGTGTGGCCAAACCGCGTGAGGTGCCAGGCAGCGGTTAGCCCGGCCAGGCCCCCGCCCACAATGGCCACGCGCGTCGACCCCGCGCGTCCGCCAAGGCCGAGGGAACGGCATGAGGACAGGCTGCCCGCGAGGAGGGCTCCCCCGCCCGCCATCGCGGCGGCGCCAAGGAAACGCCTTCGTGAGATTGGAATTGTGGGGGGAATGGAGGCGGGCAGTTCCGCGTGATTCGCCCGGTGGGCTTCCCGAAGGAGGCGGCGGACCCGGCTCATGAGTGGCGTGCGTGACATGGGCGACCTCGAATCGCGGGATGTTTCTGGGTTCAACGAACACCGAGTCCGGACGGGCGGCAACGCACAGTTGCCCCGAGTCCTACTCGCATTCCGCGGGCGCACGCGCCGAGTGCGCTCCCTTCAACTGACGTCCGAGCGGTTCATCCCTTCCAAGGCC
>CAZUCD010000104.1:0-13197 GCA_964618855.1 uncultured Candidatus Sumerlaeota bacterium
CCCGCCCGCGGCCATGCGCTACACCGAGTCGCGCCTCATGGCCATCGGCGAGGTCATGCTGCGGGACATCGAGAAGCAGACCGTGGACTTCGCGCCGAACTACGACGGCAAGGAGCTGGAACCCACCGTCCTGCCGTCGGCCTTCCCGCAACTGCTGGTCAACGGCTCGCAGGGCATCGCCGTCGGCATGGCGACGAACATCCCGCCGCACAACCTCGGCGAAGTGATCGACGCGCTCGTGCACGTGATCGAGCACCCCGATGCGCAGTTCGAGGACATCATCAAGTTCATCCCCGCGCCGGACTTCCCGACGGGTGGCTTCATCGTCGGGCGGGCCGGCATCCACGAAGCGTACCGCACGGGACGCGGGCGCGTGGTCATGCGCGCCAAGTGCAGCGTCGAGCAGCTCAAGGGGGGCCGTGAGGCGATCATCGTCACGGAGTTCCCCTACCAGGTGAACAAGGCCGCCCTGATCAAGGACATCGCCGAGCAGATCCGGGACAAGAAGCTGATCGGGATCACGGACATCCGCGACGAGTCCGACCGCGACGGCGTCCGGGTCGTGATGGAGATCCGGCGCGGCGACAACGCGCAGGTCATCATCAACAACCTCTACTCGAAGACCGCGCTCCAGTCGAACTTCGGCATCATCCTGCTGGCGATCGTGGACAACCAGCCGCGCTACCTCTCGCTGCTGCGCATCCTGAAGCTCTACATCGCGCACCGGCGCGAGGTTCTGCTGCGCGCCACGCGCTTCGACCTCAACCAGGCCCTCGCGCGCCTGCACATCGTCGAGGGGCTCCTAATCGCACTGGCCCACATCGACGAGGTCGTTCAGACGATCCGCGAGTCGAAGGACACCGAGGCCGCGAAGGCCGCGCTCATGTCCCGGTTCGTGCTCTCGGCGCGCCAGGCCGACGCGATCCTCGAAATGCGCCTGCGGACGCTGACCGCCCTCGAGGTGGACAAGCTGGAGTCCGAGCGCAGGGAGCTCGAGGGCACCATCGCCGGCCTCCAGGCAATCCTCGCGTCCGAGAAGAAGCAGTACGACGTGATCCGGCGGGACCTCCTCGAGGTGAAGAAGAAGTTCGCGGACCCGCGCAGGACCGTCGTCCTCGAGGCCGTGGGAGACATGAGCGTCGAGGACCTCATCCCCGAGGAACGCGTCGTCATCACGATCTCGCACCAGGGCTACATCAAGCGCACGGAGACGAACCTCTACCGCAAGCAGAAGCGCGGCGGTAAGGGAACCATCGGCGCCGAGACCAAGGACGAGGACTGGGTCGAGCACCTCTTCATCGGGACGACGCACAACTACCTCATGTTCTTCACGAACAAGGGGCAGGCGCACTGGCTGAAGGTGTGGGAGATCCCCGCGGGGGGCAGGGCGACGAAGGGCCGCCCCATCGTCAACCTGATCGAGAAGCTCGACAAGGACGAGCGGATCGAGGCCGTCGTCGCTGTGGACAAGTTCGACGACGCAAGGCACCTCGTCTTCGTCACGAAGAAGGGGCAGGTGCAGCGCAACCAGCTCTCGCTGTACGGCAATCCGCGCAAGGCCGGTATCAAGGCGATCAACGTCTCGGACGCCGATGACGAACTCGTGACGGTGAAGCTCACCAGCGGGACGCAGGACCTGATCATCGCGACCCGGATGGGTACGGCGATCCGGTTCCCGGAGGATGCGGTGCGCTCGGCGGGGAGGTTCACCCAGGGCGTGCGCGGCATCGAGCTCGAGGAGGGCGACTACGTGGTGGGGATGGAGGCCGCACGCTCGAACTCCGACATCCTCACCGTCTGCGAGCTCGGCATGGGCAAGCGCACGTCCGTGGACGAGTACCGGCGCACTAACCGCGGCGGGAAGGGCGTCATCAACATGAAGACGACCGAGAAGAGCGGGCTCGTCGTCGGCATCGCGGAGGTCATGGACAGCGACGAGCTCATCGTGATCACGGAGGCGGGGCAGACCATCCGGTTCCGCGTCGCCGACCTGCGCAAGATCGGGCGCAACACACAGGGCGTGAAGCTCTTCGACGTGCCGGAGGGCGACCGCGTGACGGCCGTCAGCCGCACTGCCGAGGAGGACGACGATTCCGGCCCGGCGGGCGAGGACGAGCCCGAGGCCGAGGCGTGATCCCGCGCGGGGCCCAACGGCCCCGCGCATCCGCCCCAACAACCGGACCCGGGGGTTGATCCGTTCCGATGCCATCCATCCTTGTCCTGACGACCGAGCCTCCCCCTCTGCCGGGGCTGGCAACGACCGGGGCCGGCCTGCGCGCGTGGGGGCTCGCCAACGGGTTGCGCAGCGCGGGGTTTGACCGGGTCACGCTCGGCTTCGCTGCGGACGCGGTGCGCGGCACGGGGATGGCGGACCCCGTCGTCCCCTGGGTCCGCCAGGTTGAGAGGTCCGCGCTTGATGACTTCGTGCGCGATTCAAAGCCGGACGCCATCGTCTTCCAGCATTGGGGGATGATGCGGGACCTGCGCCGGGACCCGGGCTGCCCCATCGCGGTGGACCTCGCGGGGCCGCACCTGCTCGAGCGCATCCTTTGGGGATCGCGAGATCCGGCCGCGGACCGGCGGGAGAAGATCGCCGCACTGTCCCGCGCCGACCATGTGGTCTGCAGCGGCCACTTCCAGCGGTGCTATTTCATCCCGTTCCTGGTGGAGGCCGGGTTCGACGCGCGGTCGACCGAACTCTGCCCCGTCATTCCGTTCTCGCTTTCGCCCGAGCTTCCCGAGATCGAGGCGGACCGCCCCGTGCGGCGGATTTTCTTCGGAGGGATGTTCCTGCCGTGGCAGGATCCCGCCGGGGCGATCGAGCGCGCCCTGCGCGTCGTGGCGCAGCATGCGGACGCGGGGCTCGTGTTCGTAGGCGGGCCGCACCCGTCGATGGACGTGAGCGAGGGGCGCTTCGACGCACTCGTCGAGCGGCTGTCGAAGGAGGCGCGCGTGGAACGCCACGGTGTGCTCCCGTTCGACAGGATGCTGGCCCTGATGCGAGGATGCGGACTCGCACTCGACCTGATGCCGCAGAACGCGGAGCGCCTTCTTGCCTTTCCGACGCGCACCGTGACGTGCATGTGGTCGGGGCTGCCGGTGCTGCACAACAACTACGATGAGCTGGCGAGGCCAATCGAGTCGGCGAAGGCGGGATGGGTCTTCGCCCCGGGGGAACTCGACCTCTTCGAGGCGTCCCTCTCGCGGCTGATGCGCTCGCAGGCGGAGATCCAACGCCGCGCCGAGAACGCGCAGCGCCTCGTGCGCGCGGAGTACACGTGGGACCGCACGATCGGCCCGCTCGCCGACTGGTGCCGCAACCCGGCGCGGAGGATCCGGGCCGCGGTGGTGCAGGTGGCGGCGGGGTTGGCCATGCCGCCGGAGTCGCCGCTGACGGATGCCGCGCCGCACCCGGTGCGCCCGAGGAAGCGCGAGCGCGTCGGATACTCGCCCCGCGTGGCCGTGACTGGTCCGAACCGGCACGCGTGGCTGCTCAGCCCGATCGTCTTCCTGCTCGCGCTTCCGATCAGCATGATGCTTGTGGCGATCTTCGCGCTGGGCGAGCTCGTCCGGCGCGTCGCCACGCGCAGGTAGCATCCCATGCCGGTTCCCTACGCGACATTTCGGGAGGGCGTGGACACGCTGTTCCTGGACCTGGACGACACCGTCTGGGAAAACAACATATACTTCCTGCAGACGCTCGCCTGGCTCTGTCACGTCGGCCGGCGCGCGGGGCTGACCGACCGCGCCACGAGGCGCATCCTCGATTCGCGCGAGGAACGCAACATCCCGCGCCTTGGCTACAGCTACGGGTCGTACGAGCACTCCTTCCTGGAGGCCCTGGCCATCGTCGTGCGCATCGGAGGCCTGGAGGGCGAGGGCGCGGGCCTGCGCGCGCGGGCAAAGCGCTGGACGCACTTCCTGCGCACCCACCCCATCGTGCTGCTCGAAGGCGTGGGGGAGGCCCTGCCGCGCCTGCGCAGGGACTTCCGCGTCGTGGCCGTCACGAAGGGAAACCACCACGACCAAATGTCGAAGGTCCACCGCTCCGGCCTGCTCGACCACTTCCATGATGTTCAGGTGGTCCCGCGAAAGAACACCGGGGACTACCGCCGCGTCCTGGAGAGGCACGGACTCTCCCCCGACCGCGCGGTGATGATCGGCAACGCCCCCCGCAGCGACATCAACGGCGCCAAGCGGGCGGGCCTACGTACGATCTACGTACCGCACCCGAGCACGTGGCACCACGAAATCGAGCCCATCGCGAACGATGGGCCCGAAACGCTCGTGGCGAGGGACTTCCACGACGTGCTGGAGATATTCGGGCTGTAGAGGGCGGAGGCCACCCTCCACGTGGGTCATGGCTGTGGGGGAACCGGGACTTCCCAGAGGGCAAGGTGCGGGGACTGCACGCGTGCGCGGGCACCCGGCATCGACTTTGAGACACTGAGGATGTCTTGATTCCGCTCGCTGGGATCTTGTTCCCATCCCACGATCCAAAACCGCTGCACCTCGGGAGTAAGGCTAACCGGGTGCACGGGCGCAGGCAGACTGGATCTCGTTCCACCGTTCACCCTGTACGACTCCACCTGCCACGTGGGTAGGAACATGAGCGCGTCACCACTCCTCCACTCCGAGTCGATCACCCGGACCGCACCCCTCCAGTCAAAGTCCTGCAGGCGCGCCTTGTAGTTTAGGATCGCTGCTCCGCCCGCAGGGACGAAGAGGATGACAAGCACCGGGGCTGCGATGATTCGCCAACTGTCGCGAAGGAGAGCAAACCCATGCTCCAGGCTCCATGCGACCAGCAGGATGTAGGGGGGGAGTGCCACCACGGTGTAGCGATCTCGCAGGAAGATTGGATCGAGGACGTGGGACGCCGCGAAAGGGACAGCCACCGAACCGAGCACAATTCCCAGCAGTGCAGCGGGCCAGAAACCAGCCGGGCAGGCATTTGGCGCGCCGCGACTCCCGCCTCGCTGCCAGGCGAGAAGGACTATCAATGGGATCGCAATGATGAGCACACCATGCGCGCCCGCCACCAATGCGGTTGTGGTGTTGAAGGGTCCCACCACACAGGTCACAACAAAGGCTGACCACAACTCCCCCAGAGCGGGGACCGGGATGTATGACGTGTGGCCGAGGGATGATTGGTGGAGGAAGAGCGGGAGGTAGGCCAAACTGGCGAGCCCCGACGTGGCATGCGCAGCCACGAATCCGCACAAGCGGTTGCGACCTTCACTCATCCGCAGTGCCCAGGCAGCGGGGATCACCCCCGCGACCAGGAAGGCGAAGTAGTAGTGGATGGAGAAGCCAACTGCGGCCATGATGGACACGACCATCCAGTCCCGTGTTCGGGATTTTTCCACGGCCGCGGCCAGACAGGCCAGGTACGCGGCGGAAGCCGCGAACAGCAGGCCATAGTGCCGGGCTTGCTGCGCATGCCAAAGCGCCAGGGGGGAGCAGGCGCACACCAGCGCGACGGCGGCTCCTACTGCGCGGGACAGGCCCATCCGGAGTGCTGCGATGTGAACGAGCGCGACACCAACGGCCCCGGAGAGCGCGGAGAAGAGTCGCAGGGACTCGTGGCTCCTCCCGAAGAGCTCGGCCCAGACACGGATGATCGCGAAGTAAAGCGGCGGACTCGTCTCGACCTCCCGGACGTGCTTCCACAGGGGCGAGTCGAGTGACCTGAGAGTCACGACTTCGTCTATGTAGAAGCTCTCCTGCCCGATTCCGTGGACGCGGAGCGCAAGCGCCGCAAGGAAGACGCCAGCGGCCAATCCGAATCCTGCCTTCCCAGGCATGGGCTTGGATGGTGCGGCGTCCATCGGAGGGAAGTCCTTCGGACGCCGGGCAATCAGGCCCTGAACCGCGCCCGGATTTCCTCCCACTTGGCGATGACGGACTCGACGTCGGGGGAGTCCGTGACCGACTTGTAGAGGAAGACCTTGAACGCGGCGGTGCCGCGCTCCGTGTAGAACTGGATCGAATAGGTGATCTGGCCGTCCTGGTGGCTCGGCTTGATCATGGCGAACACGCCCTTCAGCGTCATGTGCCGGATGTGCATGTCGAGCGTCTTGGTCTGCACGTTGAAGAAGGGGCCCGTGAGCGAGAAGTTGCCGAACTCGCCGTAGGCCTCCAACGTGCAGCCCTCGTTCGAGGCGATGACGTGGACGCGTCCCAGCGACTCGAGCGACTTGATGATGTCGATGACGCGGCCGGCATCGAGGGGCGTGACGGCGTCCCCCGGATAGTTCCTGAGGACCTCGGCCTCCGGAACGCCGATCGAGCGCGCGATGACGGGCGTCATCTCCCACGGGCTCTTCGCGAGGATCTCCGAGATGCGGGCGGTGATCTCCGCCGGGGCGGGTGCGGGTGCGGTGCTCATCATGGGTGGTGCTCCTGGGTGCGCTGGGGCGTTCATTCGTAGAGTGACCAGTTCCCCGCCGCGGAGGGAAGGGTGAAGTTCTCCAGGACCATGTAGGGTCCGGGGATCGTCGGGGCCGCGTCCTTGGTGGAGAGCACGGGGATCGTGTCGTTGATGGTCATCGGGGGTGGCTCGGCGGTGCTGCAGACGACGAACTCGACGCCCCCGCTCACGAGGCCCTCCTGGATGAATGCCCTGACGCGGGGATTCGAGACATCGAGCGTGAACGTGATCGGGAAGGCTGCGGTCGCCGCCACGCCGGGGGTGTACTCACCAGCCGCAGTTCCGTACTCCGGAAGGCCAAGCCCCCAGGGCACGGCGTCGATGTTGTTGGCCTCGCTCTGTTCCGCGGCGCCCGCGTCGATGTTGAGCGGGTGCGGGTTCCTGCGCTGCCCGGGAGGCGTGACGAGGCCGCTCGACTGTCCCTGGAAGGCCGTGGTCTCGACCCATGTGTCGATGGTGAGTGGAGCCGCCGCAGCATCCACGCCCATGCCGAAAATCTCGAGGCGGAACGGCCGCCCGGCGGAGTTCGTCGCCGGAGTCCGCGTGTCCCACGTGTATGTCCCGGGGGCGTGGTGGATGACGACCTTGGCGCCCGTGAACCCGTACCTGTCCGGATCGCCGTTGGCGGGAACGTAGTTGGGATCGCCGGGGGTGGTCGTGTTGCGGAAACGCAGGAGCATCTGTCCGTCGCGGTAGTCGAAGCCGGACGCGAGCGGCGCGGAGAAGACCGACGCGGTCGTACGTGTTGCTGGTGAGGGGGAGAACGCGAAGGGGTAGCTCCACCTGTCATCGGAGCACGTGAGGATGCGGTCGGCGGCGGCGGCACTCGAGGCCTGGGCGGCAAGGAACGCGGCTGCGCCCAAGGCGGCGAGGCTTCGGAGGGAACATGGTATCATCGGTGGATGCTACTCCTGCGGGTGGATTGGAATGCGTGACTGTCGGGTGCGGGGACTACTCGTAGAGGGACCAGGCCGACGCGGCCGATATCGGGAGTTCCTCCACGACCAGATGAAGGGTCGGGGCAATTGCGCCCGGGTTGGAGGCGATACCCTCCAGCGTGATGAAGTTGGGGATGGTGCCGGGTTCCCCCTGAAAATCGGCCTCGAAGGTGGAGCTGATGATCCAGGAGCTGCTGCCGGCTTGCAGGTCGGCGACGAGTTCGGCCTGGATCACGGGGTTCGCCACGTTGAGGTTGAAGATGATCGGAAACGGGGCGGTCATTGCGCCGGGCGTGTAGCCGACCGGGACGCCCACCGCCCATGGCGTATGCCCCAGAACGGTGTTTTGGACGTTCGCGTCGGTCGCAAGGTCGCGTGGGAATGGGTCGCGCGGCAGCGTCGTGTCGTTGTTCCCGCCAATGAAGGGCTGCGTGCCGTTCCACGTCGCTTCATTGTACGTCGGCCCATAGCCTGAGGCGAAGAGTTCGATTTCCTCGGCTCCGCCGTAGCCATTGGTCCCCCCGGTCACCCAGTTGGAGGCCGCGATGTCATGATACTGTACTGTGGCCTGGTTCACGCGGAAGGCCGGGGAGAACCCGACGGGCAGCTCCGGGCGGAGGACGACGACGCCGACGGCGTCGCGGCGGTCGCCGCCGGGGAAGCTCGGCGGAATCACAAAGGGCGGCGCGAGCTGCCTGCCCGCGGGATTGATCGCATTGAAGTAGTGCCACACGTCGATGGAGGCGGGCACATCCAGCGTGATGGTCTCCGCACGGACGGTCGAAGACAGGAGCAGGAAGGCCAGCAGGGTGGCGGGACGGCGCATCATTGCCTCGAATCGATCGCAGGGATGACGCGGGGAATGCGCCCGCCGCGGAGGAAAATCTCCCCGGGCGAGACCACCCCGTTCGTCGGGTCGTAGATGAAGTCGAGGTACGCGTTCGACACGATGAAGGTCTCCGCGAAGGGCCAGTACGGGAAGTGAATGCGAAGGTCGGGACCGGCGCTGGTCAGTGCCCAGCCCTGGCGGGTGAGCGAGTTTGGGTCGCCGATGCCGACGCCGACGAGCGCGTTGCCCGTGTTGTAGACGTACGCCGCTCCGGTCGAATCCTCGATGGAGCCGATGCCGTAGAGCGTTTCCGCACGCCGCACGAAGGGGTCCGCTGGGATCGACGTCAGGTAGGAAATCGGCGTCGTCACCTGGTGCAGGCGCGCGCGCAGATCCACAAAGGTCTCCGGCACGTAGGGGTAGCTGTTGTTGTCGAGGTGGTAGGCCTCGAGGGAGAGGGCTATGGAGCGCATGTCGGCGCGAACTCGGGCGACCTTGGAACGGGTCTGCGACTCGAGGAAGTTCGGGACTGCAATCGCCGCCAGGATGGCAATGATCGCGACGACGATGAGGAGTTCTATGAGGGTGAAGCCTCGTACCGGTGCAGAGGCGCATCCGAAGGACACGGACGGTCCACTTTGTGCCTTCGGCTTCGATAATGATAAGTGCCTTTGCAAGTTCAACGGGAGCAAGGTTTCAGAGGGGATTGTGCCACGGAGGTCGAGTCCTGCGGCGCCCAAATTGTGAAAAAAAGAGCAAACTTCGCGCCGCAGAGTTCATCAGTGTTGAGCGATTCTGGCGACGTGGCCAAGAGTAGCCAAACGACTGTTTGGCATGTCAAACAAAAATCGCCCTTGGCGATGCAATCACGTTCCTGCGCCTCGCGGATGGACCTTCGTCAGGTCCGGCGGTTCACCGCGATTGGTCAGGACGGTCAGAACTTGCGCTTGGAGCGAATGATTTCCTTCGCCTTCTCGGCGCCGGTGTTTACCTGGACCCAGTTCACGCGGAACAGCGGGCAGGGCTTCACGTTGAGGAAGTACTGCTTCTGTGTGTGCGAGCACTCGCAGAACAAGGACCGCTCGGGGCCCTCGATGGCGTTATAGTAGGCGCAAGTGTTCTGGTTGCACGCCACGCGGAGCCTCTGGGGCTGCGGTTCCGGTTCCGGGTTTTTCGGTCGCATGGACATGGCTTATGGTCCTCCGGAAGGTCTTTGTCACGGATTTGTGGCCCGGGGCGTGTTGCCTTGGGGGCTGGTTCGCGACCTGACGAGTTCGAGTTCCGACGCGACGTATCCTTCGTAGTCGCCCGCAGCCTGTTCGGTGACATCTTGCGGGGAGTAGCACGCGACGTCAAACGTGGAAGCCTGCGCGGAGGCGAGTTCCGTGCGCTCCGAGATGCGGGCGACGCGCCTTGCGTACTCGACCGGAGTCTCGTGGGGGGAGCGCGGGGCCGCCGATGCGAGTCCCTTCACCAGCCTGCGGAATGCCCTGAGGATACGGTCGCGCGCCCCGGTGGTGGCTTCGTCCGCGAGGCGGTCCTCCGCCGCCAGAGCATCGGCCAACACCCGGGCCCTGCCGCCGAGCGGCACACCCTCATCCCCGGCGCCGTTCTTCAGGTTTCTCAGCAACGACTGCAGGTAGTTGAGGAGGACCAGCAGGACGACGACGAGGACGACGACCATGGCTGCGTCGAAGAACGCGGAAGTCGAGCTGACCGGGCCGATGGGACGGTAGGGGGACTGGACGTCGCCTGCCCGGAAGCTGAGGGCGCGGGGCTCCAGGAAAGCGGCGGCCGCCGCGAACACGAGCAGGCCCGCCAGCATGGGGAGACCGACGGCGGGCAGCATCTGTCGCACCTCGAACGTCATGTCGGGTCCGCGCGCATCCCCTTCCTCCTCCAGCGTGAACCGCACGTGGAGGCACCTCACCGTGAGGAGCGCAAGAAGCGCCCAGATTGGACCGAAGCCGGCCGGTGGCTGGTCCATCCGGGTGTAGGCGGCGACGACGAGCGCCCCGGAACACGCGAGGAGCCGCCCATAGTGCGAAGGGGTCGCCGCATGAAAGGCGATCAATGCGCCCAAGGCGCCCAGTGCATGAGCCGGGCCCTTCAATCCCAGGAAGAGCACCGGCGCGAAGAAGGCCACGACGTGCACGAGGAACGCCCCGAACCGCTCGCGGTAGGTGAACTCCGCCACCATGTCGAGAATCGCCAGCCGCAGGGCGGTTGCGAGGTAGAGCCCTACCGCGGCGAGCGGGGCCCAGACGAACACGGCGCCCCAAGCCGTGCCCCAACCCGCGAGGAGGACGCCCGAGGCAAAGCACAGCCACGCCAGCACGACGGAAGCGAGCCGCCAGGCTGCCGCCGAGTGGTGCCGCGGCGATGCTGCCGTCATGGCCGTGCCCTCACCCATGCCCTGTTCCCATGCGGATGCATTGGACAGCCGCTGCTGCCGGTGGTGCTATGAACGGCGATTCTGCTTCAGCTCGGACCTCACGCGCGCCAACTGGTCGCGCCATGGATTGGCGACCCGTGCCTCCCCTGCCGCCTCGTCCTCGTCGCCGGGGTCGTTGACGTGGCGCCACTCCGCCAGCGTCGCCTGGCAACGCTTCTTTCCGGCTCCCTCGCAATGGGGAAACGCGGGCAACTCCAGCAGGAGCAGTTCGCGCAACTGCGCCGCCGGGGTGATGATCTCGCCGTCGTAGGACTCGGTGTCCGCGTCGTCGTCTTCGTCCCGGTGGGCGAGACCGAGCAGCCTGGGTTCGTGCATGTAGCTGAGATCCACGCGGGCGGCGACGTTGATCCGCACCGGCTCAAGGCAACGAACGCACGAAGTGGTGACGACGGTCCTGATTTCGCCTTGGAGCACGACCGTCGTGCCCGCTGCCGTGGCCAGAATCTCCCCCGAAACGGGATCGTGGAACCGGTACAGATCCTCGTCCGTGATGCCGAAGAGTGCAGCCTGCTCGGAGAAAGTGAGGCGAACCGGGGCCTTCTTGAGTTGCTCAGCCTCAATGCGGAAGATGTTCATGTGGGTGGACCCCGAAACAGGTTAACCTAGCCTGCGAGCGTGCGACGGTTGGGCGCGTTCGTCAAGGGCGCCTGTGGAAAACCGGGCAAATGGCCGTGAGAACCAATCGAACGCACGGCTTGACGCTCCACGCCCAATCGAAGCCCGATGAACGGACGACCCCGCCGGAGGCCTGGCCCCAGCCTTTCATGCAGACCCCCGACAAGCAGATGCTCTCCACCGCCGAACTCGTCGCGCACCTGTGGCGCCGCCGGTGGGTGCTCCTCCTCGCACCGTGCGCGGTGACCATTGGGACGTATCTCCTGATACGTGCCTTTGGGGGTGAGACGTTCGAGTCCACTGCGGTGGTGTACCTGCGAGAGCGTCCAACCGACGAGCGCAGCGAGAACGAACCGCGGCTGGCCTGGATCGATGCCCCGTCCTACAAGGACATCCTGCTGAACGACGAGCTGCTAAAGACCGTCGTGGATTCTACTCGGCAGAAGCATCCGGACAGCCTGGGCACCAAGCCCTACGAGAAGATCAAGGACAGCTTCAGAATCCGCACGGTCACTACCCGGGACACGGCAGTCCAGACCACGTTCTCCCCCGTGATCGAGATGGCTGTCGAAGGACCGACTCCCGTCAGCGTGAAGTTCATGGCGGACACCTGGCTGGCGGAGACCCTGCGCATGTACGGCAACATCGCGGCCGGGGATGCGGCGGGGACGGCGAAGGCGCTCGGGGAGGAGACTGACCTGCGCGCGCGCGAGCTGGAAGAGGCCAGACGCAACGAGGCGAAGTTGGATTACGAACTCGATCGCGTTAAGATTCTGCTCTTCGGGCACTACTCACTCTTCTACCACGGTGACCTCCGCAGCCCGATGGCGTTCCCTCAATTGCTGACCCCCGACCTCGAGCGCGAGAGCGCTTGGGGCGGGGGCCGGCCGACGCTTTTCGAGCAACGGATCAGCGCCGCTGCGCGGGTGGCGGAACTCGAGGCGGCGCTGTCACGCCGGGAGAAGCTGGCGGGGGACCCGACGCTGCGCGACGAGGTGCGCCTCGAGGATCCGCTTGCGCTCGGCATCACGGACGAACTGACGCGTGAGCAGGCACGGCTCGCGCGAATCGAGACGCTCATCACAGAGACTGACTCGAACATCAAGTCGTTGGCGGCCGAGGCGGCGCGCCTGGAGGGTGAAGTCGCCGCCGCGCGCGGCAAGAGGTTCGCTGCGGACAATGCGATCAAGTCCCTCACGGAGATGGCGGGCTACGCCATCGCCGACGCCGTGCTTGTGCCGGACGAGGACGATCCCCAGCGCCGGGGGGCACTGCGGGTGCTCGCGCGGCCCATCCTCCCCGAGGAGCGCGTGGGTCCGAAGCGGTCCCTCTACGCGATCGCGGCAGGCCTGGCATTCGGCATTTTCCTTCTGTTCAGCTTCGTCGCCGAAGCATGGGTGCGGAAATCGCTTGGCGAGGATCGCGGTTGACCGCGGTGCGCGTGCTGCGACCCTCGGACGCCCACTGGATTTCCCACGAAGCATGTCCCTGAACAACTCCTCCAAGACCACGCCACATCCCGCCATCGGGCGCCTGCGCGACAACATCCAGTCCGTGATGCGCGGCAAGCGCCAGGTCGTGGACATGTGCCTCGTCGCGTTGCTCGCCCGGGGGCACGTGCTGCTCGAGGACGTCCCGGGGGTGGGCAAAACGACACTCGCATCGCTCATCGCGCGGAGCATCCATGGGTCGTTCCAGCGCATCCAGTTCACGAGCGACCTGCTCCCGAGCGACATCCTCGGCGTCACCATCTACAATCAGGACAGGCACGCGTTCGAATTCAACCCGGGGCCGATCTTCGCCAACGTCGTCCTCGCGGACGAGATCAACCGGACGACGCCCAAGACGCAGTCGGCGCTCCTCGAGGCCATGAACTCCGGTCGGGTTTCCATCGACCGGGAGACCCACGTGCTCCCGGCGCCATTCA
>CAZUCD010000105.1:0-13047 GCA_964618855.1 uncultured Candidatus Sumerlaeota bacterium
TAGCTCGAGCCACTGCGCGAGGGCGCCGATGTAGTTGCCGAGGTGCTGCGGCCCGGTGGGGCGGCTGCCCGAGAGGAGGATTTCCTTTTCGAGGGTCATGTCGGTGTCAGATTCCCAGGGAGGTGGCCCATTGGACGCCGTAGAGGCCGGCGATGATCAGCAGGGCGAGGAGCATCTTGAAACCCGGTATCCAAAGAAGCGCGTACAGGAGGAAGAACGAGAACGGCATGATGGCCACGAAGATCTGGCTGAGCCGGGGGGAATACTTGATCCACAGGTGCCAGGCGACGTGCGAACCGTCCAGCGGCGGGAAGGGGATCATGTTGAAAACGGCCAATGCCACGTTCAGGAGGATCATCGCCTCGAGGCCCGCCGACACCACGCCGAGCGCCGTGACGGGCATGCCCTCGGAGCCGCCAAGGAGGCTGATCGACGACACTCCGAACCCATCCGCCGAGCCATCGGAAGCGAAGCCGAGCGCCGAGCGAAGGAGAGCCGCCCCGAAGGCGAGTATCAGGTTGCTCACGGGACCCGCGACCGCCACGACCGCGCCCCAGCTCGAACGCGGAAAGTTCAATTCCTGCACCGGCACCGGCTTCGCCCACGCCAGAAGGGGGAAGCCCGAGAAGAACCCGAGTATCGGCATGACGACGGTGCCCACGGGGTCGATGTGCGCGATGGGGTTGAGCGTGATGCGCCCCTGGTAGGCGGAGGTGTGGTCCCCGCCCCACTTTGCCGTCAGGGCGTGCGCGCACTCGTGGAAGCTGAGCGAGAAAAGCAGGATCGCATAGTACCCCAGGAAGAGGGCTATGGTGTCTGCGGAGATGTCCAATTCGCGTGCAGCCGCCCTTCGGGTTGATGTGCGCGCATCAAGGGACGCGGGTGGGCGGCACGGCGTCGAGCGGGAAGCGCAGGAGAAGGGCTGTTCGGTGCGAAGCGCGGTGGCAAAACAGATTCACCGCAGAGGGCGCAAAGGGCGCAGAGGAAAAGCGGTGAGGTGGGTGGTTGGCGGTCTCTGACGCCCTCCTGCCCTTGCATCTGTGCAATCCTACCTGCTGGCCCCGAGCGACGGCGCATCGAGGCGCGCCCCGGTAAGCTGCTCTGCGTCCTTCGCGTTCGCTGCGGTGAATCGCCTATCGCGTACTCCGCTACCCGCGCGTGATCGTGGCCTCGATAAGGCCGTGCGGCTCGCTTGTCGGCACGAAGATCTGGTTCGGGTTGTCCAGTCCGAACGGTTCGAGGTTCGCGAGCAGGTAGTGCTTGTTGGGGAGCGAGAGGCGGATTTCTGAAATCTCGGGCGCGGCGGCGAGGGCGGCGTCACCCATCGCGAGCAGTGTCTGCTGGACCGAGAGGCTCTTGTGGAAGGCGAACGTCTCCAGCATCGCGGTGCGGATCGCGCAGTAGGCGCGGTCGAAGGAGACCGCAGGCGAGGTGTACTTCCAGTTTGCGGCCACGGAGGTGGCGAAGATGCGGTCGTCGGTTTCCTTGAGGGTCGTGTAGCGGTCGCGGAGGTACCCGACGAAGGCGGAGTCCGTGGACTTGAGGGCGAGGAGGTCCTTCATGCCGCCCTCGACCGTGGCGCCTGTCTTCGTCACGATGACCCGGGCGAGCCGCCGCTCGTTGCCGGCGCTTTCAAAGGTCGTGGGGTGCGGGCCCTTGGACGTCGTGACGCGGTGCCAGAGGCTCTGCTCGAGTTCGACGCGCGCGCTGGTCACGAGGGCGGGGAACGAGGTCACGAAGTGGCGGCCGAGGATGAGGCCGAAGTCCTCGGCGCAGGCGAAAGTGTGCTGCCGCCCGAGTGCGTAGACGGTGTTCTTCTGCGTGTCGGTCGGGATGACCTTTGCGTTGTCGCCCGTGACGTGGGTGTCGGCAAAGTCGCCCTCGAGCGCCGTTGCGACGCAGACCTCGAAAATCTCGTGGCGGTCCGGAAGGCGGGTGGCCTTCAGCATGCGGACGAGGGATTTTCCGTAGTTGTTCTGCGCAAGGACTGCGGGCATGGTTCAGGATCCCCGGTATGTCGAGTACCCGTACGGGCTGATGAGCAGCGGTACGTGGTAGTGCTCGTTCGAGTGAAGGATTTCGAACACGACCGAAACGTAGGGATAAAATCCACGGATGGCAAGGGAATCGAAATAGGAGCCCGTGTCGAAGGTGATGCGGTAGAGGCCCGGTGCGAGCGGCAGGCCGGCGGGTAGCAGTGTGCGCAGGCGTCCGTCGGCGTCGGTCTCGCCGCGGGCCATCTCTTGCCACTCCCCCGCCCCGGCCAGGATGTCGAGCTGGATGGGGACGGCGGCGGCGGGGCGGCCCAGCGCGGTGTCGAGTACGTGTGTGGTGATGGGGCTGGTGCTCATTCGGCGAGGAGTTTCTCCAGTCGGATGTGCGTGATCTTGTTTTCCTCGGTAGCGGAGCGGCGAAGCTCCGTTGCTGCGTCGTTCTCAAGTGAGGCCCGCAGGATCGCGAGCATCTCGCCGGCGGACTTTCCCGTCGCGCACACGATGAAGATGTAGCCGTACCTGCGCTCGTGTTCCTCATTCAGGTCGAGGAGGGCCTGAATGGTTTCCTCGTCGGCGGCGGAGACCTTGGACTGCTCGCCCTGCGCCCATGCCGCTGTGGACTTGAACTTCTCGCGCATGGCGTCCCTGCTGCCGATGCGCGGATGGCAGGAGAATGCTTCGCGCCAGTCCCCCTCGCCGATCTCCCACCAGAAGAGGTTGGCGTAGGTGTGCAGTTGCGCCTCCGTGGCGTAGGGGCGCGCGCCCACCATCGCCGCAGCCCATGCCCGCGAGCCGCAGACGCGCCGGAAGGCTTCCTCGGCTTCGTTCGCCGGCAGGGAGTTGAGGTGTTCGAGAGTCATGGTGTGCGGGAGTGAGAGAGGTTCCGGGATTTGGGTGTCACGCGCTCGCAACGGCGATTTGGCCCACGCCCCCGGTAACCGGCTGCCTTCGCCCGTCCACCGAAAACTGGAACCCATCCCCGACTCGCGACTCCCGACTCTCGGTTTCAGATCTGCTCCTACGCGAGCGTCCCCATCATGCGGATGCGGTTGATGCCGCCGTCGGGGAAAATCTGGACGCGCACGTGGTTGATCGAGCCGGTCTTCATGACTTCCTGCTCGAAGATGTTCAACTTTCCGCCCTGCACCTTCACGCGGTTGAGGATGGGCTTCCAGGCGATGCTCTTGCCGATGGGCAGCTTGCCCGTGTCGCTCTTGAAGTTGCAGCCGTCGATCTGGACGGTGTCGGGGAAGTTGCCGCGGAAGTATGTCGTGTCGAGCATGATGCGGCTTACCTCGCCCGGTGCGCCGAAGCGGATGATGACCCAGTCCGAGTCCTGCATGAGCTTCTCGAAGGAGTCGCGGCGCTTGCGCTTCGTCTCCCATCCGTCACCCATGTTCACGGGCGAGTTCGGCAGGATGACGTTGTTCTTCTTTCCGAAGAAGTCGTCATTGGCGAGGATTACCTTGCTGCCGAGGCGCACGGAGGCCAGGTCCACGAGTTCCTTGTTCTGGCGGAGCTGATTAAGGTCGGGGACGACTTCGCCGTGGACACGCAGGCGCGCGACGCCGCCGTCGGGGTAGATGTTGAGCCGCAGGTGCGTGAAGCGGCTCGAGTTTGAGATCTCGATGAGGTTGCGCTTGCCGCCTTCGAGCGAGGTCTTCTTCACGAGTTCGACCCACTTGACCTGCTCGGGGGAGAACGTCACGTCCGGGCCGGACGGGAAGTCGCACGCGTCGATGGACGCGGCCTGTGGGAAGTTGCCGACGAAGTGGTTGGTGTCGATGTCCAGGCCGTGGATGATGCCGGGCAGGCCCAGGCGGATGATGCACCAGTCATGGCCGGCGACGCGCTTGCGGCGCGTTTCCCAGCCGTCCATCCACTTGCCGTTCTCGGTGAACTTGTCGGGGATGAAGACTCCGCGGCCCGACTTGAGGAGGTTCTCCTTGGGGGCGAAGAACTCGTCGCTGGCGGCCAGGGCGACTCCGCCCACGCTTTCCGCCGCGAGATCGATCATGTCCACGAAGACACCCATGTCGCTGCTCCTGAGTTAACTTCTCGTGAGGATGCTTCCGCCACCTGAGGCAAACCCGCCGACGCGGCCCGAATGGATGCATCGTCCGCGACGCCAGACTTCCTTCACTTCCCCGGCCAGCTCCAATCCGTCGTAGGGCGTGATCGGGTGCCGGTGCTCCAGCCTTGATCCCGATACGATTGAACCTGCCGAGGCGTCAAACAAGACGAAATCGGCATCGAACCCGGGCGCAAGCTGTCCCTTGCGATTCTGCATGCCTGCGAGCTTCGCCGGAGCTGTGGACATCCAGCGTGCGAGGTCCGCCAGGGCGAAACCGCGCGCCCTCGCGCCAGTCCACGTCGCGCGCAGTCCGAGTTGCAGGGATGCGATCCCCCCCCAAGCCGCAAAGAAGTCGCCCGCCTCCCTGCCCTTCATCGAAGGAGGGCAGGGCGAATGATCCGTGGCGACCATGTCGAGGGTGCCGTCCCGCAGGCCCTCCCAGAGGGCCTCGCGGTTCTCACGCCCCCGGATGGGGGGCGCGCATTTGTACTCCGTGGCGCCGTCCGGGATGTCTTCCTCGGCGAAGTAAAGGTAATGGGGACAAGTCTCTGCGGTGATGGGGAGCCCTTCATTGCGCGCGTCTCGGAGGAGCGGGAGCACCTCCTTCGCCGCGACGTGGACAACGTGTGTGCGGCACCCTGTCTCGCGGCAGAGGCGAATGAGCATCCCGACGGCAGCCACTTCGCACGCAGGGGGACGGGAGGCACTCCAAGTGGCGTGTCTCCTGGGGTCGGCGCCCGGTCTGGGGGGGATCTCAATCTCCGCGTGCGCCAAGAGGGGGAGGCCGAGGCGCGCCAGGATGGGCATGGCGTCGGCCAACTCGCGCTCACCTGCGGCGGGGAACTCGTCGATCCCGGAGTGAACCATGAAGCACTTGAAGCCGAGGACGCCCTCGGCGGCGAGGGGCTCGATTTCGGCGGCATTGCCGGGCACGATCCCTCCCCAAAAACCGATGTCCACGATGGACTTTTCCTGGGCGACAGCTCGCTTGGCGCGCAGCGCTGGCACCGTGGTGGTGACTGGCGAGCAGTTGAGCGGCATGTCCACGAGCGTGGTGACTCCCCCCGCCGCCGCCGCCCGCGTGCCGGTCGTCAGGCCCTCCCACTCCTCGCGCCCGGGTTCATTGAGATGAACGTGGGTGTCCACCAGGCCTGGCAGGACGGCGAGGCGGCCAACCTCGATGATCTCCATCCCCGGTTGGGCGCGGACGGAACCGAGGGGTTCGAGCGCGCGGATGCGCTCTCCCTCGATGACGAGATCGGCTGGACGCAAGCCAGCGGGAGTGGCGATTTCGTGCCCACGCACGACGAGAAGCGGGCTCATTCCGGAGACACTCCCTGCATTGCCGCGAATCGTGCGCGCCAGGACTGGTCGTCGTCCCATCGGTCTCCCGCCCGGGACTCCAGCCATGCCTGCCACGACGGATCATCATTCCAGTTCAGCACGACCGTAGGATCATCGACCGGGAGACGCAAGGCGCCTTGGCGTTTGAGGAAGTCGTCCAGCCTCGAGCGGGCCGGGTCCTCCCCCATGATGGCAAGAAGGCAGGAAGGCGTGAGCAGGACGGGATGCCCGCCCTTTCCTGCATACTCCGGGTGAACCGCTTCGTGCCCGGCGAGGGACCGAAGGAGAAGGCCCACCATCGCCGGGTCCGGCGCAGGACAGTCGATGGGAGTGATGAACGCGCATGGCCCGAGCGGCGAGAGCGCACACGCGGCAACCTGAAGCGACCGCACGGGTCCGAGTTCCGTCTCCGGATTGGGCACGGCACGGAGTCCCGGAACGCACGCGACATCCGGGAGCGGAAACGACGGGTTCCAGGTTGCGATCATTCGCGAGGCGCCAAGCCGACTCCAGATGCGTGCGAGTGCGAGGACCCACGGCTCACCCCCGAACGGACGCAGGGGTTTCGGCGTGGGTGACCGGGAGCTTCGACCGGCAGCGAGGATGATGACATCGAAGGGCACGGGGATCGTGTCGCGCCGGCGCCGTGCGTGGGCAACGTGAAGGCGCCGGGCTCTGGGTTTCGTTTGCCGCGCGGGGTCCCCGCGGCATCATCCTTGCACATCCACTGCACACACCCAAAACAGGACTCCCCACCATGGCCGCCGCCAAGCGCCCAAAGAACACGCCCGTCACGACCCCACCCGCGAGCCCCGCATTTCCGGGCCTCGCAACCTACTACCGGCTGGGGCGCAGCGGCCTGCGCGTTTCGCCCCTCTGCCTCGGCACCATGACCTTCGGCAAGGAGTGGGGCTGGGGGAACACGGAGCCCGAGAGCGCTCGCATCCTCGGGGACTACCTGGAGGCAGGTGGCAACTTCCTCGACACGGCGAACTACTACACGAAGGGCACGAGCGAGGAGTACATCGGGCGATTCCTGAAAAGGGGGAAGAACCGGGACCGCGTGGTGCTCGCGACGAAGTTCACCCTCAACATGTTCGCAGGGGACCCAAACGCGGGCGGCAATGGCCGCAAGAACATCATGCAGTCGTGCGAGGCTTCCCTCCGTCGGCTGCAAACGGACTACATCGATCTCTATTGGCTGCACATGCATGACAGCCTGACTCCCGTGGAGGAGGTGATGTCCGCGCTCGATGCGCTCGTGCAGGCGGGGAAGGTCCGCCACATCGGACTTTCGGACACGCCGGCCTGGTACGCGTCCAAGGCGCAGACCCTCGCCACGCTGCGGGGATGGGCCCCGCTCTGCGCGTTCCAGCTCGAGTACTCGCTGATCACCCGCGACATCGAGCGCGAACACGTCCCCCTGGCCTTGGAGGAGGGGATCGGCATCACGCCTTGGAGTCCCCTCGGGGGCGGGATGCTGACTGGCAAGTACACGCGGGAAGGCACCGTCAGCGGCGACAAGGCAACCAAGGGGGCAGGACGCCTCGTATCCAACAAGACGGCACCCTCACCGAGGCTGGCGAAGGAGCGGAACTGGAAGATCGTCGACGAATTGATTGCAGTTGCGAAGGAGATGGGACGGACGCCCGCCGAGGTGGCGTTGAATTGGGCCACGCGGCGCCCCGGAATCGTCTCGACGATCATCGGCGCGACGACGCGCGGACAACTCGCCGCGAACCTCGGGGCCTTGGAGTTCTCAATCCCCCCGGAACTCTCCAAGCGGCTCGATGAGGTCAGCACACCGCACTTGGGATTCCCCTACGAGTTTCTCCAGAGGGACGGGTTCGTGGACAAGATGGTGAAGGGGGGTACTAGGATCGAGGCATGGCCTGAATGGTATTGGCCGGGTCGGGGCTGAACGAATCCTCCCAAAATCGGCATGATTGACGCTCCTCGGGGAGGGTGAAGTCCGGGTCAGGCAGTGCCCGGTCAGTTTTTTCACCCTCAAGGACCCCCATGCCAGCCCATCGCAGCGCCTCGGCCTTCACTTTGATCGAACTCCTGATCGTGGTGGCGATCATCGCCATCCTTGCGGCGATCGCGGTGCCGAACTTCCTCGAGGCCCAGACCCGCGCGAAGGTCTCGCGCGCAAAGTCCGACATGCGCAGCATGGCCATCGCCGTGGAGTCCTACCGCGTGGACAACAACCGCTACGCCACGCCCTCCAACGACCAGGGGGTGCAGATTGGTGGAATGGAGTGGTTCGAGACCCGGCCCTCGATCTACCTGACAACACCCATCGCATACATAACCTCGCGCCCAGACGATCCGTTTCAGCGCGGCGAGGTGGCCGAGCCAACGCGCCAGTACCACTATTCGACTCGCGACTACACGGTCTCTACCCGCGCGAGCAGCGCGCCGTGGGAGGACTACTTCAACGACCTGACGAACCGGGTGCCTGTATCGACGATTGGGTACTCGCTGCTGAGCCACGGCCCCGACGCCAAACATGAATCCCCTAACGACGTCGATGAGGCGGTGGCCCTGTACGATCCGACCAACGGGACGGTTTCCAGGGGCGACATCGTGTTCGCCGGGCCGGGGTCGTTTCTGAACTGATCGGGTCTGTGACCCGGCCCTGCCTGACTGGGTCCACCGATTGGACAGCATGGTACGCCTGGGCGCAGCGGTGTTGCATCTGTGCAACATTGCCCATGATGGATTGTGGTGCTGCGGTCGTGATCCCGTTCCACCCAGCCTGCTCGTGCGGATACTCCGCTCGATGCACGCCCAACCCCTTCCCCCGAAACCCGTTCCCGGCCCTCCGGTCTCTCTTGCCACGACCGGGGTGGGGGGCGGAGATTCCCCGGACCTTCATCACCGACAAGGACGTGGCCGGGGCATGACGCTCGCACCTGTTTTCCGTTCCAAGGAATCGACCGAGTTCCTGCGCACGCGCGGGGTGGTGGCCCGTCTGGCCCCGCACGCCCTCGCGCAGCGCTCCGCCATGGTCGCCATGCAGCGCCGCCTCACAGCCGTCCTGGGCGAGCAGTACCTCTACCGTCCCGAGGATTCCAGCCCCATGGGGGACGAGGAGTTCCTCCAGGACCACTTCTTCCTGATCCTGTTCCGTTCATTCTTCGAGACGCTCGGCGCCAGGGAACGGTTGGACCTCTACACGTCGGTCAACATTTGCATCAAAGGCATCATCACCGCGGCCGACAACCTGTTCGACGGAGAGTTCAAGGAGCTGATCCCGCTGCGGCTGAGCTCCGGCAAGACGTTCGGCTCGATCATGCAGCTCATGACGTTTGAGCGCGTGCTCGCCGTCATGTGCCTTGAGGACGGCGCGCAGAAGGGTGTCTCCCAGGAGCAGTTCTTCCGTTTCAACCGGGACCTGCTCAACCGCCTCGCGTTCATCGGCACGCTCGAGGGGTCCGAGGAGGACGGCGTTTCCACGACGCCGGGGATGACGGAGATGATCGACGCGGTCCATCGCGTGAGGGGGGGGGCCCTGTTCTCGCTGGCCTTCGCGGCGCCGCTGGAGTTTGAGGGGGACTCGCCCCGCTGGCGCGCGGGCGAATCGGCTCTCGCCCGCCTCGGCACGGCGTTCCAGATCGTGGACGACCTGACGGACTTCGAGTTCGACCTGCACCGCCGCAGCAACAACCTGCTGGTCAGTGCCATCACGTACCACGGCACGGATGCCGAGCGAGCGCGCCTCTCAGCAATCCGGCATGCCATGGCGGAAGCCGGCGAGGATTGGGAAACCAAGCGCGGCGAGATCTTTGGCGAGGGCGACATAATCGACCGCGAGTTTTCGGGCCCCGCCATGGAGGTCCTCCGCCGCGCCCGCGAGGAGGCGCGTCTCGCCTTCGAGGAAATGGCAGCGCTCGGCTTCTGGTTCAGTCCAGCGGACTCCGACGAGGTCGTCCACGCTATCGTCGGCCTCGAGGGCGTGCGCCGGATGGAACTGCTTGTCGAGAAGTCCCGAGTGGGCACGGAGTAGGGGCAAACCCGGTCCGGCCTGCATGGCACGCGCCGCCATCCGTTTCTGGTTTGCCGGCACGACGCGCGCCGAAGACTCCCTCCCGCCCCAGCACGCCACGTGACGAGCACGCCATCCCGCGAGTCCACCGCGCTCCGCATCGCGGTGGCGTTCCTGTTCATCGCAAGCGGGGCTGCGGGCCTCATCTACGAGGTCGTCTGGACGCGCTCGCTGACCAACTTCTTCGGTGCGTCGCTGTATGCCGTGGCGACCGTCCTCGCCTCGTTCATGGGGGGACTCGCCCTTGGCTCATGGCTCGCTGGCAAGCGCGCGGACTCACTGCGACGGCCGCTCTTTGCCTATGGCGTGGTGGAGCTGGCCATCGCGGCCGCAGCCCTTGCGTTCGCGCCGCTTCTCAAGGCGACGGAACCCCTCGTGGGGGCCGTGTACGTCACGGGCGGCGAGAGGACATTCTATCTGTTCTCGCTGCTGAGGTTCGCGATCACGGCGGGGCTTCTGCTCATCCCGACGACGCTGATGGGGGCGACCCTGCCCCTTCTCTCCAAGGCGCTCGCCCGTGAGCAGGAAACCCTCGGCAGGGACGTCGGAAGGCTCTACGCGCTGAACACCGCGGGCGCATGCCTCGGGGTTTTCGCCGCGGGTTTCCTGCTCGTCGAGAAGTTCGGCATCACGGGCGCCAAGCACGTCGCGGCGGTGCTGAATGTCGCCGTGGGACTGCTCGCGATGGCGATCGGGCGTTCGAGGTTCCTGACCGCGGGCGACGCGTCCGCAAACGCGGATCCGGGGCCGCCGCTCCCCCACCGCCGGCTCGTCCTTTGGACGTATGCGCTCAGCGGATTCGCCGCGCTCGGCCTGCAGGTGTGCTGGTTCAGGGCGCTCATCTTTAGTTTCGACAAGCTGAAGAACACAACTTATTCGTTCAGTGGAATGCTGCTCGTTTTCCTGGTCGGGCTGACCGCGGGAAGCACGGTGATGCAATGGGCCGTTCGTTCGGGAAGGCCCCTGCTGAGGCTCTACGGGCTGGTGCAACTGGGGGTCGGCGTGGCCGCGGCATTCTCGTTCTTCGTGATCGTGCGGATGGAGTTCGGCATTCCGGACATCACGGGGGACGAGCTGATCTGGCCGGCGGCTGTGGCGAACGTGCTCCTGCGGACGGCGGCGGCGATAGGGCTGCCCACGTTCCTGATGGGAGCCGCGTTTCCCGTGGCGGTGGCCCTGGTGGCGCGCGGACGGGACGAACTCGGCCGCGACGTGGCGGCGCTCTATGCGGCGAACACGCTCGGGGCCATCGCGGGCTCGTTCGCCACGGGCTTCGTGCTGGTGCCGCTCTTCGGGCTCGCGGGATCCATCGTCGTGCTTTCCGCGATCGGCATCGCCATCGGCGTGTTCGTGCTTTCGCGCGATCCCGATTCGGAACCCGCGCAACGGCGCCTTCGGCTGGGCCTTGCGGTCGGTGCCTCGGTCGTCGTGCTCGCCCGCCTGTGGTCCGGCGCGATGGGCACGCCATTCCAGCGCATCCAGCCGGACGAGACAATTGTGTACTACGCAGAGGGCCCCGCCGCGACCGTCTCCGTCCTCGAGGGGAAGACCGGCGAGCGCATGATCTACGTGGACGACGTCGGCGTCGCAGGGACGGACAAGATCATCCAGACCGACCAAAAGACGCTCGCCCACGTGCCGATGATGCTCCTCGGCGGCGAGGGAACGCGGGTCCTTACCGTTGGCTTCGGCAGCGGCGGGGCCTCATGGAGCTACACGCGCTATCCCGGGCTGAGGGAGATACACGCGATCGAGATCTCGAAGGAGGTGCTCGGCGCGGCTTCGGTCCTCACCAAGTCGAACCATGGCATCATCTACTCCGAGGATGTGCTGGCGCGCGCGAGAGCCGCCGGAGCCGGCCGCATGGAAGGCGCCGCCCAACCCATCGACGCATACACTCACACGCCGGTCCCCGGCTTCCGCACCTTCGACCCGCGCTACCGGGTGCTTATCGAGGACGCGCGCGCGTACCTGCGCTTCACCAAGCTGAAGTACGACGTGATCGCCACCGACTGCACCGACCTGCGCTACAAGTCGAACGCAAACCTATACGACCTCGAGTACTTCAGGCTGTGCCGCGAAGCCCTCACGGAGCGTGGCCTCGTGGTGGTTTGGATGCCTCTCGCCGGCTTGAACGAGGCGGCGTTCAAGTGCGCCCTCCGCACGTTCGACGAGGTCTTTCCCCAAATGACGGTTTGGTTCTTCCCGAACCAGCCCACACACTACTGCCTCCTGATCGGGGGGCGTGGTCCGGTGCGCATCGACTGGCAGGAACTCGAGAAGGCCACCCGCATCCTCGGCATCCGCGAGGACCTGGTCGACATCGGCCTCGATGATCCGCAGAAGATCGCCTCCTGCTTCGTCGCCGACGAACGCACGATGCCCGCGCATCTCGGCGAGGGTCCCCTCAACACGGAGGACCGCCCATTCATCGAGTTCGAGAGTCCGCGCCATGGGTACGGGCCCGGGCCGCTTGCGGTCAACATGTCGGCAATCTATGCCGTTCAGGTGCCGGCCACCACGCTCCTGGTCGGTGCGCCGGAGGAGGCCGTGGGGCGCATCGCCCGGCTGCAGGAGGCCAATGCCATCCTGTTCCAGGGACACATTCACTATCGTGCATACGAGTTCACGGAGGCGTGCGAGCGATACATGGCCGCGAAGGCCATCGTCCCCGACGATGCATCGATCGACCGGCTCCTCGACTTCGAGGAATTCCTCGCCCTGCTTGACCGCAACGCAGAGACCCCGGACGCCAACGTCTTCGCAGTCGCGCAGAGCCTCGGGGCCGTCTACCTGATGCAAAAACGTTACGAGGACGTGGTGACACGGATCGAGCCCTTCGCGGACCGGCTGCCAGCGCCGAGGGCGGTGCCCAGCGAGAGCGTCCGCAAGTCCGCCATCGCCATCCTCCACGTCCTCGCCGACGCCTACGCGGCGGCCGGCCGCCCCCAGCGTGCCGCCGACCTGCGCGAGAGGGCCACCCGCTACACCAAGTAGTGGAGGCCGGATCCGCACAGGCAACGGCCCGCCTTCGGAGGTGCGAGGTGGAAGCAAACTTGGAGTCGCCCTTGTGTGCGTCGCGGTTTTCAGGCCTCGGTACCCCGACTGAGCCGGGAAGCCAACCAGCGAAGGAGCGAAACACCTTGACGCTCCGACAGCCGACTCATTGACTACGCCATGCGAGCGGGAATAGCTCAGTTGGTAGAGCATCAGCTTCCCAAGCTGAGGGTCGCGGGTTCGAACCCCGTTTCCCGCTCCATTCAAAACAAACAACTTAGATGGCAGTTTGGGCCGGTCGGACAAGCCCTCGTGAGTGCGCTGGCTGACACTAGCTGACACGACCGGACGATCCTTCGCCAGTTTGCGGGGGTCGAACTCGTGCGCTCGCGCGATGTTTCCGACCCCGACTGGTCATGCTCTCGTGGAGGCGGCCTCATCGGCTTCAGGGATGTGGATAGGCGCTTGTTGGAAATCACATACTACAATCCTGGGCGCCTCGAGAGGCCCACGGACGCCCACGGTGGCGTGACGACGTGGGCGGATGTAGAGATCCTTGGCACGAGGTGCTCGACGCACGCGCTACT
>CAZUCD010000106.1:0-13031 GCA_964618855.1 uncultured Candidatus Sumerlaeota bacterium
GGTGGTGGCGCCGGCCGAATCAAGGAGCACCACCCGGTTTCCCCTCACGTCGCATGCAAGGAGCCCCCCGTCGGGGGCAGCCGCGAGACCCGCCGGCCCCAAGAACCCCTTCATCGCGACAACCCTTGGTGGCATGTCGGCACCCCCAACCACACCGATGCAGGGGGCCTCGCCGTAGGTGTTTGCCACGGCAACTTGGGCACCCCACTCGCTGACCCCGTGGGAGCCACGGAATCCCATGCCAACCACCTCCAAGCTGATGGCCGAGTGGAGCGGATCCGCAGTGCCGCTGGCGTGAGAAGCCTTCCGCGCGCCCGCGCATCCTGAAAGGAGGGCGAGGAGCATGGCGGCGAAGTTGAGGAGGGCGTAACGCAGGACTGTTTTCATGCCTGAAGCGTCAGCCGGGACGGCGGGAAGGTCCAGAGTTCTCGGATGGCGCCTGGTTCAGGAAGGGGCAAATGCGCGTGCGCAGGCCCGTCCAGCGAGGTAGCCCGTCGCCCACGCCCATTGGAAGTTGAAGCCGCCGATCCGCCCGTCGACGTCGAGCATCTCGCCGCACAGATGCAGCCCGGGGACGACGCGGGATTCCATCGTGCGAGGGTCCACTTCCCGCAGATCCACACCTCCCGCGGTGGTCTCCGCGAAGGAGTAGCCGCGGTCGCCCGTGCAGTGGAGTGGAGCGCCGGCGAGCGTGGCTGCAAGGCTGCGCCGGGGCTCCCGGGGAAGCTGGGATAGGGGCCCCTGCCACTCAAGAAGAGCTGCGATCGCGTCCGCCATCCGTGCGGGCCAAAGCTCCCCTAGCGCGGCCGCGACCGACCTTCGCGGGTTCGATTGCCCTGCCCGAAGGAGCCACGCATCCGCCTCCGCGGGCGATCGAAGGAGAGGATGGCCCAGTCGCAATAGTGGCTGCGCGGGTGCATCCAATGCCACGCGCAGGAAGTGCCTCGAGGCATTCAGCGCCGCGGGCCCGCTCAACCCAAAGTGGGTGAAGAGGAGCGAGTCGGTCCATGAAAAGCACTCGCATCCTCCGGTTCGCGCGACCTCGAGACGTGCCTCCACCGTTATGCCTGAGAGGTCGGCGTGGGGAAGCAGCCCGCGTCCAGGCGCAAGCACGAGCGGCGACAGCGCCGGCGTCGTGGGAGTCACCGAGTGCCCCAGCCTGCGGGCTGTGGCGAGTCCCCACCCGTCGCTGCCCGACTTCGGCAGGGATAGCCCCCCGGTCGCCATGACGAGCCGCCGTGCGGTCCACTCTCCCGAGGACGTGCCAACGCGAAAGCCTCTGGCCTCGTCGCGCTGGATCGACTGGACGCGCGCCCCAGGAACGAGCAGCGCCCCGTTGGCCGAAAGGGCGGCGAGCAGCGCGGCGAGGACCGTCCTCGCGCTGTCGGAGACGGGGAAGTACTTGCCGGTGGGTTCGAGCTTCAGCTCAACGCCGAGGCCGCGCATCCACGCGATGGTGCGTTGCTCGTCGAAGGCACGAAGGACGGAGCGCACGATGGTGCGCGGACCACCCCAGTAGTCCTCCGGCGTGACGCGGGCATTGGTGACATTGCAGCGCCCGCCGCCGCTCACGAGTATCTTGGCCCCGGGCTTCGCCGCGCCATCGAGGAGCACGATCCGGGCACAGCCCGCCGCGGCCTCGGCCGCAAAGATGCCGGCCGCCAGGCCCGCCGCGCCCGCCCCCACCACGAGGATGTCGGCGTTCTCCATCGCCTCAGCGAAGCAGGTCGTTCAGGGCGGTGCGAGCGTCCGTCGACGCGTCGCGGAACTTCTTGATGATGACGGCGTAGGTCGAGTGGGAGCCGTCGGCCGCAGGGAGTGCGCCCGGAACCACTACCGCGTTCGGCGGGATGGCTCCGCGTGTCCGCTCCCCCGTCATCGCATTGTAGATCCACGTCGAGGCGGCCACGTAGCATCCCATGGCGAGCACGGCGCCGCTGCCGACGCGCACGCCCTCCGCAACCTCGCACCGTGCCCCGATGAAACAGTTGTCGCCTATGATCACGGGCGACGCCTGCACCGGCTCGAGGACGCCGCCAATCCCCGCGCCGCCGCTGACGTGGCAGCGTGCGCCAACTTGGGCGCAGCTCCCCACAGTGGCCCACGTGTCGATCATCGTGCCCTCGCCGATCCACGCGCCGATGTTGACGAAGGACGGACACAGCACGACGCCCGGAGACACGAAGGCACCGCGCCGCACAATCGCGCCGGGAAGCACCCGGACCCCCCTGGCATCCCATCCGGATTGCAGGGGCACCTTGTCGAATGCGTGGAACGGACCGGCTTCCATCGGCACAGACGGGCTCAGCCTGAAGTGGAGGAGTATCGCCTTCTTGGCCCACTCGTTTACGAGCCAGGAGCCATCGGGCGCGGGCTCCGCCGCGCGGAGTTCCCCCGTCTCAAGCAGGTTGAGCACGGTCGCGACGGCATCGCGCGCCGACTCGAGGGTGGCGGGGTCCTCGCGGCGCGCAAATGCCGCCTCGATCGTGTTCCTCAGTTCCACAAAGGCCATGTGCGCCCCCGGAAGGCGTGGTTCGCCGCGAAGCAGCGGCACACTATCCGGGGGCCGGGCGCAGAGGTGCAATCGCCTCCGCGTGCCTCCTTCACGCAGTGATTAGTAGAGCGTCCACGACTTCACCTGTGAGGTTCCGCCGTTGATGGAAACCCAGTGTTGCAGGATCTCGCGCAGCGCCTCGGGCTGGTTCGTGGGCTTGCCGTTGCCGAACACGTCGGTTGTGTTGATGCCGTGGCAGTTGGTGCAGGTGCGGACCTCACCCGGCTGGAAGGTGAGCCAGTAGCGCTCGCGAACCACGGCTTCCCCGGCCGGACCGACGAGTTGCCACGTCATGGCCCGCCTGGCGGGAACGAATGCGGCAGCCGAACCATCGGCGGCGATCTTCACCGTCCCCTCCGGTGCGCCGGACCCGGGGTCGGGGTTGGATTCCTCCTCGTGGTAGCGGGGAAGGACGCGCCGTCCGGGGTTGAGGCTCGTGTACGCTGGACTGGTGGCGGAACCGCGGACGTATTGCCCCGAGAGCAACTGCAGGTAGGAGATGTCCTTCGGCGTGGAGCCGACCTCGCTGTGCTGGTGGCCGCTCCAGGAGACCTTGAGGTTGTAGGGCTGCTGTTTGTCGGCGCGCATGGTCGTGTCGCGGGCGACGATAAGGGCGAGGTCCTCGCTCGCGAGCCACTGCCTGAAGGCGGCGACGCCGGCGGGTCCCCCGAGTTCCTCCTCCATCACCTGCGCCTCGATGGCCGGAATCTGCTCCGTGGTTGGGGTTGGGACCGGCCGGGGGACGACTTCGACGGGGAACAGCTCCCACATGCGGCCCGTGTAGGTCACCGTGCGCAGGGGCCAGAAGTAATCGCTGTCGTAGGTGACGGTGTCGACGATCCCGCCGGGGACGAGTTCCTCCGCCGGTTCGTACCGCCCCTCGCCGTTGGGGACCAGCTTGCGGATGATGAATTGATAGTTCGAGGAGAGCGGGTACGGATTGGGGGCGCCGGGATCGGTCGCCGTCTTCGTGGCTTCCGCCGTGGTGCCGTTGCACGCGGCCCAGAGCGTCCCGTCGGACATCGGCATCGGGTCCCTGAACATGGTGAGCGCGACGTTGCCAGCCCATGCGGCTGCATTCTCCGGGGTCACGTTCGCGAATGTCTGCCACGCGTTGTCGGGATTGGCTCCGGCGGGGGCGTCGAAGCGCTGAATCTTGCCTGCGCCGTGCGTGCCGAACTCCGCGCTGTAGATGCCGTAGTACCTGCCGGGGACGAGCGGGTCCTCCCGAAGTTGCGTGAGGGAGCGTATCGAGACATCGCCCGCGCGGAAGTAGTCAGGCAGGTTCGTCCAAGCCTTCTCCACGTAGGTGAAGAATTCGTGTCGTCCGATGTGATTCAGCACCTCCGCGTCCGTGCCGTCCTGGTTGATCATCCACGGCAGGAAGAAGTTGAAGTCCTGCTTCGTCATTCCCGGAACGTAGTCCTGGTCCCAATATGGGTGCGGCACCGCTCCAGGGTTGTTCGGCCCGGCCACGTCGGGATGGAGCCGCCCGTTTTCGGGGAAGTACTCGTCACCGTACTGGATGGGATGGAAGTTCATCGACAGTTCGTGGTCGAAGGTGACCATGTGGCGCTGGGGAGGTTGGTTCTGCACCATCTGGTCGATGCTCTGGTCCGCCTGCTGGTCGCGCTTCAAGTGGTCCCAGCGCACGAAGACAACGCGGCCGAAGCTGTCCACGAACGGCGTGAAATCCCCCGAGGGGCAGTGGTCCAGCACGTGCAGGTTCGATCCATCGTGGTGCATCTTCCAAAGGCCGGAGACGATCGGCGTGGATTCGTACTCGTCGAGGGGGGGATAATGCGTTGGGTTCCCTGTGATGGGACGATCCGTCGCAAAGATGATCGAATCATCCGAGCCGTAGCACGGCATGATGTTGTTGTAGTTCGATGGCTGGTTCAGCTTGGTGATCTGTGCGGTCTGTCCCTGGAGGATGCCTGTGATCTCGTAGATCTGGAAGTATGTCGTGGGGGAGTTGTGCCCCGTGCCGCCGACGGCCATCGAGAAGATCGCCTTGGTCCCGCTCCAGTGGACGTTGGGTTCTCGAACGCAGATCTCCTGCCCCGGCGTGGTCCCGAAGCCGCACTCGGCGGTGAGGTTGCGCGTGGTGCCATCCGGATACACGATGCAAAGGTCCCCACCGCGTGGCGCCCGGGCCTGCTTGCCCTGGTGGTTGTCCACAAGGCCGACGAAGTGGCCATAGGTGCCGCCGTTGAATGTGTCCGCCGATGGGGTCACGGTCACGAAGAGGACGGGATTCGTAGGCGCCGCAGGAAGACCTGAAAGCAACGCTGCGGTTGCGAATGTGATCAATGCGGTGCGAAGGGCTTCTGGCCTCATGGTGCATCCTCGGTGTGGGTCTGGTCGTGGGTTCCCGCGCGGCCTAGGCGTTGCGGCGTACGATGCGCGACGTACTTCTCGGCAAAAAAACTCACTTCTTCACGTGGAACGTGATCTTCGAATCGTCCTCATAGCGATAGGTCAGCCCGTGGATCTTTGAGATGGCGTTGATGACGGCGCGCGCGGTGGTGTTCTCGTGGCCAGTGGGCACGGGCAATTCCCCAAGTTCGGCCGGATAGGCGAACTCCAACCCGGTCAACTCGTTGAGCTGCGCAAGCGCCTCGTACATTGGTAGCGGTTCGTCCTGGGCCCAGTTGATGTCCTGCTTGAGCTGCCTGAACATGGTCTGGCGCTTGTGGAAGTTCTCGACGCTGAGGTGGCGGACCTCGCCGGGACGCGGACCGACCTCGGGCCACCAGTTTGCGACCACCACCCCGGTCTGCCGGTCCAGGGGGTAGTCCATCTCGAGCAGGTTGAACGTCGCCTTGATGACGACGCCTGCGCTCACGCCAGGGAATTCGTAGCGGACGCGCTGGGTGAGCGCGTCGTCGGGCACGTTGAAGGCAATGCCGGTCTGACGGTTGAGCTCGGACAGCGCCTCCTTGAGGGTCACGCCGTGCAAGTCGATGAAGACGACGGAACGGGTGCGACCTGCGTAGTCGATCTCTGCGGGGGTCTTGGAATCGGGGCTGCCCGCGGGGGCGGCGAAGGGTGCGATGGCGCCGATCATGGCCGCGAGCGCCAGCGCGAACGGCAGGGGCGAGCGCTCATGCCCGGTGGAGGTCGGGGGCAGGACGAGCCTAGATATCCGCGCGTACAGGGAACCCCCTGTGGCCGCCATCGCAAGCCTCGGAGGGGCAGGGGGCTTGAGCATCTCCAGCGTGGCGAGGGCCTTGCCGAGCGCACCCGGGTTCCCGATTGTCGCAACGGCCAGGTCGTCGCACGCGTTCTCGCGCTCCTCCCGGATCCGCTTGGATATCCACCAGGTGGCCGGATGGTAGAAGAAGAGGACCTCCAGCGCGGACTGCACCAAGTTTACGACATAGTCGTGACGCCGGACATGGGCGAGTTCATGCGCCAGCACGGCCTCCAGCATCGCAGGGGAGAGTCCGGTGACAGCGCTTGCGGGAATGAGGATCGTCGGGCGAAGCCAGCCGACAAGCGTCGGAACGGGAGTGATCGCGGACTCCAGCAGCCAAACCGGCCGGTGCACCCCGATGCTCGCGGCGATCTCCTCAAGCCGACGGCGCAGCCGTTCCTCCGCGGGCCTCACGTACCGGAACCGCATGTTCTGGAGCCGCACCCAGCAAACGCCGAGGCGCACCCCGAAGAGGCACGCCCCGAACATCCATGCGGCGATCAACGGGGGGAACACCCGCTCCACGGCCATCACCCAATCCGGGTACTCGACTGCCGCGGGGAGCGGTGGGAGCGCGTTCTGCGAACGAGGAATGGCTATCAGGACCCCGCTCGTGGGATCGTAGGTGCGGAGCTCTGCGGGGAGGAAGCCCTGTCGGTAGATCAGGAAGGTGAGGGCGGGTAGAAAGGCGGCGAGCAGGAGGGCGGTGCAGCTCGTGACGTATCGGCGGTTGGCCTCGCGGGCGGGTATCCCGCGCAGCGCAATGGCCAGCCCGCCTGCACACGCCGCGCCCTGCCAGATGAAGTGCAGCAGCGTCCACCCGAGGGGGTGGAGCAGGTGCCGCGGAATCTCATCCAGTACGAGCACGGTCAGCCGCCACGGGGGCCGTCCTCGGTATCGTCCATCTGGCCGAGCAATTCCTTGATCCGGCGAATCTCGTCGTCGCTGGCCCGGCGCACCGAGAGCGCCCGCATGGCGAGCTCGACCGCGGACCCGGCAAACGCCGTGTCGATCATTCGTTCCAGCATGCGATTCTTGACGGCGCCCTCCTCGGCGGCGGCGCGATAGAGATGCGCCCTCTCGGAATCGTCGCGCGTCACGAGGCCCTTTTCATTCATGATCTGCATGGCCTTCAGGACCGTCGTGTAGACAAGCGGTCGGCGCGAATTCAACTTGTCGTGCACCTGCCGAACCGTGAGCGGTCCCGCACTCCAAAGTTCCTGGAGGATTTCGAACTCGAAGTCGGTGGGCCGCGGGGGGATGGCGGACATCGGTGTAGGGTCTCGTTTCTCGTGGGGCGACAGTGGCGGGAAGCCTCGTACGACATCCGACGTATGTCAAGAGGCGTAATGCGGGTGGAGGCGCAAAATCAAGCCTTCGGCGGGGTCTCAGGTGGTCCGGCGACTCCCTCCTGCATCAGCATCGTCGACCGCCCTTCGGTCTTCAGCCACGCGCCAAGCACCACGGATCCGTAAATGCCGATCCAGACCAGGTTCGGAATGTGCTCCTGAATGGTGCCGGCGAGGTGTCTGCCGACAATCCCCTGTGTGGCCTTCCCCATGAAGGGGAGGGCGAATCCCAATCCAAACTTCACGCCCCACCATGTCCAGAAGAGGCCCGACAAGCGATTGAAAATCCCGCCACCGCTGCGCTCCCAAATGCAGACCACCACGACGAGCATGCCCGATGCGAGGTTGAACAGCATCCGCTCGGCCTGAACATGAAGTCCGGGGAGCGGTTTTCCCGCCAGCCATCCGGGGATGTTTGCCGCGGCGGCGAGTGATGCTGTGGCGGCGGCGGCCGTGGCGGCGGCCAGGCAAAGCGTCGCAGGCACCATGACGGCGTCATGCAGCGAGGAGCCCGACAACCCAAGCTGGCTCACGGCGCGCCTGATGATTCGCCGCGCGTACAGCCCAATGGCGAGGCCGCAGAGAACCCCCGGGGAGAGGCCGACCATGACCATGTCCCTGAAGATCCCCATCACAAAGCCAGGCTTCCGCCCGTCCCCCACGAAGCGCCCATCGAAGAGCACAAGGCCCGTGCGCTGCAGCGCGACCGCGGCCACGGCCGTGGCGATCGCGGCCGCGAGCATGCCCGCTGACCCGAGCTTGCCCGGGTCCTCCCCCGCCGCACGGGAGCGCCGCCATCGTCCCGCCGCCTGCCCGAAGGAGAACAGCGCGGACATCGCCATGCCCAATCGGGTGCCGGCGAACTTCGGGGTACGCCAACCAGCGGCGAACATGATCACGATGCCGATCAGGAAACCGATCACGGCTATCGCAACGCCCAAAAAGTGGCGCATGGAGTCGTTCAAGGCCCTTGGCCTCCTGAGTGGGGGGAAATCTCGATCCCGGCCTTGGATGCCAGTTCCGCGAGTGTCGGATCCAGCAATGACTCCGAGGCAAGGCCCTCCAGAATGGGCCGCGCCTCTCCGATGCGCCCGAGCCGGAGCAGCGCCTCGGCGAGGTTCATGCGCTCGCGGGCGTCCGGGTCGGGCTGCGCTTCAATGAGTTCAATCGAGCGTTGGAGGAGAGGACGCGCCTCGTCGTGCCTGCCGCCCATGTCGAGCGCACGTCCCTGCGCGAAGTAGGACGACCGCTCGATGTCCGCGAGGAGAGCCTCGCGCGGGAAGCGCTGCGCAAGATCGATGGAGACCTCCCGCGCTTTCTCCGCTGCCGCTGCGGACTCGTCGAAGCGGTCGAGGAGTCGGAGGTAGCGCGCCCGCAGGAGGTGCGAGTTGGCCTGCCTGACGGCGATGCCCGCGGCACCCCCCATCGTCAGCATGCGCTCCGCGGCCAGCCCCAATTTCTCCGAAACGGAGAGGGCCTCCGCGTACTCTCCGCTCGCTTCGAGGGACTTCGTCCATGAATCGAGGGCGAGCACGTGGTAGTTGAGGAAGGCGGGATTGTCCGGCGCTGCGGCCACGAGTTCCTCCGAGAGCCGCAGGCCCTCGGCGCGCCATTGGCGGGACTTCGCGGCATCTCCGCTGCGCTCCCAAAGGACTCCCAGGTTGGACGCGAGGGGATACACCGACGCACGCAGCGCCAGGTCGTCGGGGGACCAGCTCACGGCCTCGAGCAGGAGGGCGTGGCTCTTCTCCAGGGCCTCGATCGCCTTGTCGGTGCGCTTGAGGTCGAACCACGGGAAGGCCGTCTCGTTGTACGCCGTCGCGTGGAGACGCCTGTATGCGGGATTGCGCGGGGACATGGTCTCGGCGCGCTCGAGCCGTTGGATCGCCATCGCATAGACCTGAAGCGACTCCTCGGGGCGGTGGAGCATGTTCAGTATGGCGCCCCGGGCGAGGAGTGTGTGGTGCGTGGCGACGACGATGTCGGCGCGCTCCGGCGCGCTGGCGAGGAGCTGGCGGTCGATCGCATCCGCCTCGTCGAGAAGCGACAGGCCCGCCTGCGGTTCGCCCATGTCGGCGCGGGTCTGGGCTATGTTGACGATGTGCACCGAGAGCATGCGTTTCCATTCCACGTTGAGCGGGTCACGGTTGACGAGAGAGCGCATGATGTCCGCCGCGTTCGAGCGGAGCTGAAGCGTCTCGGAGGTCTCCTCGAAGCTGCCGAGGGCGATGGCGAGGTTCCCCAGCGCCGTGGCGTAGTACTCTGCATACTCGGTGTTGTCCGGCTCCTCGGCGACAAGGTCGCGCATGATGGCGACCGAGGTCCTGCGCGCCTCGTCGGCGGCCTTCTCGTCCCCCAGTTGCCGGCAAACCTCGGCCAGATGGTTGAGGTTGGCGGAGTACGTGCGCCTGACCTGCCGCGACTGGTTTCGGGGATACTGCGCCAACACTTGCTCCGTGACCTTGCGGCACTCTTCCAAAGCGGCGCGGGCCTCGGCGGGCCGGCCGGCTTCGAGGTGGAGGACTCCCAGCCTGCCCACGGCGCCACCCAATTCGGGAAGGTAGGGATTCGGTTTTGTGCCCTCGTTGGCCTGCACGAGCCGGCGCCTGGCCTCGACGCTCTCCAGTGCGCGCCGCAATGCGTCCTCGTGGCGCCCGTCCCCGATGTCTATGGTCATGAGGCGACCCTGGATCACGGCGGCGAAGTTGCGCCCCTCGTCCGTGGCGAATGGCCCCTCGGCCGCCGGCTGGATCGCTTCCAGCGCGTGTTCAAAGGTCTCGCGGGCGAGCCGCGAGAGGTTCTGCTGCGCGTAGACGTCGCCGATCTGCGTGAGTGCCCGCGCGCGGCGAATGACGGCCTCCGCCGTCGGGGCGCCGTCGTCCACGGCGTTGTAGTATTCGACCGTCTTGTCCGCCACGTCCCGCAGGAGGGCGATCTTGCCGATGCCGCGAAGGCTCGAACTGACATCCTCGATCATGAAGGCGACGAGGTCCTCGCCCAGGTCGCGCTGGTGGGCGATGCGGCGCTTGGCATCCCAGAGCGAGGCTGTGAAGGCCCCCCCGCCGACGATGATGAGGACGGCCATGACGAGCGCCGCGCGCGCCAGCAGCCGTCGCTGACGCTCCCGGGATTGCATCCGCGAATCAGCCGAGTCCACCTCCGCGAGCATCGCCGTCCGGGCGTCACCATGGAGGCGGTCCGCCTGGAGCCGTGCAAGCCGCAGGTCGCCGGACTCCAGGGCCGCGCGGGAGAACGCCGACAGGACGCGCGCGCGCAACTCGCGCACCGGTGCGCCGTCGGGCCACAGCTCCCCCGCGTGCCTCAACTCCTCCAGGCAATGCGACAACTCGTCGTAGGACCCCCCAGCGGTGGATAGCGACTCGCGCGTCCGGCGCAGGATCGCCTCCGCCTCCCGCATCCTCGACGCGCCTGAGAGGTGGTCCTCCAATGCCGCGAGGAACGCTCGCGCGGAGGCGACGCGGTCCCGTGGCTCGGGCCGAAGGGCTGCCATCGCCAGCTCGGCGAGGTCCTGTGGAATGTCGCGGCCCGGCGCCGCCTCATTGGGAGGTCGGACGAACCCCGCGGCGGCATGTCGCATCGCCGCGGCGGAATCATCCGCTGCGTGTGGATACCGGCAGGTCAGGATGAAGTAGAGTATCCCGCCGAGGAGATAGACATCAGTCCACGGGCCCAGGCGCGCGGTCGTCTTCTCCGTTTGTTCCGGCGCCATCATGACCGGGGTCCCGGCCGGATTCGACGCGGTTTTCAGCGTCGTCGGCGCCGCCGTGACGGGATCGGGGTGCCCCTTCGGGAGGGGGTCCGATCCCGTGTAGACGGCCAGCCCCCAGTCCATCAGGAGCACCTCGCCGTAATCCCCGACCATCACCTGCGAGGGCTTTAGGTCCCGGTGGAGGATGTCGTGCGCGTGGGCGAACGCGACCGCCTGGACCACGCTTACGAGGGTCGGAAGGTGCTTGGCGTAGTAGACGTGGGCGGGCAGATCCTCGAAATCCTCGCGGAGGACCCGATGCCACGGCCGGCCGCGGACGAGCTTCATGGCCAGCAGGGGCCGCCCGGATTCGTCCTGTCCAAGGTCGTGCACGGGCACGATGTTTGGATGCTCGAGGCGCGCGGCGATGATGCCCTCGCGGCGGAACTCCCAAGCGCGCAGCGAGCACTCCTCGGGCGTCCCCCCGGCGTAGGGGGGCTTGTCCTCGCGAATGCGCTTTACGGCGACGACGCGCCCCAGGGAAATCTGCAGGGCCTCCCAGACCTCCCCCATTCCCCCCCGACCGACGCGGCGGCGCAGGATGTAGCTCGCGTCCTCGCCGGAACCCCGGCCGTCCGGCTCCCCGTCCTCGAGGCGCAGGCGCCAGGAGGAACTCCCCCTGCCGGATTCGATGAGCGGGCCATCGGTTCCGCAGGATTCGGTCCGGAGGGAGGATTCGGGATCGTCGGGGAGGTCTGGGGTGTGCACGTTGTCGGATGCTTGCCGCATGAGTTCCACAATGGGGATCGAATGCGCAAGGACGTTGGGAACGCAGTGTGCAGGCGTCCGCCGATTGGATTGGCCGACCCCACCACCCGTCTTTACACCCGGCACCCGACTTGCAATGCTCGGGGCGTTCGGTTCCCCGGGCGGGAGTGGGCGTCCGGGAAGCCGTGAATTCGTCCCCTCCGACCGCAATCGCGCGGTTGAGGGGAACGTGCATGGCCAATCCACCCTGCGCCGGGGACCTGCCACAAGATGATCCACACGACCAGCGACAGCCTCGGGCAGACGCTCGTGAAGCGCGGGTTCATCGACCCCGATTCGCTCGAGATCGCCATCGCCGAGTCCCGGCGCACGAACTCACGCCTCGATGCGGTGGTCCTCAAGATGGGACTCTGCGAGGAGGAGCAGTTGCTGGAGGCGCTCGCCCATTCACTCGGCGCCGCGTACATGAAGCTCGGCGACCTCAAGCCATCGCCCGCGCTCCTCGAGATGATCCCCGCCCCGGTGGCGGACCACTTCCGCGTCATACCCGTCTCGCAGGACTTGACGTGCATCCGGGTTGCGATCTCCGACCCTCTGGACATCGACACCCTCGACGAGCTGCGACGGCTGCTGCAGGTGGACGTGGAACCGGTGGTCGCGTCGGCCAAGGAAATCGACCGCGCGTACAACCGCATCTACGGCATCGGCGGGGCCACGATGAGCGAGCTCGCCGAGGAGTCCCGCCAGCGCGGCTTCGACGAGGTCGTCCTCGATGGCAACATCGACATCGAGGACATGGCGGAGGACGCCTCGATCGTCAAGTTCGTCAACCAGGTGATCCAGGAGGCGTTCCGAGACCGCGCGACGGACATCCACATCGAGCCGATGGAGAAGGACCTGCGGATCCGCTACCGCATCGACGGCATGCTCTACGAGGCCCCCATCCCGCCCTCGATCAAGAGGTTCCAGGCGGCGATCATCTCGCGCGTGAAGATCATGGCGGACCTGAACATCGCCGAGAGGCGCCTGCCGCAGGACGGCAAGATCAAGATCCGCATGGGCGAGTCCGAGTTCGACCTGCGCGTCTCCACGGTCCCGACGCCGTACGGCGAATCCATCGCGATCCGCATCCTCTCGCGCGACTCCGAGCTCTGCACGCTGGAGCGCCTCGGCTTCGACCCCAAGCACCAGGAGATGATGCGGCAGATGATCCAGAAACCCCACGGGATCATCTTCATCACCGGGCCGACGGGCTCGGGCAAGTCGACGACGCTCTACGCTTCGCTCACCGAGATCAACACGATGGACCTGAAGATCATCACGATCGAGGATCCCATCGAGTACCGCATCCCCGGCGTGACGCAGATCCAAGTGAACCCGCAGATCGACCTCTCGTTCGCGCGCGTCCTGCGCACGATCCTGCGGCAGGACCCCGACGTCATCATGGTCGGC
>CAZUCD010000107.1:0-12974 GCA_964618855.1 uncultured Candidatus Sumerlaeota bacterium
CCCGAGAGCTGGTGCGGATACTCTTTGGAGCGCTGCCCCGGCTCGGGGATGCGCACCAGGTCGAGCATCTCGACGGCGCGTTTCAGGGCCGCCTTGCGATCGAGGTTGCGGTGCAGGATCAGCGCCTCGGAGATCTGCTTGCCGATGGTCATCACCGGATTGAGCGACGTCATCGGCTCCTGGAAGATCATCGAGATCTCGTTGCCGCGGATGCGGCGCATCTCCCGGGTCGAGAGCTTGAGGAGGTCCTCGTCCTTGAACCAGATTTCGCCGGTTTCGATCTTGCCCGGTGGGATGGGGATCAGCCGGAGGATCGTCAGCGAGGTGACGGACTTCCCGCAGCCGGACTCGCCCACGACCCCGAGCGTCCGGCGGCGATGCACCGTGTACGAGACGCCGTCGACGGCCTTGGAAACAAAGCCATCGCCGTAGAAGTACGTGCGCAGGTTGTTGATCTGCAGGAGCGGCGTGCCGCCGTCCTTCTGTCCGTTCGTGTCGGCCATCGGGTCTGGTTCCCTTGGGTGGAGGGTTTGACGATTGTGGGGTGGGCGGGCGGGGTCAAGGTGGAGGGGTGGGGGGTCCGTTAGGCTCCCCGCCTTGGCCGTGCGTCCAGTTCACGGGGGGGAGGTCTCTTGCGTGCGCACGGAATCACTCCCTGGACCACCAGTGTCAACTCTCAGGGGTTTGCCCATGCGTTCGGGGACCTGCAGCGGGCCGCCCGGTAGTCGGCTCCAGATTGTCCTGAGTTGCTCCATATCGACAATGTGGCCGAAGTCCACCCCCGATTCATGGAAGTAGAGGACGCCCATGGAGGGTGGAGACGGACGTCCCCTCCGAGTTCCCTCCGGCCACTCAAGACTGGAACTCAACGCGCGATCTCGATTCCACGCGATGAACCTCCACTCCGTTGTGTATCTGTCGAGGGCGCCGAACATGGATTGGAAGTGGTAGCTGTACTTGTCTGGACGCATCAGATCCAATCCCCTGTTCCAACCCAACCCCGCATAGAAGTCCGATTCCCGACTTCCTGCCAGGATGACGGGAAGGTCCGGTGGATAGGTCCTGAAGCATCGACTCAAGGACTCCCGGACGGCAGCGATCCTCTTCGCGCGGGCGAGCGGGGCGGGGTACGGGGCCCAGTGCTCCCCGAGCGCGCAGAACACCGCAGAGCCGATGATGAAGGCGCCGGCGATCCGCATCCGACGGCCTTCGCTCCATGAAAGCGCCACCAACACGGGCCATGCCATCAGTCCAAAGAGGGTGTAGTATGGGTAGCAGTTCCACCGCAGCGGAACGTACGGCGCCAGCGAGAGTCCGAACAACAACCAGGGTGCCGCGAGGATTGCGGCCGGCAACCGGCGGGGAAGGCCCCGGAACACCAGGACCGCACCTGCCGCGAAGAGCAGCAGGCAGGCGACTCCCCACGCAAGAGCCCATGGGTCGCGATGGAGGATGAAAAGCTGGATCGACTCGCGCGGCAAACCGGCGGCGAAGGCAAGGAGGGCGCCTCCATTGCGGGCCATGTTCAAGCCGAACACATATTCGTAGGGCGAACCCGGCTCCGGTGGGGCAACGAGCCCCGAACGAACCTGCATCCACATGTCCGCGATGATGATCGTGAGCAACGCGGCGGAAAGAATGCGCGGCCACCCGACCCCCGCCAACAGCAGCAGCAGCGGTACCGCCACCGCGAGGGCGACCGTGCCCTCCTTGCTCCCGTGCGCGAGCAACTGCATGAGCACGGCCCATGCGAGGAACTGCCACCTTGGCCGGCCCAGGCGGGTGCCCCATGCCATCCATCCGAGCAGGGCGAATGCGCTGAAGAGCAGGCCCAGGATTTCCTGCGCGCCGCTCCCCCACGCGATCGGCAGGAAGAACGCGTTGTGCGCTCCGTAGAGCAGTGCAGCCCAGAATGCGCGTTTCCCTGCGTTCTCCCTGCTCGAATCCATCAGGCGCCTGCCTGCCAGCCACGCTGCGAGCACGCCCACGCATGCGACCATGGCGGAGAAAAAACCGAGCTTCACCAGATGGACGATCCATGATGGGGGCTCACCCCACCGCGTCACGAGCCACCACCAGACCCCGACGCTGATGGGGCGGAGGAACGCGCCTTCCCTGTCCGGAACGAAGGAGCTGATGAAGGCGGGGTTGTCGATCGCGCGCTCAATGCCGGCGAAATCGTCCTGCCAAAACGGCGTCATGATCAGGTGTGCGTGGAGCAGCGCCGCGATGAGGGCACCCACCCACGCCCCCTTCCAAGCGGATGCGCCGGGTGACGTGATGGGTGTTGGGTTCGAGGGAGGCGGCTCCCCGGCCATGCGTGCCCTCCTGCGAAGCGGCTTGCCGCCATGGGGCGCGGGCGGGTGAACTCGGCGCAACGCTCAACGGAACCCCGCCAACCACAGTGCCCCGCATCCTCGCCGTTCGATTCAGCCCCCACGACATGCCGAAGTTCTTCATGCCCGGCGCCGTGGAGGACGCGCGCCCCGACGAGTTTGTTGTCGTCCCAGGCGCGGAAGGTGACGAGGAGGTCGCGGTCGTCTCCGGCATCGAGTACCGCGCGACCGAGCACCTCGAATTGCGGGAGACGCCGTACCCCGATGCGATCAGGCGTGCGGAGCCCGAGGAGGTCGAGGCCTGGTGGGAGGCACGCACTTTCGAGCGCAGGGCCATCGTCGAGGCCAAGGAACGGGCCCGGTCGCTCAACCTGCCCATCAAGATCTCCATGGTGCGCTACCACCCGGCGCAGAAGCGCATCCTCTTCCACTTCACCAGCGAGAACAGGGTCGATTTCCGCACCCTGGCCAAGGACCTCGCCGCCTCCCTCTTCCTGCGCGTCGAGCTCTGGCAGATCGGCATCCGCGACGAGGCGCGCGCCATCGACGGCTTCGGCATCTGCGGCCAGCAGACCTGTTGCTCCACGTTTCTCAAGGAGTTCCGACCCATCTCCGTCCGCCTCGCACGCGAGCAGGAGATCAACCTCCCGCCAGCAAAACTCACGGGGCAGTGCGGGCGCTTCCTGTGCTGCCTGTCCTACGAGGTGGACCAGTACCGCGAGATGGCCCGGGACGCCCTCCCCAAGGGAGCCACCGTTCGTTGGCGTGACAAGTCAGGCGTCGTCCTCGACCGCAACCTCGTGGCGAAGACCTACCTCGTCCGCGACGAGGGCGGCACGCTGGGGTGGATCAAGGCATCCGAGTTCCTCACCGCCGCGGTGGAAGTGCCCGAGCAAATGAAGAAGTTCGGGCGCCAGTTGCGGGACCAGCGCGACGACGAGCCGGGCTCCGACGAGGCGCCGCCGCGCAGCGACGAGACGATGCCGCCACGGCTGCGTGAACGCCCCCCCCGTGGACGCCAGGAGGAGCGCCCCTCGGGGCGCCGTGCCTCCGGCCATCGCGAACCAGACCACCACGAACAGAGGCAGGACGTAACGCATCTGGTGCCGAAGGTGCCGCTGCCCCCTGCGGACGCGGACGCCGACCTCGAGGCCGAGGACAGCTCTCCCTCGTCCTCGATGGGGTCCAATCCCGAGGAGAGCGGCCGGCGCAAGCGTGGCCGCCGGCGTCGCCGCGGCGGAGGTTCCCGGAGCGACCAGTCCTCCGTGCCGGGCGGCGAGTCATCGAGCGCAGCACTTTCGCCACCCGAGGCCGAGGATTCTGAAGCCCAGTCCGGTGGATCATCCGAGGATTCGGCCCCCTCGACCGAGGGTCGCCGCCACGGGCGCCGTCGCCGCCGCCGCCGCGGAAACTGAGGGAGATGTCCCGGGTTTCAGGTCCCGGGTCATCGGGCATACGAAACCCTCCCGCCCTCCTACGGCCTCCTGTAGCGCATGACGATCCGGGCGAAGTCTGACAGGGCCTTGACGAAGTCTCGGGACCGCACCTTCGAGCCGCCGATGTCCTCCCACCGTTGGAGCGAGACCTCGTAGATGCGCAAGGCGCCGGCGATGCCGTCGCGGTGGGGCTGCTGCTTCACGGCGTTCAAGTAGCGGACGAGGATTTCCACGTCGAAGAGCCACCTTGTGACGAACCTGCCGCGAAAGCAGGAGCGCACCGCCGGTGTGTTGCGGAACAGCTTCGCGCCGCACTGCGTGTCATAGATTCCGAGGCGCAGATAGGTGGACGCCGTCGTGGCGAACACGCGGCCCAGGTAGTGCCGTAGGGGCTTGCGCACAATCCGCCGCCCGAGGAGCTGCACCCGCGCACCGATCACGACGTCGATCGATGGGCGCGAGTCCAGCACGCCGAGGAAGTTGGGAATCTCCTCGAGCGGCGTCGCAAGGTCCGCGTCCCAGTAGCCGACGGCCTGCACCGGCCCGGCGAGTGCGCGCCTGACACCCTTGCGGACCGCCTCCGCCTTGCCCGAGTTGCGCGCCAGGTGCAGCACGGAGAGCGCCGCGGGATTCTCGGAACAGAGCGCCTCCAGCACGCGCCGGGTGCCGTCCGTGCTGCCGTCGTTGACGAAAAGGATGCCGACGCGCTCCTGCCGTGCGGCAAAGAAGCGGAACGCGTCCGCCGGCAGGCGCTGTTCCTCATTGAAGCACGGCACCACGATGGTGACGGGCCGGGCCGGCTTGCGGGGATCAGGAGGGGCGGGGGGCACGGGATTGGGAAAGCGCATCCCATGAGTAGAGGGCAAGCGCGACCCAGATGAATCCGAAGGCGACCGCGTGCGCGTGCGTGAACTTCTCGCCGTAGAGGAGCACGGCGCAGGCGAGCTGGAGCGAGGGTGCGACGTACTGGAGGAAGCCGAGCGTGGCGAGCCTGAGGCGCCTTGCCGCGGCCGCAAACCAGATCAGCGGGACGCTGGTCAGCGGGCCCGCGAACATCAGCAGCAGCGTGGTGGGGGCGCCGTCGTAAACGAGCGACCCGCGGCCCATCGCCAGCAGCGCCCCGATGTACACGATCGCCAGCGGGTAGAGAAACAGGCACTCGATGCACAGCCCGACAAGCGCATCCACGGGGGCGCGTTTCCTCATCAGCCCGTACGTCCCGAACGAAAACGCCAGCACCAACGGGATCACGGGGAGTTGCCCGGCATGCCACGTGATGTAGCCGACCCCGATGGCCGCAAGGGCCACGCAGGCCTTCTGGACCGAGCGCAGTCGCTCACCAAGGAAGACGACCCCAAGCAGCACGTTCACGAGGGGATTGATGTAGTACCCGAGGCTTGCCTGCATGATCCTCGAGTTCACGATCGCCCATACGTACACGAACCAGTTGATCGCGATGACAATGCACGTGATGGCCAGGGTGCGCCGCGCAACGGGGTCGGCGAGCGCTGACTTCAGCGTTCGCCAGCGGTCCATCCACCAGCACAGCGCCACCGTGAACGGCATCGCCCACAGCACGCGGTGCGCGAGCACCTCGAACGCGGACACGTGCGCAACCGCCTTGAAGTAGATGGGGAACAGTCCCCAGGCTCCGTACGCCGCGAGGCCGGCGAAGACGCCGATCCGCGCCCTGGCACGCAGCTCATGCGGGTCGGGCTCGGCGGATGCTTGAAGGGTGGCTGGGGGGGAGGACACGGCTGCGGCGCGCAGGAAACGCGATCACGGCCCCCGGGACAAGGAGGACCCGCTGTCGATCCCCGCCTACTGCTCCGCGGCGCGCGCGCGGGCTGTGCGCGCGGCCGGGGCACCCGCAGCCGCCACTCCCGCAAGCATCCAGAACAGCGTGGCGGCCCGCTCCTCGTTCGGATTGTGCACCAGCGCATACGTGAGCAGCCCGGCGAGGGAGAGCGCCGTGGCAAGCGTCACGAGGCGGTCCTCCGACAGCTCGCCGAACCGAGCAACGGACTGCCACGGCCGCCCGCGCAGGATTTGCAGTGCCAGTGTCCCCAGCAGGAACATGTAGGCCGCCATCCCGATCAGCCCCACCTCCGAGAATTGCTGGAGGTAGGTGTTGTGCAGGTCGGATTGGACCTGGTGCTCGTTCTTCAGGAGGTAGCGGTCCTGCACCGCCTTCTGGCGGTAGATGTTCGGCCCGTATCCGATGCCCGTGGCCGGGTTCTCGCGTATCGCCTGCACTCCCGTCTTCCAGATGGTCAGGCGGCCGCTGAGGAGCAGATTGGGCCGGTTGGCGTCGCTGATGAAGGTGGCGGCCCGCGAGCGGACACCCGGCACGGCCAGCGCCCCGGCGACCACGAGGCAGAGCACACCCAACGCGGCGATACGGCGCACCTGGAAGAGCAGGACGAAGAGGCTCGCGGCGCATGCCAGCCAAGCGCCGCGGGTCTGGGTGAGGCCGAGCGCGGCGAGCGTGGCACCGAGCGCAATCGTGCCCAGCAGCGCCTCCCACCAGCACCTCGCGCGCAGCCCGATCGTCGCCAGCACCGCGCAGCACGGGGCCGAGAGAACGCAGTACATCGCCATTCGGCTGTACGATTCGATCGAGCCCTCCGCGCGCACGAACGGCGCCCCCGTCGACGTGATGCTCTCGTAGACGTGCTTGCCGTTCATGTATGCGTGGATGGTGAACGCGCAGGCGGCGAGGGCGCCGGCGGACGCAGCCCGCATCGCCCAGCGCCTCCGACCCTCATGTCCGGCGCAAAAGGTCAGCACCCCGAGGAAGATCGCCATGTTCGGGAGAATCTCCTCCACGATGGCCACGGCGCTGTAGGCGGGCGCCATGCTCAGGACCGTGCTGATCCCTATCGCGGCGAAGACCGCCCCGATGGGCTTGTAGAACCTGCCTGCCGCCTCGGGCCCCAGCAGCCCGGCCCACGCCAGCCACCCCGCCAGGGCAGGAATCCCGAACGTGGCCGCGACGCGAAGCGCCTTGGTGCCATCCTTCCACGGCAGCGCGACGATCATCCCGAGGACCAGGACGAGGAGCGCGAGCGACAGCCGCGCCGAGTGCCGCTGCGCAATGCTGCGCAGCCGCGCGGGGATCCCCGCGCTCTCGGTTGCCGTGCCAATCGTCGTCGTCATCGAACCACTCATGCTTGCAGCTTTCCCGGGGGACAAGACCCTCCGCACCAAAACCCCTCGCCACTCGGACGGCCTACCCCCAAAACGGCGGCGGCACCCACGACATGGATAAGACTTTCGCCACCATCGGCCTCGACGAGATCAAGCTCGATTGCCGCCACTACACGGGCTACAAGCCCTGTCGGCAGCACGAGGGCTGCCCAGGATGCCCACACTACGCCCCCCGCGGGGACCAGGTCCTGGTCATCAAGCTCGGTGCAATGGGGGACGTCCTTCGCACCAAGTCCATCCTACCGGGACTTCGGCGCCAGCACCCCGGGTGCTGGCTCGTGTGGCTGACGGATCCCGGCAGCGAGGCGATCGTCCGGGACCCGCTCGTGGACGAGATCCGCGCCTTCACCCCCTCCGGTCTCGGCGCCCTCGAGGGGCGGCACTTCTCCCGCATCGCCTGCCTCGACAAGGACGCGCATGCCCTCGCGCTGTCCGCGCGCCTCCCCGCGGACTTCCGCCAGGGATTTGCACCCACACCCCACAACACCGTAACGATCTGGAATGAAGGCGCGATGGAGGCCCTCCGCCTCGGCCTGAGCGATGAGTTCAAGTTTCGCATCAACCGCAAGACCGCCCCGCACATCGTCCATGACATGCTCGGGTTGGAGTTTCACAACGACAGGTTCAGGCTGCACGTCGCCGACGCGGCCCGCCGCGAAGCCCGCGCGATCCTCGATGGCATCGAGATTCCCCGCAACCGCCCCATCGTCGGCCTCAACACAGGGTGCGGACCCGCGTTTGCCACCAAGGGCTGGACCGTAGATGGCATGGTGGAACTGATCAGGATCCTGGCTGCACGCGACCTGGCTATCCTGCTCCTCGGTGGACCGCGCGAGGCGGAAGTGCATCGCGAGCTCCTGTCCGCATGCTCGGATCAGGCTGGAACGGAGCTGTTCGACTCGGGCACGCACAATCCGCTCGAGACCTTCTTCGCATTGGTGGAGGCGTGCAGCGTCATCGTCACCTCGGATTCCCTCGCGATGCACGTGGCGACCGCGCTTGATCGTGGAATCGTGGCCTTTTTCGGGCCGACATGCGAGCAGGAGGTGGACCTGCACGGGCTTGGGGAGAAGATCGTGACGGACTTCCCCTGCTCACCCTGCTACCTGAAGTCGTGCGACAAGTCCCCGACGTGCATGCAGGCCCTTCGCGGATCGACGGTGGCGGAGGCCGTCCAACGTGTCCTCCATGCCAGGGGATGAGTCTGCCCCGCAGGCGACACCGTGTCCCTATACGAGGCCGGCGCGGCTTGTCCTGCTCCTCCTCCTCGCGCTCGCCGTTTGGCAGGCGATCCCGACGCTGCGGAAGCTCCCCGCTGCCATCGCGTTCCCATTCGCGCTTGATCGGGAGGAGGGATTCCTCGTCGTCCAGGCGCAACGGCTGAGGGCGGGGGAGTCCATGTACCCGCAGGTTGGCAATGGACTGTACCTGGTCGGCAACTACCCGCCGCTCTATCCCGCTGCCATGGCCGCCGCCGCCGGGACGGGAAGCCCTTCGCTCGCGCACGGCCGCGCCATCGTGGCCGCGTCCCTGCTGGCCATCGTGCTCGGACTCGGGTTCGCGGTGCACGCGGGCACCAGGTCGCCGGAGGCGGCCGGCATCGCGGCGCTGCTGCCGCTCGGTTCCTACGAGTTTGCCTACTGGTCCCCATTTGCTCGCGTGGACCTGCCTGCGGCGGCCCTGGCGCTGTGGGGCTTGATCCTCGTGTCCAGGGCGGCATCGCCCCGCATCTGGTACGCAGCGGGGGCATGCCTGCTGCTGGCTGCGTTCACGAAGCAAACGCAGGTCCTCGCCACGGTTGTGGCCCTGGCCGTGTTGTGGCGGATCCACGGTCGCGGATGTGCGCTGGCCTTCGGCGGGAAACTCGCTCTCGCATTCGCCGCCACAGGAGTCGCCCTGCTCTTGGCCACGCGCGGGCAGGCCTGGCTCCACCTCGTCGCCTACAACGCGAACGAGATGCACTGGGACCAACTCCGGTTTTGGGTCCGCCACGTGGCTCTGTTCAACGGGCCGCTGATCCTTGCCGTGCCCGCAGCCTGGTACTTTCTCCGAAGGGCCGGGTCGGAGGAACCACTCCGGGCCATGTCCACGGGCTGGCTCATCGTTTCCTGCATCGAGGCGCTCTCGCTCGCGAAGGCGGGAGCCGCCGCGAACTACCTGATCGACTTCCAGATCGCGCTCGCGCTCTGGATAGGACTTCGGCTCGCAGATGCGGAAGGGATCCGGTCGCGCGTGCTCGCCGCGGCCCTCGCCCTGCACTTTGTGCTGCCGCTTCCCCCGCACCGGCGGGAGATACTCGCGAACGTCTCCACCCCAACGGCGGCCCAGGCGGAAGGCACGGCTCTCCTTGAGTCCCGCATCGTGGCCGCAGAGGGCCCCGTCCTGTGCGAGGACCCCGTTCCGCTCACGAGGCTCGGGATGCCCGTCACATACCAACCATTCATCGCAGCACAATTGGCGCGCGAGGGAGCAGCGGACCTTTCCCCCCTAGACGCCCGCATCCGGGGGCGGGAGTTCGCGCTGGTTGTCACGCTGCAGGATGTGGACACGGACCCCGTACTGTTCGGGTTTGCCGACTCGACACGCGACGCACTGCGCGCTTGCTACCGTCCCGCCGGCCGAGTTGCCGCGGGCCCTGTGACGTACCATCTTCGTGAACCACGCGATCCGTGATCCCCGGTTCACGGCTCATGGAGGACTGGTCGCAGGGCGAGCCCTCGGAACTGGCTGCCGTGGCGGAGTCGCGGCGCTTGCTCGGGCTGCCTGTCCTCGACATGGTGTCTGCGAGTCCGCACGACCACGGGCTCGTGTTCCCGCAGGACCGCCTCGCCGAACTCGTCGCTGGGATCTTGCCGTCCATCGCCGGCTATCGGCCCGATCCGCAGGGCCCGCCGGCCGCGCGGGAGGCCATTGCGCACTATGAACGGGGGGACGGCGCTCCCGCGGACCCTTCCGCCATCATCCTCACAGCCGGGACCAGCTTCGCCTACTTCCTTGCGTTCCGTCTCCTCCTCGATGGCGGGGGAGAGGTACTCGTGCCCCGCCCGACCTATCCGCTCTTCGATGACCTCGCCCGGATGGCCGGGGCGCGCACCCGCAACTACCACCTTCGCCCGCCGGGATCGTTCCGACATCCGTCCGCGTGGAGCCTCGATCCCGGCGAAGTCGAGTTTCAAATCACCCCGTCCACCCGCGCGATAGCCCTCGTGTCGCCCCATCATCCGACGGGGATGGTTCCCTCGGCTGAGACCCTGCGCGAGCTGGGGCGCATCTGCGCCCGGCGCGGGCTCGCCCTTGTCGTGGACGAGGTGTTCCGCGAGTTCATGGTCGATCCCGTGTCACGCTGCGCCCGGCCATCCCTGGCGGAGTTCGGGTTTCCGCTGGTCCTCACGTTGAACGGAATCTCAAAGATGTTCAGCCTCCCCGGCTGGAAGGGGGGGTGGATATCCGCGACCGGGGATCGCGTTCTGGTTGCAGGGACTGTACAGGCGTTTGCCTACGCCACGGACGCGTTCCTTCCCGTCAGCGATGCCACCGCTGCGCTGATCCCACGGCTGCTTGGGGAGTGCATGGACGTCGTGGCCACATTGTCCGGGGCCGTGCGCAGCCGGCAGGAAGCGCTGGCACGGGGGCTGGAAGGGGAGGGCTTCCCTGCGACGCGGCCCGATGGGGGCGTCCACAGGGTCGTCCCCCTTCCGCCGGACTACCCAGCGGACTGGGCGGTGCGGGCGCTGCATTCCACCGGGTGGCTCGTTCATCCCGGCGCGCTCTATGGCATCGACGATCCTTCGTTTGTTGTCTCGTGCGTACGCGAGCCGTCGGACTATCCGCACTTTGCCTCGAGCCTCATGCACACGCCCATGCGCGCGCCGGGCTAGCGCTTCAGCCGGGAGGAAATCGCGAAGGCCAACTCCATCGCCTGGTCGTAGTTGAGCCGCGGGTCGCACGCCGACGCGTAGCCGTTGGCCAGGTCCCCCTCCGTCACGCCCGACGCCCCCCCGACGCATTCGCAGACATTCTCGCCCGTGAGCTCGACGTGGATGCCCGCGAGCCGGGAACCCTCCGCCGCGTGCACATCGATGGAGAGGAGTACCTCGCGCAGGATGTCGTCGAAGGAGCGCGTCTTGCGCCCTCCCTCCGCGGAGCGCGTGTTGCCATGCATCGGGTCGCAGGTCCACGAGACCGGCCGGCCCGTGGCGGCGACTGCGCGGATGTGCGGGGCAAGTTCCCTGCCGACGCGCTCGGCCCCGAAGCGCGCCACTAGCACTAGCCTCCCCGGTTCGCCGTAGGGGTCGAGAACCTCGACCAGCCGCGCAATCTCGGAGGGATCGCTCCCCGACCCGACCTTGACCGCGACCGGGTTCCTGATGCCCCGCGCGTACTCGACATGGGCCCCGTCGAGCTGCCTCGTGCGGTTCCCGATCCAAGGCAGGTGGCAGCTCAGGTTGTAGAAACCCTCGCGGCGCGGGACGCGCCGGGTCAGCGCCGACTCGTAGGGAAGCACGAGCGCCTCGTGGCTCGTGTAGAACTCGACGCGCGCCAGGTCCGGGATCGAGTGCCCGCTGATGGCCTCGAAGAACTCGATCGCCTGGGCTATCGACGTCTTGATGCGCGTGTACTCCTCGCGATGGTGCGGGTGCAGGCCGTCCCTGTCCAGGAACGCCAAATCCCAGTAGTCCGGATGGTGCAGGTCCGCGAAGCCGCCCTCGATGAGGCCGCGGATGAAGTTGAGCGTCATCGCGGCGTGCGAGTGACCCTCCAGCATGCGCGCCGGGTCCGGGCGGCGGGCGTCGGAGTCGAAGGCCTCGGCATTGACGAGGTCGCCGAAGTAGCTCGGCAGGGAGTCCGTGCCGCGGGCCTCGACCGGCGTCGATCGCGGCTTGGCGTACTGCCCTGCAATCCGCCCCACGCGCACCACCGGGAGCTTCAGTCCCTGCGAGAGCACGAGGCTCATCTGCAGGACGATCTTCATCTTCGCTGTGATGGCGTCGGGGCGGCACTCCGCGAACGTCTCCGCGCAGTCCCCCCCCTGGAGGAGGAATCCCGTTCCCCGCGAAACACCCGCGAGGCGGTCGCGGAGACGCTCGATCTCGGCGCTCGTCACGAGGGGCGGGATGTCCCGCAGGCGCGCCACGGCGCGGTTGAGCGCATCGGCATCGGGATATTCCACCGCCTGCGCCGCGGGATGGCTGCGCCAGGAATCGGGGTGCCAGTTCTTCGGGGTCATGGGGGGGTGCTGTCTGCCATGCGGCGATTGCGCGCGCAACCCCGCCTTCCGATGAAACGCCTCACTGCCTGTCCGACGGGTTGTTGATGGTGGGCGATAGTGGGATCGAACCACTGACCTTTGGTATGTGAGACCAACGCTCTAACCAGCTGAGCTAATCGCCCACGACAGGTTGGGAAGGCTAGCCTCGCGGACGGTGGTGGCAACGGAAAACGGCTGTTGCGCGCCGGAATTCGCTTGCGCGCACAAGATTAGCCAAGGCTAACTTTCCCCGGCCAACATGAACTCCAACACCGCCAGCCAGGCTGCCCCCGCCCTCCTCCAAAACTCCACCAGCCCGCAGGCCCCGGTCCCACTGGAGGTCCGCGACCTAACCGTCGCCTACCAGCGCAAGCCCGTCCTGTGGGACGTGGACCTCGCCATCCCTGCCGGGCAGCTCGTCGCCATCGTGGGCCCGAACGGCGCGGGAAAGAGCACCCTGTTGAAGTCGGCGCTGGGCCTCGTCCCCGCGGCCACAGGCCAGGTGCGGTTCTTCGGGGAGGAACTCTCCCGCGTGCGCGGCCGCGTCGCCTACGTCCCCCAGCGCGAGAGCGTCGACTGGGAGTTTCCCGTCACCGCGCTCGACGTCGTGACGATGGGACTGTACCGGGAGATCGGGTGGTTCCGGTTCGTGCGGGGGCGGCACCGTGACCGGGCGCGCGAGGCCCTGAGCAAGGTGGGGATGGAGTCGTTCGCCGGCCGGCAGATCAGCCAGCTCTCCGGCGG
>CAZUCD010000108.1:0-12951 GCA_964618855.1 uncultured Candidatus Sumerlaeota bacterium
GGAAATCGCCATCGCCTCCCGCAGGACGGATTCAAGCTCCTCATGCCGGCCGAGCTTGTGGAGGATATCCGCCTTCGTGGCGAGCGCGGCGGCGACGTCCGGGTGCTCGCCGCCGAGGCGCGCCCGCCGGATCGCAAGGCACTCACCGATCACAACGAGCGCCTCTTTCCCTTCGTCCAGGTCGGCCAGCGCCGCGGCCAGCCCCGAGAGCACCCCCGCCATCGCCACCGATTCCGAGGTCTGCGCGTCCGCGGCGAGGATCTCCCGCGCCCTGCGCAGGTTCGCGACCGCCTCGCGCGCATGTCCGGCGCGCAGTTCAAGCACGGCCATCATGTCCAGTGCCATCGCAAACTCGGGCCGGTCCGAACCGAAGAACCGCTCCCTGAGCGCCAGCGAGCGCCGCACCTGCTCCTCCGCGCCGTCGCCATCCTCGAGTTCCGCGAGAGCCCGCGCCAGGACCATTCGGGGGCCGAGTTGTTGCATGGCATCCTCCCCGTGGCGGTCGATCGCCACCGCGAGGGTGTTCGATGAGAACTCCGCGGCGCGGCGCGCGTCGCCGAGTTGGAGGTGCGCCTCCGCAAGCGCGATGGAAGTGCTCCTCCACTGGGGTTCGAGGACGTCCAGGCTCCTGCGAAAGTAGGTGCGATATGCCTCGGCCGACGGATCGAGCTGACCGTACGCCGCCCCTGCGAGCGCCAGCGCGCGAGCATAGTCGGGATGGGAATCTCCACGCGCCGCACGCATCAGGTCCGCGGCGCGATCAAGGTGCATCGTGGCGCTGGTCGGGTAACCCGCCCGCGAGGCGGAGATGCCGAGGCCCATCTGCGGCTCGGGTGCGGACGCATCCACCCCCGCGGCGCGGCCATACAGTTCGTATGCGGCAAGCGCCTCCGCGCGTGAACCAGCACGGCCGATGGCGACATTCGCCTCGGCGAGTGCCAGTTCGAACGGTTCGCCCCCGAGCGGAATGCCCCCCGTCGCGAGCTCCATGCGTTCGCGGCGCAATTCGTCCCGCCTCGCGAGGAGGCTCGCGAGCGTTCCCCCCTCGGTCGCGCGTGTGATGGCGTGCAGTTCGCGCTCCCCCGGGGCCAGCGACTCCGGCAGGGGAGCGGTCCTCGCCAGTTCGCCCGCCAGTTCAATTTCCCGGACGCGGAGGGCGTTGGCGCGCTCGAAGAGGCCGCGCAGCCTCGCCTGCTCCCCGGCGCGCGCTTCCTCCTTCTCTGCGCGCAGCACCGCAACCTCGCGTGCCTGCCGCTGCCTCGCCCCAAAGAATGCCGCCACCGCCGCGATGATCAGCAGCGCGGCCGCCACCCCGGCGAGCGCCATGCGTTGCCGCCGCTCCCGGCGCCGTCGCGCAAAAGCCGCGTCGAGGGCTGCGCGCAGTCTCGCCGCTTCCCCGGCGTCACCCCCGCCATCCCGCTCGATGTCCTCGACATGGAGGCGCGCGAGGATCAGGTCCCCGTGCGCGATCTCCGCCTCCGACTGCTCGGCAAGGTTGCGTTGCCGCAGGGTTCTTGCCGCGTCCAGCGAGGGTGAGAGCTGGATCGCCTGCGATAGCAGGCGGTCGATGTGCCCGTGCCTGTCGTACAGTGCGCGGGCCTCGCGAGGAGCCGGCGCGGCGAGGGCCGCCCGGGCCTCGGCGAGGAGGCGCTCAGCTTCCCGCCGCCGGCTTGCGCCCGTCAGGAAGTCATTCAGGCCGGCGACGAAGTCCCGGGCCGAAGCAATGCGCTGATGCGGATCCGCCGCCATGGCCCGCATCGCGAGCCGCTCCAGGTCGGCCGGGATTGGGCGACCCGGACAAGCCTCCCGCGCCGGCCGAACGAATCCGCAGTGAGCGTTGTAGAACACCTGGACCGGCCCCGAACCAACGTGCGGCGGCGAACCCGTCAGCACATAGTAGAGCGTCGCGCCGAGGAGGTAGACATCCGTCCACGGTCCGATCTTCTCCGCCGTGGGATGCGTTTGCTCCGGGGCCATGTACGCCACGGTTCCCGCGGGGTTGCTCGCGTCGGCGCACGTCGCCAGTCGGAACCTGCCACCGTGCCCGGCGTCGACAACCCCCGCAGTCGGGTCATGGGCGAGCGCCAAACCCCAGTCCATCAGCAGCACCTCGCCGAACTCCCCGATCATCACCTGCGAGGGCTTCAGGTCGCGGTGCACGATCCCGCGCGAGTGCGCGAACGCGACTGCCTGCGCGACGCTTGCAAGGATCGCCACGTGCCGCGCCAGGTACTCCTCCACCGGGAGCTGGGCCAGTTCCGCGCGAAGGAGCCGCTGCCATGGGTCCCCGCGCACCAGCTTCAGCGCCAGCAGGTCCTGCCCCTCCTCGTCCTTTGCGAGTTGGTAGACGGGGACGATGTTCGGGTGGTCCAGCGCGGCCGTGGTGAGGGCCTCCTGCCGGAACGCAGCCCGCATCGCCTCCGGGGCCCTAGTCGTGCTGCCCTCGCCTGATCCCTCCTTCAGCCGCTTCACGGCAACCACGCGACCGAGGCTCACCTGCAGCGCCGACCAGACCTCTCCGAAGCCACCCTCCCCGATGCGCGACTGGAACTCGAAGCCGACGGAACGCGGGATCGCAGTCTTCGCACTTCCGGCGGCAGGCTGCTCGGTTGGTGCAGGCGTGTCCCCAATCCTCGACCGATCGGGATTGTAGGAGACCTCCGTGTCATCCGGCAGGTCCGGCGGTGTCGCGGGCGTTCCTGGCTGTTCTTGCATCCCCGGTCGTGGACCCTCTCCCCGGAGGGAAACATGGCAGGGGGCGGATGGCAAGCGGGTGCGGTGAGTCCGCTTTGACTTGTCCCCCGGGCCTCGCGGCGCTCAAATCAATCGCTTTCCACGAGACCTGCCGGGGGCATACACGATGGCCGAGATGATGCGCGTCCTCACGCTGATCCTCGGTGGAGGCGCCGGCACGCGCCTCTATCCGCTGACGCAGGTGCGCGCGAAACCCGCCGTGCCTCTTGCCGGCAAGTACCGCCTAATCGACATCGCCCTCTCCAACTGCATCAACTCCGGGCTGCGCAAGGTCTTCGTGCTGACGCAGTACCTCTCCGCCTCGCTCAACCGGCATATCTCGCAATCCTACAAATTCGACGACTTCAGCGAGGGATTCGTCGACATCCTGGCCGCCGAGCAGCGGGCCGACAGCTCCTCCTGGTTCGAGGGGACTGCCGACGCCATCCGCAAGATGTGGAGCATCCTCGAGAACCACGACTGCGACCTCGTCCTCATCCTTCCCGGCGACGCACTCTACCTCATGGACTACCGCCAGATGGTCGAGCAGCACGTCCGCCAGGACGCCGAGATCACGGTCGCCCTCAACACCGTCCACCGCTCCGGCGCGCACCACTTTGGCCTCGTGAAGATCGACCCGTGGTCCCGCGTGACCGACTTCACGGAGAAGCCCAAGACCCTCGAGGCCCAGTCCGGGTTCGAGGCTCCCAAGACGGTCCTCGCGAAGTTTGGCGACGCACTTCCCTTCGGGGAGACCTTCCTCGCGTCGATGGGCGTGTACCTCTTCAACCGATCCACGCTCGACTGGTGGATGCGCGAGACGCAGCTCAAGGACTTCGGGCGGGACATCATACCGGACTCGATCCGGCGCAACCGCGTCCTGGGCCACATCCATGTGGGTTACTGGGAGGACATCGGCACCATCGAGGCCTTCTACAAGGCGCATATGATGATGACCGACGACAACCCGCCGTTCGACTTCACCTCGCTTGCGGCGCCGATCTACACGCGGTCGCGCAACCTGCCAAACTCGCTCGTCCGCGAATCGACGATCAACCGCACACTCCTTGCCCCGGGCATACGGATCGATGGCGCGAGGGTTGATCGTGCGGTCATAGGCCTGCGTGCGCGCATCGGCCGCGGCTGCCACATTGAGGAGTCCATCCTGATGGGCGCTGACTACTATGAGGACTCGGTCAAGGACCCCCTGCGCGGCGCGGCAAAGCCCGTGCCCCTCGGCATCGGCGACGAGTGCACCATCCGCAAGGCCATCGTGGACAAGAATGTCCGCATGGGACGCGGCGTGAAGATCATCAACGCCCGCAACGTCCAGGAGGAGGACGGCCCCAACTACTGCATTCGCAATGGCATCGTCCTGATCCCCAAGAACTCCGTCATCCCGGACGGCACCGTCATCTGAGAGTCGAGATTCAAGAGCCGAAAGACGAGAATCGCAGGAATCGAGTTTCCGTTGAATCGTGTCGGGACGCCTGCATCGGCGCCCACCACTTCCCACTCCAACCAGGAATCCATGGCAGCCAAGACCCGCATCGAAAAGGACTCCCTCGGCGACGTCGTCATTCCCGCCTCGGCGTACTGGGGCACGACAACGCAGCGCGCACTCGCCAGCTACCCCATCAGCGGCATGCGCGCCCACCCGAAGTTCGTGGACGCCTACGTCATGCTAAAGATGGCGGCGGCGCAGGCGAACCGGAAGGGCCGTCTGATCTCGGCCAAGTCGGCCGACGCCATCGTCTCCGCCAGCCGTGAGATCCTCGCCGGCTCCCTGCGCGACCAGTTCCCCGTCGACGTGTTCCAGATGGGCGCCGGCACCTCCTTCCACATGAACGTGAACGAGGTCCTCGCGAACCGGGCCAATGAACTCCTCGGCGGCAGGCGCGGTACGTACGATCCTGTGTCCGCGAACGACCACGTCAACTTCGGCCAGTCCACGAACGACACCTTCCCGACGGCGATCCGCCTCGCAGCGTTGCTCGTTTACCGCGACTACCTCGATCAGTCCCTCGTGGACTTCGAGAAGGCGCTGCGCGCCAAGGGGAAGGAGTTCGACCGCATCCTCAAGAGCGCCCGCACGCACCTGCAGGACGCCGTGCCGATCCGCCTCGGGCAGGAGTTCACCGCCTACGCAGAGGCGATTGCGAAGTGCCGCGCCTCAATCCTGAACGCCCGCAAGGGGGTCTGCGAGCTCGGCATCGGCGGGAGCGCCGCCGGCACGGGCCTCAACACGGGTCCCGGGTACCGCGAGGAAATCGTCGCCAACCTCCGCAGGATCACCGGCATCCGCGACCTCTCCCCCTCGGCGGACATGTGCGAGGCCATGCAGTCCCAGCGCCCCATCGCCGAGTTTTCCTCGTCCCTGCGCAATCTCGCGCTGGAGGTCTCGCGCATCTGCAACGACCTCCGCCTGCTCTCGTCCGGCCCGACGACGGGGCTCTTCGAGATTGTCCTCCCCGCCATTGCACCCGGCAGTTCCATCATGCCCGGCAAAGTGAACCCCTCCATGCCGGAGATGGCCAACATGGTCTGTTTCCAGGTCATCGGCAACGACACGACGATCGCCTGGGCGGTCGGGGCCGGACAGCTCGAGCTGAACGTCATGATGCCGGTCATGGCGCACAACATCCTCCAATCGCTCCACATCATGGGGACGACGCTTCGCCAGATGACCGACCTCTGCGTACGCGGCATCGTTGCCAACCGGGCGCGCTGCACCGACTACGCGGAGCGCTCCCTCGGGCTCGCGACCGCCCTCAACGTCCACATCGGCTACAAGAACGCCGCAGCCGTCGCCAAGGAGGCGGCCGCCGCCCACAAGACCGTCATAGAGGTCATTCGTGAGAAGGGGCTCCTCACCGAGGCCCAGATCGCCAAGGTCATGGACCCCATCGCCATGACCCGCCCCGGAATCCCCGGCAAGGGCGGCGGATAATCGGAAGGTGGGAGAGCGGGGACGGAGTGACACACAAAAGCACTTCGTCCCCGTCCCGGTCCCCCCCTGCCCGCGTCCGGCATCCCCATGACCCTCGAAACCCGCGTCGTCCTGGGCCTGATCCTCTGCGGGGGCCTCGTGTTTGGCTTCTGCTACGAGGTGATCCAGTTCGGGGAGGCGCGCCGCGAGGGCCGCCTCTCGCGCCACCACTATGCCCGTTTCCGCAGGCGAACCCTGGGCTCGGTCGTAGTCGGCCTCCTCGGTGCGCACTTGCTGACGCTGGACCTCGCCGAGGAACACCTCCACGCGGACCCTCGCACCCTGTTCTCATGGTACGGCGTCGCGTTCATCCTCCTCATCTGGATCGTCCAGATCGCGGTGAAGGACTTCCGGGCGGAGCTCGTCCACGCACTCGAGGAGACGCGCGACGTCACGCGCCAGAGCTACGGGGAAATCGAAGAGATCATCCGCAGGCACAAGGGTGCCAATTCCGGAAGCGACGGCGTGGACTCGAAGCCATGACGACGCTTGGCGAGGTTCTCGGCCTCGACTTCATGCAGTACGCGCTCGTTTCCGGGCTGCTCATGGCACCCTTGCTTGGCATTCTCGGCACCTACGTCGTCCTTCGCGGGATGTCTTTCTTCGGCGAGGCGATTGGCCACTCGACCATAGCGGGCGTCGGCGTCGCGCTCCTCCTCGGGCTCAGTCCCGTCCGCGATCCTGTGCTCTTCCTGGCGACGCTGTTTGCGCTGTCGCTCGTGACGGCCCTCGCGATCGACCGGCTCGAATCACGCGGTGCGCTGAAGACGGACACCACCATAGCGATCGTGTTCGCGATCATGGTTGCCGGTGGGAACCTGCTGGTCGTCCGCGCGACCGGGGGGAACTCAAACACCGCGATGATGGAGGCGATGTTCGGCAGCATCCTGTGGGTCCGGAAGGGGGACATTGCCGTGTTCGCAGTGCTGCTGGCGCTGCTGGCGGCGTTCGTCGCGAAGTTCCGCGCCCCCTTGACGATGCTCACGCTCCAACCCGAGTACGCCCGCGCCATTGGCGTCCGGACGCGCGCCGTTTCGCTCGCCTTCCTGATGCTGCTGACGATGTCCGTCGCGGCAAGCGTTCGGCTGATGGGGGCAGTCCTCGTGACGGCGCTCGTGGTGATCCCCGCCGCCGCGGCGCGCAACCTGTCGCGCAGCCTCCGTCAGATGCTCGTCCTGTCCGTCGTGGTTGCCCTCGCATCCGTTGAGGGCGGGCTGGTGGCGTCCGCCGCCCTGGACTACCCCGCCGGATCTGTCATCATCGCCGTCGCGGGGCTCGTGTTCCTGTCGAGCCTCGCCGCGGGCCCCGTGCTTCGCTCACGTCCATCGGATGACAGCGCCGCAACCACCTGATCGCGCAGGCGGGGTCCGACGCGGTCTCCGTCCCGTCAGGTGGGCCTGCGCGCTCCTGCTCTCGCTCGAACTCGCCGCGCGGATCCTGGCGCCGATGCCATCCATGCCGCCCGGCGACCCCTTCCTCGTCGCCGATCCGCAGTGCGGCTTCGTCCTGACCGAGCCCCGGCACGGCGCCTACGATGTGACCGCCCGCGGATTCAAGGGCGCGCGCGATTGGCCCGTGCCGCACCCGCCGGGGGAGTTTCGCATCCTCGTCCTGGGGGACTCGAATTCGGTCAGGCTCGACGAGCCGGATTGGCCGGCCAAGCTCGAGGATGTTCTGACGAGCGGACCAGCCATCCAGCGCGTCTTCGTCGCCAACGTGTCCGTCCCCGGCTGGAGCTCGTGGAATGCCTCACACGCCGCCATGCGGGAGATCCCTCTCTTCGAACCCGACGCCGTCATCGTAGCCGTCGGGACGAACGACCCCTATCCCTCCGCGCTGCCGGATGCGCTGACCCGCGGCCGGCCGGACATCCCCAATCGCGCCGTCCTCGCATTGGAGCGCACCTCGCGCCTCGCCGCCTGGGGCCTCTCCTTGACCGATTGGCGCAGGACGCCCCCCGTGGGCACCTCGCCGCGGCTGACTCCGTCGGAGACCGAGAGTTTGGTTGCCGCGGCACTCAACGCCACGAGCGCACTCAGCCGAATCGTCGTGCTCCCGCACTTTCCTGCGGAACACATCGGCTTCCATCTTCGTCCGGGAGACCCGGCCGCCTACCGCGCGGCCGTGCGGGCCGCCGCCCTCGCCGGGGGAGCGCAGATCGTCGACCTCTCCCCTGCGCTCGATGGACCAGAACGCGGGAGGTTCCTCGAGGAAGGGGACGAGATTCACCTGAATCAGGCCGGCATGCGCCTCATCGCGGAGGCGGTGCGCCTTGCCCTCGCTGAGTCCACGCACGCCCCGCCCTAGGCGAAGTCCACGCGAACCCACACCGGGTCCACCGGCCAGACCCTGCCGAAGTGTTTCGTCTCGGCATCACCAACCGGCCGAAACGTCTTCAGGACGAGCCCGCCACCGTCGTGGTCGATCTCACCCTGGCTCCAGATGTCGAGCAGGTTGCCGAGCGCCGGCGCGCCCGCGAAAATCTCGATCGAGGTTTCCTCGCGTGGGATCAGGTCGAAGTCAGGGTGGTCGGTCGGCACGATGTCCCGCGGGTCCAGGGGATGCTCGGCGAGCAGGCGGCCATCCTCCGGGGAGTGGAATCGCGCCGCGCTCCTCATCTCAGGTGCAAATCTCCCGATCACGAACATCTCCCCCGTGCGCTTCCACCAGTCCGCGAAGACTGGATAGGGAGGTGAGGCCTTCCACTCGATCCTGGAAATCGCCCCGCCGCTGCCGGAGAAGACATCGATCCTGTCCTGCGCCAGCACGGCCAACACGTCATGGACCGGGGACCAGAAGAGCCCCCATACGCCGCTCCCCAGCGGCCGTTCCGAGAGCGATCCGGTCCTCACGTCGAGCAGCGCCAGACAGGGCCCATCCTCCACCAGCAGCGCCAGCCGGTTGCCGTCCGCACTCCACGGGACATGCCGGTCGATCCGGAGGATGCCCCGTCCGCGATTGACGAACTGGAGCGACTCGTTCAGCCGGGCGGCGGCGGACGAGTCCCCGACGACGTATGCGCGCCATCGTTCCTCCCGCCGGCGCTCCGAGTACGCGCGCAGAAGTTGCAGCTTGAGCGGCCCCGTCGGGCAGGGATACTCCACCCCCGACGCGCCCAGTGAAGGACGACGCGGCGGAGGGTCGCACAGCCGCACTGCAACCGCCCTTGGAGCCAAGTTCCCCTCGTTGGCGCACGTCCGGAGTCGGTCGGATTCCTCCCGATCATGAGGCTCGAAACTTGCCCCCGCCCCCGTGCAGTGGATACAACCCCACACCTCCCCGATCGTCCACACCTTTCCTGCGAAAGCCGAAGCATGTCCCTCACAGCCCCCGTACGCACCCTGACCCTGGGACACTCGCCCGACCCCGACGACGCCTTCATGTTCTACGGCCTCGCCTGTGGCGCCATTCCCACGCCGGGACTCCACTTCGAGCACATCCTCCAGGACATCCAGACCCTCAACGAACGCGCCCTCCGCGAGGAGATCGACGTCAGCGCGATCAGCATCCACGCCTACGCATCCGTGCTCGACAAGTACGCCCTGCTACCGTGTGGAGCCTCTATGGGAGACAACTACGGGCCGATTGTCGTTTCCCCGAAGCCATTCCGGCCCATCGAGCTGCGGCACAAGCGCATCGCGGTCCCCGGACGCATGACAAGCGCCTTCCTCGCCCTCAAGCTCTACCTCGGCACGGACCAGTTCGACTATCAGGTCGTTCCGTTCGACAAGATCATAGACCACGTGAGGGCGGGAGACTCGGACTGCGGGCTGCTGATCCACGAGGGGCAGCTCACCTACCGCACCGAGGGGATGGAGAAGATCGTGGATCTGGGCGAGTGGTGGTACCAACGGACCGGAGGGCTGCCCCTTCCGCTCGGCGCCAACGTGGTGCGCAAGGCGCTCGGCGCGGACCTGATCGCGCGCATCAAGGGGTACATGGCGGAGTCCATCGCGTACGGGCTCGCCCATCGCAGCCCCGCGCTGCGCCACTCCCTGCAATGGGCGCGCGGCCTCGACGAGGGCCTCGCGGACCGCTTCGTCGGAATGTACGTCAACGACCTGACCGTGGACTTTGGGGATCGCGGCCGCGCCGCCGTGGCCCGCTTCCTCGACGAGGCGCACCGCCTCAAGTTCATACCCGAGCCCGTCGAGCTCGAGTTCGTCTGACCCTGATCAGGATGGATTGGCCGAGGGCAGCCGGTCCTCGGAGTCGCGCAGTTCGGCAAGGGCACACAGTTCCGCGTACCGCCCCCCCATGGCGAGCAGGTCGTCGTGGCGCCCCCGCTCAACGACGCGTCCATCGTGCATGACCAGGATCTCGTCCGCCTTCCGCACCGTCGAGAGCCGGTGCGCGATCACGAGCGTCGTGCGCCCCTCCATCAGGCGCTCCAGCGCCTCGTTCACCACGGATTCCGACTCGTTGTCGAGGGCGCTCGTCGCCTCGTCGAGGATGAGGATCGGCGCATTGCGCAGGATCGCGCGGGCGATGGCGATGCGCTGGCGCTGCCCGCCGGAGAGCTGCCCGCCACGCTCGCCGATTTGCGTGTCGTAGCCCTGCGGCATCTCGGAGATGAACCCGTGGGCGTTGGCCGCCGTGGCCGCCGCGACCACCTCCTCCTGCTTCGCCTCGGGCCGACCATAGAGGATGTTATAGCCGATCGTCTCGTTGAACAGCATCGTGTCCTGCGTCACGAAGGCGATCTGGCGGCGCAGTGAGTCGAGCTTCGACTGCCTCAGGTCCACCCCGTCGATGGTGATGCGGCCCGCCGTCGGGTCGTAGAACCGGGGCACCAGTCGCGCCACCGTCGTCTTGCCCGAGCCACTGTGCCCCACGAGCGCGATGCGCCTGCCACGCGGAATCTGCAGGTCCACGCCCTTGAGGGCGAGGTCCCGCTCCGTGCCGTACCGGAACTCGACGCCCTCGAACCGGACCGCATCGGCCAGCGTCGGCACGTCCACCGCGTCCGGTGCGTCCGCGATGGCCGGGGTGTGGTCGATGATCTCGAAGATTCGGTCGGCGCTCGCGATGCCCTTCTGCGCCTTGATGAACGCGCCGGAGGCCGTCTTGAGGGGACGGTAGAACTGGGAGAGCGCGATGACGTAGGCGATGAACGCCGGCGCCGTCATGTCGGCCTCGGAGCTCTTGAGGATCAGGTAGGCGCCGACGCAGATCACCACGCCCATCGCCGCCACGGTCACCGCGTCCACGAACGGGTCCGCCAGCATGCGCAGCATCTCGCGGCGGACTTGGCGCTTCGTGATCGCGCGCGCCTTGTTCCTGAAGCGCCGCCGCTCGTGCTCCTCGGCGTTGAATGCCTTCACGATCGAGAGGCTCTGGATCGTCTCCCCCACGATGTCGATCAGCCCGACATCCTCCTGTTCGTCCATCCTTCCCATGTTGCGGATCTTCTTCGCGAGCAGGGAGATCGGGATGATCACCGCGGGGATCGCAGCCGCCACGATCAGCGTCAGCTTGGGGTTCAGGATCACCAGCAGGATGAAGAGGAACGCCACCTTGAACGGCGTTGTGATCCCCTCCTTGATCATCGTTCCGAAGATGTCCCGCACCTTGCGCACATCGTTGTTGATGCGACCGATTAACTCGCCGCTCGTGGCGGACTGGAAGTGAGCCAGGTCCAGCGCGAGGCTCCGGTCGTACAGGTCCATCCTGAGCCGGTTGGTGGCCAGCAGGAACGCCTTCGAGAGCTGGAACTTCGCGAAGAACTCCAGCACCGCCTTGAGTATCTGGATGAGCACCACCGCGCCCACGACCCAGAAGACGGCCTTCTCCCGCTCGTCCACCATGAACTCGGTCAGCGTGACCTGCAGCTTCTTGCGCTGCAGCTCGCCGCGCATCTCGATGCTGTCCTTCCAGTATGCGAACCCGCTGCCCGCGGGGAAGGACTCGATCTTGCGCTCCAGCTTCGCGATGGAGTTCGTGAGGTCGTGCACGCGCGCCTCCCGCTTCTCGGGCTCGAGCATGATCTCGAGCGCGGGCAGGAGCGCCAGGATGTTGGCAGCGCCTATGAAGCTCGCGATGATGGCGACCAGAAGCCCGCCGACGATCATGCCGCGATAGGGGTGGGCGTACTTGAGCACGCGCATTACGACGATCCGGTCGTGCGCGTTGAATGCGAAGCGGCCCTTCCGTCCCGGCTTGCCGCGCGTCTCCTGCGGCGCTTCGGATTCGAGCGCCTCGGAAGGCGGATGGACGGGCGACGTGTCTGGTGCTATCGACATCGTTTGCGGTCTTGGGGAGAGCGCCGGAGGGGAGCGTCCGCCGCCACCCCAACCGCGTCAATGAGGCGTTGCGCTCAACCGTAGGCGGGAAGCTCGGCCCCGGGCATCATCAGCCGCACAGGCGCCGCCGAATCAGGCAACAAACCGTGTGCGATCAGCCGCTTGCGATACTCCGCGATTCCGGCAAGCTCCTGCCGTCCGAGCGAGAAACGGATCGCATCCCGCAGGTACGACTCCAACGCCCGGACATCCATGGCCTCGGCCGTCGCGTGCCTCTCGGAGATTGCGCGTATCGCGTCGACCCCCCGCCGCCTCGCCTCCGCAAACCACTCGATCTGCGCGCCGGAGAGGCTCGCATCCCGGCGCACGGCCCATGCGGCGAACACGAAGGGCAGGTTCGTCAGCGCCTTCCACGCGGTGCCAAGGTCCAGCGCGTGCGGGAACGCCCCCTCCCAACGAAGCGCCGTGTCCCCGATGCAGAGGAACGCCTCCGCCTCGTGCCTCCGCCAGTCAAAGTCGGCCGTCAGGGGTGCCGAACTTGTGGCACAGATGGGGCGCAAACCGTAGGCATCTGCCAGGATGACCCGGGCCAGGTTTGCGGAAGTCAGAGAAGCCCGGTCCAGTAGGACGCTCCGGATCTGCGGGATCGGCACCTTGGAGAAAACTTGCACGCTCCTCACCGGACCGTCGCACGCGATGGCGCAGCTCGGTATCAGCGAGTAGCCCCCATCCCTCAGTACTTCAAAGATCGGCAACGACGCGACATCGAGTTCACCCGACCCCAGCAGCCCAGCCAACTCCCGCGGTGTCGCCCGAATCCAGTTCGACCGGGGAATGTTTGCATCCAGTCCCTCGATGAGCGGAAGGATGTTCAGGTAGGGTACGACGCCAAGCCGCAGCGGGGGAGGGGAAACGGGTCGAGGGATCATGTCGGGAGGGATCGGAGCGAATGCCGCGCCAGTTTCGTTCGCGAACATTTCCCTTGTC
>CAZUCD010000109.1:0-12905 GCA_964618855.1 uncultured Candidatus Sumerlaeota bacterium
CAAGCGCCTCGCGGAAATGTGCGTGTTCTCCCTCGGCCGCGAGTCGAAAACGACCTTCCACGCCGTCCGGTTCGGCAACGTGCTCGGCAGCCGCGGCTCCGTCATCCCCCTCTTCCGGCGCCAGATCGAGGCGGGGGGGCCGGTCACCGTCACGCACCCCGACGTGACCCGCTACTTCATGACGATCCCGGAGGCCGTCTCCCTGGTCCTGCAGGCGGGGTCCTTCCCCGGCCCGGGCGCTTTGTTCCTCCTCGACATGGGGGAGCCGATCCGCATCGCCGACCTCGCAAGGAACATGATCGCCATCGCCCGTCCCGATGCGGGCATCAAGGTCGAATACGTGGGCCTCCGACCCGGGGAAAAACTCCACGAGGAGATCCTGACGTCCGAGGAAGGCGCCTCCAAGACCGAGATTGGCAAGCTCTTTTCCACCGCGCCCAAGACCGTCCCCGAGTGGCGCGTCCTGCGCAGCGGACTCGAGGAGCTCGACGCGCTCGCGGACCGCGGGGACGGCGCGGCGGTCGTCCGCAAGCTCGCCGAACTCGTCCCGGACTACCAGGCGGACGAGTGGCTGAAATGCGCACCGGCACCCCCCCCCGCGCAGGACCCCCACGCAACATCGCCCCCGGAGCCCGAGCCGGACATGCTCCCGGCACCCGGGCCGGAACCAGCGACGATGGAGCCGTCGGACGCCGACACGGGCGCGCCGGAGGCGGAGCCGGCCCTCCTCGTCGGCACCGCCCTTCAGGAGGACCTCTTCGCCGATCCGCCTCAAAGCGGCGCGACGCAGGAGGACCACGGACTCACCGAGCAAGAACTGCTTGCCGATACGCCCACCCCGGTCGTTGATGCACGCACCGAGTCGCCAACGGAGGAAATGCCGCCACCCGACAATGCGGCATACTCGGACACGGAACCCATACCCGGTGCGGAGACAGGAGATCGCATGACCGACGAGTTTCCCATGATGGCCCAGGAACCGGAGGCTCCCGAGGGCCCGAGGCGGCCCAAGTGCGTCTGGATTTTCTACTCCGGCGGCGCCGTGCCCATAGAGCTCACCATCGCGATCGACTACCTGCGCACCCAACTAGGCCCGGACGACGCCGTGATCGTGGCTGGCGCCGGCCTGCCCACCATCCCCCTCGCGGAATGCGCGGAGTGGCTCGACTCCCGTGGCCTCGGCCCGGCGGAGGTCTGGCACGAGGCGCTCGACCGCTTTCCCGATGCGGAGGCCGGCGCGATCATTCCACCCAACGTCCGGTTCGCGGAGGGCTCCCTCGAGAAGCTTGTCGGCGCGCTCGACGGAAGGAGCGACGCCGTCGCCGTCTATGCCGACTACATGCACGTCAAGGGCTCCGACGAGGCCAGCGGCTCCGTCCGCCAGGTCAACCTCCTCGACCACGAAAACTGCCTGCACGAGCGGTTCGACTTCGGCCCGATGCTCCTGTACGACCTGCGCGCCGTGCGCCGGGTCGGCGGTTTCCACCGCGAACTCAGGCACGCATGGGAGTACGACATGCACCTGCGCCTCGCGGAAATCGGGCGCTTCGTCCGGGTACCCACCCCGCTCTACACCTACTTCACGGGCAACGGGACATCGAGTTCCGGCACGGCGCTCTTCTCGCCCGGACTCGGCCCGCTGGGCGGCTTCTCCTACGTGTTCTACCCGCCGGAGATGGAAGCCGAGATCACCGGCGTGTTCGAGGACGCCCTCAGGCGCAGGCACGCGTTCCTTGACCTGCCCCTGCACGAGGTTCCCTACCCCGCGCAGCGCGAGCCCGTCACCTGCTCCGTGGTCATCCCCGTCCTCAACCGTGAGCGCTTCATTGCGAACGCGATCCAGAAGGTGCTGTCGGGGACATTCGCGGATTTCGAGGTCGTCGTCGTGGACAACGGATCCGCGGATGGCACATGCCGCGTCGTCGAGGACATCGCGGCCGGGGATGCGCGCGTGCGCCTCATCCACGGCACGGGAGGCACCATCGCCTCCGCCCTCAACGAGGGCATCCGCGCCGCCCGTGGACGCTACATCTGCCAGCTCGACAGCGACGACGAATACGCGCCGCAGACGCTCGAGAAGATGGTCGCGCCCTTCGCGGCCGACCCGACCTGCGGCCTCGCCATCAGCTACTACCGCCTCATGGACGAAATGGGCAACCCGATCCCGGACGTCGAGCCCGTCACGCACGTCGGCTACTCGCGCAACCAGATCCTGCGCCGCGAGGGCGCCGGCGCGCTCCGCGTCTTCCCGAAGTGCGTCCTCCAGGAGTTCGGCCTATACGACGAGGTCAACTGCGCAAACTTTGGGGAGGACTACGACATGGTCCTCAAGGTGTCCGAGAAGTACAACGTCGTGCGCGTGCCGGAGGTGCTCTACTTCTACCGCAGGCACGACGACAACACGGACATCACCCGCGGAGCGGCGATGAAGTTCCGGAACAAGAACAACGCGCGGCAGGCGGCGATGGCGCGCCGGCGGGCGATGGTGCTCGCCGCGCGGGACGCCGCCGGCCGCAACATCCTGCCGGAACCCGTCGCGCACGACGCATGACCCCGGCCCTCGCGGGGCGCACCGCGCTCGTGACGGGCGCGGGCGTCCGGATCGGGCGCGAGATCGCGCTCGAACTCGCACGCGCGGGCGCCGACATCGTCGTCCATGTCAACGCCTCCGAAGCCCGGGGCGCCGACACGGTCCGGGAGGTGCAGGCCCTCGGCCGAAGGGCCTCCCTGGTCCGCGCGGACCAGGCCGACACCGCCGCCATCGAGCGCGCATGCCACGAGGCCGCGGACGCACTTGGTCCCATCGACATCCTGGTCAACAACGCGGCCATCTGGCCCCACTGCGCCTTCGGGGAGTCGACGCAGGAGGACTTTGACCTCGCCGTCTCGGTGAACATGCGCGGCCCGTACTTTTGGGCGCGGCACCTCGGCCCGCAAATGAAGGCGCGGGGCTGGGGCGCGATCATCAACATCGCCGACGTCATGGCCGACCGCCCGCTGACGGACTGCATTCCCTACTGCATGGCAAAGGCCGGCGTCGTGTGCATGACGATGGCGCTCGCGCGCGCGTTGGCCCCGGCGGTGCGCGTCACCGCCATCGGGCCGGGCCCCATCGCCTTCCCGGAGGGCTACCCGGAGGGCGCCGCCGCCAAGGACGTCGCCAGGACGCTCGCCCGCAGGCAGGGCCATCCCGCCGACATCGCCCGCGCCGTGCGATTCCTCTGCGAAAACGAATACATCACGGGAGTCATGATCCCCGTGGACGGCGGATTCCGGCACGGGTTGTGACGGCAGGGGGGGCGAAAGTCGAAAGTCGAAAGTCGAAGGTAACAAAGTCAAATGGTCGAAAAGTCGAAAAGTCGGAAAGTCGAAAGGTCGAAGAGGTGGCACGTCGGCTTGGGTGGGTGATCCGTCCAAATCCAAGCGTGCTTCAGCGTGCTTGGAGCAACTCATGCCGCTCTACTTGAGGCGGTGCCTTGCAAGGATCGCCTCGCCCTCCGGGGAGGCGACCCAGGCGTCGAACGCCTCGGCCTCGGCCTTCGCGGCGGAGTGCGCGACGACCCCGCACCCCTGGATGATCGGCATGTGCTGGTCCCCTGGAATCTCGATGCCCGGGGGATCATCGGGCTTCAGGTTTGAGAGCGCCACGAAGGATGCATCGACGTTTCCCGTCCTCGCGAACTGGAGCGCCTGGCCCACGTTTTCCGCGCGGACAAGGGCGCCGAGCTCCGCGTCGCCCCAGCCGTGCCTGCGCAGGACCTCGACCGCGGCCCTCCCGTAGGGCGCAGTGTCGGGATTCGCGACCGCGACGCGGAATCCCGCCGGCAGGTCCCCGGGCGCGAGCCCCTCGAGCGAGCCCAGGCGGTGTCGCGCGTCCCTTCCCTGCCACAGGACGAGGGTACCGCGCGCAAACTCGCGCACGGATGCCGCCTCGATCATGCCCTCGTCGGCGAGCCTGCGCACGCTGTCCATGTCCGCCGCGTACAGGGCGTCGATGGGTGCGCCGTTGCGTATCTGGGCTGCGAGCGTGCCCGTGGCGCCCTGAGTCACGACCACCTGAACGCCGTGCTTCGCCCCGTAGGCGGTGGCGAGCTCGATCATCGCGGGTGCCACGCTCGCCGCGGCGGCGAGCGTGATGCCGCGCGTTCGTTGGCGGCCCTCCTCGCGGCACGCGGCCGCGAGGAGCACCAGCGCCAACGCAAGGACTGTCGGGAGCGTGCTCCGAAGACTCAAGGAGTGCGGACGGATGCCAGCGCCCGCCCCGTGTCGGCGCCGCGCAGCTTCGCCGCCGAGGTCACGACCTCGAACGTCGACTCGCGCGAGCTGCGGAGCGGCGTCACGTTGGACACGCGGGGATCGGGCTTCGCCGTCACGACGACCTTGTAGGTCCCCGGCTCCGCGGCGTCGGGAATCGGCAGGTCCACCGACACGTCCACGTCGCCCGTGTTGTCGGCCTTGAGCTCCTCGTTGTGCAGGAGCTGGTCGCCCTTGTAGATGGCAACGTCGGCGCTGGGCGGGTACATGGTGGAGGTGCCGTTGCCGACCGCGCGCATCGCGATCTGGAGGTTGGCGGCCTGCCCGGCCGCCACCGTCGGCGGTGAGACGAGGATGTTCTGCACCTCGACGACGTTCTGCTTCGCCGCGGGCGCGTTCTCGCTAGTCAGTTCCTCGCGGACCTGGGTTTCCGACTTCTTCACAGTCTCCTTCTTGCCGGAGAGCGCATAGCCGGCGACGCCACCCACGACGGCGCCCGCTGCGGCGCCGATCAGGGCGCCATCCTTGCCCCCGGCGGCGTAGCCGATCGCGGCACCCGCGACGGCGCCCGTGGCCGCGCCGAGGAACGTTCCCTCGGTCTTGCTCGCGCATCCGCTGCCGGCCGCGAGGGCCACAACCGCTGCCCCGGCCATCATGCGGCCCGCGGGGCGGAATGCTGCGTTGTTCGTGCTCATGGTCTGCTCTCCTGGTTCGGTGAGTTCGGCTTCAGGGTTTCTTCTCGATGGTCCAGCGCCCGGACTTCGCGATCTCCGCCTTGAGCGCCTTCAGGGCCTCCTCGGCTGCCTTGACCGCGGCGGACATCTCCGACACCCGCAGAGTGTCCTTTGCCGCGTTCGCCCTGTCCAGCGCGTCCTTCGCCTGCTGGTGCGACTTAAGGGCCTTTGTCGAAAGTGCGCGCTGCGAAATCTCCTTCTGCAGCGCTTCCCACTGCGGCATCAGGTTGTTCAGCGACGCGCGCAGCTCGTACATCTGGCCCTCGAGGTTCTCCTTTGCCGTAAAGTACTCCTTGTCAACAGACCCGCCATCCTTCCCGAGGATTGGTTCCAGTTCCTTGGCGCGCTCGATAAGCTCCTCGTACTTGCCGGCGGAGTAGAGGTGCTTGATTTCCTCCTCGGCGGCGCGGACGAGCGCCTGCTGGTCGGGCGTCGGGGAGGGAAGGGGCAGGGGCGTCGCCGTGGGCCGCGGAGTCGGCACGGGGGTGGGCGCGGGCGAGGCCGACGGCGCGGGGGATGGAGAGGCCGTCGGCGCCGCGGACGGGCTGGGCGCTGGCCGTTCGGCCGCAGGGGTCGGCGTCGGCTTGGGCGCCTCTGTGGGCTTCGGGGTCGGGGTCTCCTTGTCGAAGTCAAAGACCGGCGTCGGCTTCGGTTCCGTGCCGGAGGTTCCCCCGGAGTTCGATCCGGCATCCCCCCCGCCCGTGGTCCCCGCGCCGAGCTTGTCCTTGAACTTGAGGGCCACGAATCCGGCGATTCCGCCCGCGCAGAGGATGAACCCGAACAGGCCCATCAGGAGCCACACCACGATGCTGGAGCCCTTTTTGGGCGCCGCCTCGGGGGCCGGCCGCGCTGGGGCCCCGCCTGCGCCCGGAGGGCCGCCGGGTGGCTGCGGAGGCGGGGTCTGGCGATGCATCGGCTCAGTCGGGCCGGCCGCGCCCTGCTGGCCGAACGGGGGCACGACCGGGGCCGTCTTCTCCATCGTGGCGCCTTCGCTGGCCACGGAACCGGGCGCGGGGGCATCCGGCTCGACCGTGCCATGGGGTACCGGCGGCAGCGTGTTGAGCACGGCCAGAATGCGCTCGCGGAAGGCGCGCGCGCTCGCAAACCGATTCGCCGGGTTCTTGGCGATGGCTTTCTCGATGATCTCCCAAACGGGGCCAGCCAACCTCGCGTCAAGCCGTGCCAACTCGATCTTTGGCGGTTCCTTCGAGGTGTGCCCGTGGAGGATCTCCGTCAGCGTCCCCTTGTAGGGCACGCGCCCGGCGACCATCTGGTAGAGCATGATCCCCATCGCGTAGATGTCCGACGCGGGGGAGACTTGGCCGAACTGCTCGCTGTCCCACTGTTCCGGCGCCATGTAGAGCGGCGTGCCGGGGCTCGACTGGTTCACGGTGAGCGCGGTGAGCTGGTTCGACTGGTCGCGCGCGATCCCGAAGTCCAGCAGCTTCGCCACGAGGTCCCCGGCCTCGTCCCGCATCACCATCAGGTTCGCGGGCTTGATGTCGCGGTGGACGATCGAGAGCGTGTGGATCTTGTGCAGGGCATCGAGCGCCTGCGTCATGATGGTCAGCGTCGCGCGCAGCGGCAGCACCCTGTTGCGGTTCGCGCGCTCCTCGATCATCTCGGAGAGCGTCTGCCCGTCGATGAACTCCATGACGAGCTGCGTCTCGCCATCGGCTTCGATGCGGTCGTAGAGGGTGACGATGTGCGGGTGCGCGCCGACGCGTGCATGCAGGACGCATTCGCGCTCGATGCGGGCGCGGATGTCGGGGTTCTCCAGGTGCGTGGCCGTGACGCGCTTGAGTGCGACGCGCCGCCGCAGCACCGTGTCGTCCGCGACGTAGACATCGCCCATGCCTCCTGCGCCGAGGCGCTTCTCGTTCGCAAAGCGTGGTTTTCGCGGCTGTCCGGGGGCTTCGGCCACTGTTCGCCTTCGCGGGGGGCTGGTCTCCTCCCCAGTCTCCCCCCCCGCATGGGCTGGTCAACCGGGAACGGCCCCGCGCACGCCCTGCCCGGCTGCGCACCGAACGAATGGCCTTGAATTCGCAACACCTTCCGGCGAGGTTCCTGCCGTGATGATCCGCCACGCCAGACTCCGACCCGTCGCCGCCCTGCTGGGCATCCTCTGGATGCTGTTTGTGGCGACGGCGATGCCGGCCCGCGGCGTCCCCGGCTGGGCCTGCGTGGCCCTTGAGGCGGGCGGCGAAGGGGCCGTCGCGTGCTGCGGCACGTCGTGCGCCCCGGTCGTGCAGTTGGACGACTGCTGCGGCGCCCCGGACGAACAGGCCCCGACCACACGCGTCATCTGTTGCGAGCTGGAGCAGGGCCCCGCCGTTCCCTCCGCCCCCGCACCCCGGGTCACGACCCACGCACCCACGGGCGACCTGGCCCTCCCACGCGTCGCCCAGGTTCCGAACCACGCTCCACCGGGCGAGTCGCTCGCTCCGCTGCACTCGGATGCACCCTCCTTCCTCGACACCGTGTCGTGGACACCCTTCGTCGGCAGGGCGCCCCCCTCGTTCGCCTGACAGTCCCACCGCGAACGATCCGCGGCCCACAACCATCGACGAACATCCACGAAAGGGATGCCATCATGAGAAACATGCTCGTGATCGCGGCGCTCGCCGTGATCGCCTCCACCAGTGCTTGGGCAGTCTCCCACAATGGGAACGACGCCCCGGCCCCGAAGTCCAACGCGGCCTGCTGCTGCGGTGATTCCTGCGCCTGCGACCCGTGCAAGTGCGGCGATTCCGCCTGTGACATGGCGGCCGCTGAATGCGGATCCACATCCACCTGCGATGCAGCCGCCACCGCGTGCTGCTGCGGCGACAACTGCACGTGCAGCGACTGCAAGTGCGGCGGCGGTGGCTGTGCCACCACCACGGCGGGCTGCGGCTCGGGCTGCTGCGGCTAGCCCAAAACGTCCGCCCCGAAGTGCGGTCCAGCTCCCCCCGGGAATTGTATCCCCCCGGGGGGAGCACCATTCTGCCAATCGGAAGCCCGGCCGCTGGACTACCGTCGGCCGGCATCGAGTCGTATCGCGCGATTCCATGGCTCGAGTCCCGGGACCCAACGGACGTCCTGCGAAAGCCTCCCGGACGAAGCGCTAATCCGCCAGGAACACCATCGCCGCCATCTGCCCGCCGAAGCCGGCGGCGACTTGAAGCACGGCCCGGACTTCGCGCACTTCGGCGTCGGCCAGAACGGGAGCATCCGGGGCGGCGGACGCCTCGAAACCGACCGTGCCGGGGATGACGCCGTGCGCGATGGAGGCGATGCATGCCGCTGCCTCGACGCCGGCCGCGGCACCCATCAGGTGCCCCATCGCACCCTTGAGCGACACCAGCCGCGGCACACACGCCCGCCTTGCAAAGGCCAGTTCCGCCGTGTCGTTCGCCACCGTCGCGGTGCCGTGCGCCTGCACGTAGTCCACACCGCCCATCACGATCCCTGCATCGGCCAGCGCACGCGCCGCGAGGCGCGCATGCGCCGCGCCGTCCGGGTTCATCCCGGTCATGGCGTGGGCGTCGCTTCCCGTCGCCCAGCCCGCGAGCCACGCGAGGGGTGCGAGTCCCAGGCGCTCCGTTGCCGGGCGCGATGCGAGCACAAACACCGCGGCGCCCTCGCCCATGGCGAACCCATTTCGGCGCGCGTCGAACGGGCGGCAGGCGTCCGGGGTCAGAAGCCCGAGGCCCGCGAAGCTGGCCGCGTAGAGCGGGTGGATCGTCGCCTCCGCGCATCCGCACACGACCACATCCGCCATGCCAGAGGAAATCCACTCGGCGGCGGCGACCAGGTTGTGCGCGCCGGTCGCGCATGCCGCCACGCGCGCCTGAACGGGGCCGCGCGCGCCCACGCCAGACGCGATCCTCCGCGCGAGCGCATCCGCCCCCGCAAGGTGGTGCGGGGGCGGGTCCGCGCCCAGGAGCGAGAGCACCTCGCCCTTGCTCGTCGCCGCTGCAACCCCGATGCGGCACGGATCCACGGTGCGGAGTGCACTCAACTCACCGGGCACTTGCGCGAGACAGGCGCGCGCCAGCGTCCACGTCCGGTCCCCGTCGCGCGGGTCGTCCGCGATGGGCGTGCGCGCAACGGGCACGTGGAAACCGGGCGCGAGCTCCTCCCGCGTGATTGACGAAACACCCCGCGACAGGGACTCCGCGAGCGCGTCGAGGCCGATGCCGAGCGGACAGGCGACTCCGGCGCCGATGATCGCCACCCGGCGCCGCGCGGATGCGTCCGTCACATCCCCGCCTTCGAGTCGTCGAGGAGCTCCACCAGCCGCGTCTCCAGCGGGGGCAGTACCAGCCAGTCGTCCAGAAGGCGCTGGTCATAGACGAAGTCCTCCGTCTCGACGATCGGCCAGCGGTCGCGGTGCCTGCGCGACAGGGCGCGGGCAATCTGCGCAAAGGTCCACCTGCGGTTGGAATCCGCGTGGTACAGGCCCGGGGGCAGCGAGAGCGCCGCGACGAGCGCCGCCGCCGTGTCCGCAAGGAACGAGCACGCGGGGAGCCAGCGCGTGCTCGCGCGCACGCAGCCGTTGGCGACGCACTGCTGCTCCATGAAATCGATCATATTGTTGCTGCCGGGCGCCTCGCCGATCTGCCAGCCCAGCCGCACGATGCGCGCGGCGGGGCACTGGGCGCGGACGCGCTCCTCCGCCCGGCGCTTCTCCGAGCCGTAGCCCTCCTTCGCGTCCGGCTCGCTCGCCGTCGTGAAGGGCCCCTGCGCGTGGTCGCTGAACACCATCGCCGTGCTCGTAAAGACGAGAGGGATGCCCCGCGTGCGCGCGATCCACGCAAGCTCGTTCGGCCAGTGCACGTTCACCAGGTGCCCCTCGTCGTGAAGCCCCGTCGGCTTCGACGCGATCGCCAGGTGGAAGATCGCATCGGGGGCCTGTGACGCCACGAACGCATCCATCGCATGGTAGTCGGTGACGGGCGCGGCTTGACGGTTCCAGGGGAGCACGGTGTCCCCCCGGGACTCGAGGTGGGCGCGGAGGGCCTGGCCGACGGTGCCATGGTATCCGGTGACGAGTGCGCGCATGCGTTTGCGGCTCCGAACCTGTCGGTATCGTTGGACTGCGGGGGCATCCTCGCGCACATCACCCCGCGAGTCCAGCACTGGCGTTGCGAACGACTTGACGCATCAGGCCCGCCGACCCAAGAAGCATGCATGTCCAAGCGCGCGGAGCTGCAATTCATTCCCCACGCGGGCGGGGAGACCGAGGTCCTCTTCGAGTCGCCGGAGGGGATCCCACTGCTTTGGTTCCTGGCCTTCGGAACCCGGAACAATTGGGTGCCGGACCAGTCCGTGAAGGAGCGCGGCGGCGCGGCGGCCGAGCGCAACCGGTTCGACAGCAGCGTCGAGGACTCGCAGTACCGCCTGGAGGAGGCGGAGAGCGTCCTGCGCGAGCAGCCGCGCGTCTGGCCGTTCTACGCCCCGGTTTCCATCCTGCTGCGCAAGGTCGCGGCGCGTCCGAAGAACGGCGTGCTGAGGCTCGCCGCGCCCTGGGCGACGCACGACCCGCGCATCGCCGAGCAGTTCAAGTCCTCGATCGCATTCGTCGAGAACGCCGTTAACATGTTCGCGCAGGACCGCTTCCACGAAGCGTCCCTCATGCTGGACAACCTGGCTGTGTTCTGCCCGGCGGTGTATGACGGGCTCGGCGAGGCCCCGAAGGCGGGGGGCACCGTGCGGCTGGACTCGCTTGAGCCGGAGCTGCGCATCGCGTTTGGCATGTTGGGGGAAAACGAGGGGGAGAACGACGCGATCATCCGCGTCGCGCGCGAGATCATCCCTCCTGCCATGCAGGCCTGGCGCGCCCTCCCCCCTCCGCCGCCCCCACCAGCCCCGAAGGCCGTCCCACAGAAGAAGGGGCCCCCGAAGCCGAATCCCAACGCCATCCCGAAGGGACCCATCATCATGGTGGCGGACGAGCCGCCGGGGGGCATCGTCGCCAGGCTCGGCAGGCTCTTCGGCAGGAAGTAGTCCCCGCATCCCTGCCCTTGCCAGCACGGGTGCCAGGCGCCAACATTCCGCACCAAGGTAACCAGAGGGAGTTCCCCGCGTGTCACGCTATCGCGTCATGGTCGTGGATGACGATGCAGACGTCCGCTATGTCGTGACGTCCCTGCTTGCGATGGACTTCGAGACGGTGCAGGCCTCGAACGGCCTCGATGCCCTCGAGAAGTTCGAGCGCTACGAGCCCGACCTCCTTCTCCTGGACGTGATGATGCCCGTGATGAACGGCATCCACTGCTGCCGCTCGGTCCGCCGCCGCGAGGACTTCGGCGACCTCCCTGTTTTCTTCCTGTCCGCATCGGCCGACCCGAAGGTCCGCGAGGACGCACGGGAGGCCGGCGCCACCGACTTCATCGAGAAGCCCTTCGACACCGCGGCCCTCATCGACCGCATCCGCGGCTACCTGTACGGAGAGCGCCGCCCCCCGCGCGCGAAGCTCTTCACCATGCGCGAGATCGAGAAAATCGACGCGACGCCCCTCAAGGCCGCCGACCGCGACGAGCCGGACGCCCCCGAGGCCCACCCGGGTAACATAACCGCCACCAGCGAGTTCCAGCCAGCCACGCAGGAAGAGGGTGACGGCAAGCGCAAGCGTCGCGTCTTCGGCAAGATCCGCGTCGAGCCGACAGCGGGCGGCGCGAGCCAGACCGCCATCCCCACGAACCTTGTCCCGCGGGAGATTCCCCCCGTCCAGGCGAGCGCCCCGCCCGCGGCCCCGCCGCCTCCGCCCGCGCCACCACAGGCCACGCCACTCCCGCCACCCACGGTCTTCCCGAGGCGCCCGGCCCCCATTCCCCCGACCGCGGACCCGCACTCCCTCCCGGCCCCGCCATCCCCCGATTTGCAGAGGCCGACCCCGCGGCCCCCCGCCGCCATACCGCCCACCGCAGACCCGTTCTCGCTCCCGGCTCCCGTTCCATCGGACATCTTCGCGGCGCCCCCTCCGCCGATCGACCCCGACGTGTTCGCGGCACAGCCGCCGCCCGTGGTCCCACGGCCGCCCGTCCCCGTGCCGCCGACGGCGTCCCCCGAGAGCCTCCGGCCCACGGCTCCCGCGCCCGGCAAGTCGAGGTTCTCCGAGGAACAGCGTGCAGAGGCGCGCGAGATCCTCGCCCAGCGTGCCGCGCGGGCCCTGGGCGCGACACCCGGCGCGCGCAAGCCGGCCGCCACGCTCCTCCTCCCGCGGGTGCTCGTCATCATCGACGTGCCGGAGTCCCTCCCGGTGGCGCACGAGGCCCTCAAGGGGCTCGCCGAATTCCTCCCCCTCGAGGACCCCGTCGAGGCGGTCGAGCTGATCGCGCGATTCCAGCCCGACATCGTCGTGGCCGGCATCCGCACGCCGAAGTACTCGGGACTCGAGCTCGGCAGGATGCTCCAGGGAAGCGTCCGCCTCGCCCACACGCAGCTCATCTTCGTCGTCGGCAACCGCACTTCGGACGCGGACGCGAACGCCGCGCGCCGCATGTCCGGCAACGAACTCCTCTACATGCCGCTGAAGGCGGACCTGATGCACACCGCCGTGCGCAATGCAATGTCCAAGCCGGGGTTTCAGGTGCGCGAGAAGGCGCTCTCCTACGGCGTCTACGTCAAGGAAGTGCTCAAGGCGGTCGAGGCCGAGCGCGCCAAGGTGAACAAGGAACTGGAGAAGGAAGCCTTCCGCCGCAAGACGATGGGGATCGAGTCCTTCATGGCGCGCGAACTCTCGCATCTCATGCCTCAACCCCCCGCCTCCCAGCCGCCGCCGGCCCCGCAGAAGTAGCGCATGGTCCTGGGCTGGCTTCTCGCGGCGCACATCCTGGTTCTTGGCGTCGGAGTCTACGCGCGGGCGGAGCTGCCCGCCGATGCCGTCGATGCGCTGCTCAGGGCCGCGGTGACGCCGGAGGTCGACGGCCA
>CAZUCD010000110.1:0-12856 GCA_964618855.1 uncultured Candidatus Sumerlaeota bacterium
GGTGTCGATGCCGCGCTTGAGCGCCATCGGGTTGCTCCCCGCGGCGACCATCTTCATGCCCTCGCGGTAGATCGCCTGGGCGAGCACGGTGGCCGTCGTCGTGCCGTCGCCGGCAACGTCGCTCGTCTTGCTGGCCACCTCGCGCACCATCTGCGCGCCCATGTTCTCGTAGGGATCCTCGAGCTCGATCTCCTTGGCGACGGTGACGCCGTCCTTGGTGATCGTCGGCGAGCCGAACTTCTTGTCCAGCACGACGTTGCGGCCCTTGGGCCCAAGCGTCACGCGCACCGCGTGCGCCAGCTTCTCGACGCCGCGGAGGATCGCCCCGCGCGCCTCCTCAGAGTGAAGCATCTGCTTTGCTGCCATGGTGGTTCTCCGTGGGTTGGGTGTGGTTTGGGTGCACCGCCGCCGGTTTCCCGGCCGGGCGCATCTCAGTTGTTGGTGATGATCGCGAGGATTTCGCTCTCGCGGACGATGAGGTACTCCTGGCCGCCGATCTTCACGTCGTTGCCGGAATACTTGCCGAAGAGGACCTTGTCCCCCGGCTTGACGCGCAGCGCGATGAACTTGCCGTCATCGTCGCGGGTGCCGTCACCGACGGCCACAACCTTTCCCTCGATCGGCTTTTCCTTCGCCGTGTCGGGGATGATGATACCGCCGAGGCTCTTCTGTTCCTCGGGCTCGAGCCGCTGGAGAAGAACGCGGTCGTGCAAAGGCTTGACGGGCATGGTGAATCCTCCGAGTGGGCCGGCTGAGCCGGCCTTGATGTTTGCCGACGCGAAGGATTGCAAACCGGGTGCCAGCCCAACGCCGCACCACTTTTCCCGAAAAACCGCGATTTCGCGGGATTCCGCCACTCGGGGCGTGCCAAGTCGGGGCATCAGGCACCCGCCCCCCCCTGTGTCGAAAAGGGGCACGCCGAGAGATGTCGCCTAACGGCGTCCGCGCAGCTCCCCGAACCAATCCGCAAGGCGTCGCGCCTCACCGCGCCACGTGTGATCGCGCATGATCCGCTCCCGCAGCCATGCCGAAGCCGCCAGCACCGGTGCCGGGTCCGCACGCCACGCCCGGACCGCCGCCAGGAGCTTGTCGAACGACTCGGGCTCGAAAAGCAGCGGCTCACCCCCCCCATGGCACAGGGCCCGAAGCGGTTCCGTGGCGGGCAGGATCATGGGGCGCCCGACTGCCGCAGCCTCGAAGATCTTCGTCGGCGTGCTTTGCGGGGCAGCCCCGGGGACCACGATCAGGTCCATCGCCTCCATCCACCCGGGAAGGTCCTCCTGCGGGACGGTGCCGACGAAGCGCACCCTCCCCGTCCTCACGCCTTCGGACAGCTTGCCGCCGTGCTTCTCGACCTTGAGTTCGGTACCACCCACGACGAGCCCCGCGACATCCTTGTCCTCCTCCAGCAGCGCCGCGATCAGGCGCCTGAAGAGCGCAGGCTTGTGGTAGTGGTTCATGGACCCCACGAACCCGATGACGTGGGCCTTTTGTGAGATGCCCGCCGCCTTGCGCATCGTTGGGCCCAACCCGCGCGCCGTGAAGCGCTGCGGGTCCACCGCCATCGAGAACACCCGCACCCGGTCCGCGCGCACCCCCATCGCGATCAGCCGCTGCCGCATCGTCTCCGAGATCGCCGCGACCCCCTCCGCGTGGAGGATGAGCTGCCGCTCCAGACGGCCGGCGGCCTTCGGGAAGTGCAGCCGCGTGTGCTGCTCCTCGGCCAGGAGCGAGTTCACCTCGAGGATCCGGGGCAGCCCGATCCTCCTGGCCAGCCATTCCCCCGCGGTGAAGTAGAGGGACAGGCGCTCGTAGATGACCTCCGGACGGGCCGCCTGCGCCGCCGCCTCCAGGATGGGCCGCGCCGTCCTGCTCGCGAGCAGCCCCCGCCCGTCCGAGCCGATCATCTTCGACGAGGGCCTCGGCAGGGCCACCGTCGCGAAGTCCTCGTCGGGTCTCCGGTCACCGTCCAGGTTCGACGCCGCGAGCGTCACCGTGTGCCCCTCCTGCCGCAGGCCCCGGATCATCTCGCGGATGTGCGTCGACGCGCCCTTGCGCCCAAAGGCGGGAATGCCCCTGTCCCCACAGATCGTCAGGATGTTCAAGGTCGCATCGTCCCCCGTTGGCCGCAGGGACGGATCCTTGCCGCGCTCACGAAATGAGCGCAACCATGTCCCGCACCGCGCGGTCGAGACCCACGAACACGGCCCGGCCGACGATCGAGTGCCCGATGTTCAGCTCGTTGATTCCCGGAATCCGCGCCACCGGCACCACGTTGCGGTAGTTCAGGCCGTGCCCCGCGTTGACGACCAGGCCGATGCCCTTCGCCTGCACCGTCGACTCGGACAGCAGGCCAAGTTCCCGCGTCGAGCGGTCCGGGAAGCGGTCGAAGTCCTGGCAGTACTTCCCCGTGTGCAGTTCGATGTGGGACGCACCGGCCTCGCGGCTCGCCTCGATCTGGCTGGTCTCGGGGTCGATGAACATGCTGACGGAGATGCCCTCGTCGCGCAGGCGCCGCGTGGCGCGCGTCAGGTCGATCGCGTTGCGCACCACGTCCAGGCCCCCCTCCGTTGTAACCTCCTCGCGGCGTTCGGGCACGAACGTCACCTGGTCCGGGCGGATCTCCAGCGCGATCCGCATCATCTCCTCCGTGCAGGCCATCTCCATGTTGAGAAGGCCCTTGGTGATGCTCCGCAGTTGGCGGGCATCGCGGTCGGTGATGTGGCGCCGGTCCTCGCGAAGGTGGAACGTGATCCCGATGGCGCCGGCCATCTCGCACAGCACCGCCGCCGCGAGCGGATCGGGCTCGTCGATGCCCCGCGCATTCCGCAAGGTCGCCACGTGGTCGATGTTAACGCATAGTCTGGCCATGTCCGCCCCCTATGGGATGTCCTCGATTGTGGCCGTGCCCGAGGTCGGCGCGTCCTCGTCCGCCGGGATCGCGGGGGGCTCCCCCCCGGGCGTCCCGACGCGCCTGACACGGACCAGCACGCGGGTAGTCGCCGGCGTCACCGCAACGGGCTTGCCGAGCCGCTTCGATTCCGGGATCGTGACCACCAGCTCGACCTCCTGCGGTCCCTCCAGGTCGTCGCGCACGTCGCGCGGCGCGACGATGAAGTCGGCGGGGGAGAGACGCTCCACCACGCTGCGCGGGCCGCGGACCTTGACCGTCACCGCCGCCGGCTCCACCTCCGCGCTCCGGTTGATCAGCAGCGGCTCGTACCGCACCGGCACGCCGGCTATGGAGCGTTCCAGCAGCACCTCCGTCACGGGCACCGTCACGAGCACGCTGCGCGTTGCCTCGACCGGGAGCGGCCACACGCCCTCCCCCTCGGGATAGATCAGCGGCACGTCGCGCACAGTCCGCCCCGTCGCCCCGCCCACGTCGACCGGCTCGGTTCGCAGCACGGGCGGCAGTCCTCCCGCCGCGAGCTTCGCCTCGAGTTCCGCCGTGATCGCCACCGTCACCGTCTCCGGCTCGAGGAAGACGTGCGCGGAGTCGATCTCGAATCCCTCCTCGGCCTCGCCCCGCAGGTCCGGCACGACCCTGACTTCAGTGGTGCGCAGCCGGATCGACCAGTCCACGCGGCTCTCCTCCGTGAAGACGACCGGCACGATCGTGGGGGGCACGTCGCGGTCGCGCTTCACGTCGTTGGTGGAGAGGCTCTCCTTCTGGACGATGTCCTCCCCCGGGCGCAGGCGCCGCGCGGGCGCCTCGAGGTCGATCTCGATCCAGAAGCTGCCGTCGCGCATGAACATCTCGGCGGACTTCGGGTAGGCGAAGAGCACGGGCAGCGCGCTTTGCTCCAGGCGCACCTCCACGGTGTCGCCAACACCTGTCGCCTTCACGGGGACGCGCATCACGAGCTGGATGCTGTCGCGCTGCTTCACCACCATCCACGCCGTGAACCCGAACACGAGCGCGAGCAGCGCAGATCCCAGGGTGCCGATGTCGAACCGGCTGGCCTCAGCGGTCGGCTTCGCCATCTTCCGGCTCCTCCTTCACCTCGAGGAGTAGCCGCAGCTTGCCGCGCAGGCTTTCCGCGTTCTCGCCACGCTCGATCTTGCCGTCGGTCACCAGCGAGATCACTCCGGTCTCCTCCGAGCACACGATGATGACGGCGTCGGTCTCCTCGGAGAGTCCCAGCGCGGCGCGGTGCCGTGTCCCGAGGTCCTTCGGGATGGCCGTCGACTCCGACAGTGGCAGGAGGCAACCCGCGGCCGACACGCGGTTCTCGCGGATGATCACCGCACCGTCGTGCAGCGGCGTGTAGGGGGCGAAGATCGTGCGCAGCAACTCCGGGGAGACTCCGGCATCCACCTCCGTCCCAGTGTCCACGTAGCTCTGCAGCGGGTCCCGCCTTTGGATGCAAATCAGCGCGCCAATCTTCTTCTCCGCCAGGCGCGTCGCCGCCACGATGATGTCCTCGATCGCCGTCGTCCGGCCCGCGAACAGCGAACGGAACAGCGGGTTCCTACCGAAGTCGCTCAGCGCCTTCTTCAACTCCGTCTGGAAGCAGATCAGGAAGATCAGGACGCCCACGATCCAGAAGCTCTCCAGCAGCTTCACCGTCGCCGAGAGGTTGAAGCTCACCGCGGCGATGTAGATCGCAAACCCGAGCAGCACGAGGAACACGAGGCCCCGCAGGGCCACGGGGGAGCGACCCTGCCGGAAAACCGTCAGCAACAGGAAGAACGCCATCGACACCAACAGGATGTCGACGGCGTCCGTGAGCTTGAAGTTGCTGAAGACCGAGAAGAAGGTCTGCATGGGGCCGGCAGTCCGGCTCACTCTCCCTTGGGTTCGGCTTCCTTTGGGGCTTCCGCGGGCGCGGCTGCGGTGCCCTTGTCATTCGCCGTCTTGAGCTGCTGCAGGAGCGCCTCCGGCGAGATGTCCAGCTTCTTGGCGACCTCGCTGATGAGCGGCCCCAGCCCGAGCCCGCGCGCGGACTCCAGCGTCGAGAAGATGTACTTCGGGATGCCCTGGGCGTAGCGGTCCAGCGCGGGCTGAGAGCCGTTGCCCCCCCCGCCAAGGTCCAGGATGCGCACCTCGTCGACGGAGCCAAGGCCACGGCCGACGGCCTCCGCCACGGGGGAGATGATCTCCTTGCCTGCGCGCCCCATCGAGTCGATCACGAGCGGCGCGCGGTCGATGATCTCGAGCAACTGGCCCGCGGCGCCGAGCTGGCTGAAGGCGTGCGCCTTCTGCACCAGCGCCTCCGCCTCCGCGAGGCCGCGCAGTCGGACGCCCTCCGCCTCCGCCGTGAGCTGTGCGCGCACGCCGTCGGCTTCCGCGAGCTTCTGCGCGCGGGTGCCCTCGGCCTCGGCGAGCTTGGCGGCCTTCAGGCCGTTCGCCTCCGCCTCGAGCTCCGCCTGCCGCGCGACGGCCATGGCCTTGAGGCCCTCCGCCTCGGCGAGCTGCTTCTCGCGCTGGCCCTTGCCCTCGAGTTCCATCCTGAGGCGCGCCGCCTCGGCCTGCTTCTCCGCCATGACGTAGTTCGCCTGTGCGCGCTCGCTCGCGGCGAGGCGCTCGCCCCCTGCCTTGATGACGTCCGCCTCGCGCGCCGCATCCGCCTGGATGAGCGTGGACTTCTTCGTGCCCTCGGCCGCGATGACGTTCGCCTCGGCGCGCTTCTGCGACTCGACGATCACCGTCGCCTCGAAGCGCCGCTCGTTCAGCTCCTTCTCCTTCATCTGGAGGTTCGTGCGCGCGACCGTCTCGGCCTCCTCGGCCTCGACCTTGAACACGCGGAGCTTGCGGTCCTCCTGGGCGGCCGCCTGCCCGGCGATGATGTCCACGCGCGCGCGCTCGGACATGATCGAGGCGTTGTTCTGGGCCTCGACGACTTCCTTCTGCCGGACGGCGTTGCTGATTTCCTCCATGGCGCGGGCCTGGGCGACGTCGCCGGCGCGCTGGGCCTCGGAGCTCTTGATCTTCGCCTCGCGCAGGGCGTCCGCCACGCGGATTTCCTCGTCGCGCCGCGCCTCGGCCTCGGCGATGGCCGCGTCGCGCTTCACCTCGGCCGTCCTCTTGGCGCCGAGGGCGTCGATGTAGCCCTCCCCATCCCCGATGTCCTGGATCAGGAAGTTGTCAAGCACCAGGCCCAGCCTGCGCAGGTCTGGCGAGACCTGCTCCTGGACCTCTGCGGAGAACTTCACGCGGTCGCGCACCAGTTCCTCGACCGAGAGCCGCGCCACCACGCCGCGCAGCGAACCCTCCAGCGCCTCCTTCGCGAACGCGCCGATCTGCTCGAGGCTCGCGTCCGCGAACCTGTTCACAGCGTACATGAGCATCTGCTGCTCCGTCCCGATCTTCACGATGGCCACGGCGCCCACCGTCACGCGCACGCCTTCGTGCGAGGGCACGTTGTTCACGTGCAGCTTCAACTGGAACGCCGACAGCGGCAGGATCTTCGAGCTTTCAAGGAACGGAACCACCCATGCCGCGCCGCCGGTGATCAGCTTGTAGCCCCGCACCTCCCCGTCGTCCCAGCGGTACTTCCGCCCGAACTTCACGAGGACTTCGTTCGGCGCGACCTTCACGTAGAAGCGCCCCATCAACTTTGCGATGATGATCAGCGCCACCAGCGCGATCACGATCCCGATCGGGATCAGCAGGTACGGGTTCTTGAACCCTTCGTCGATCTGCGGGGGCATGGTGCCGCCCTCCTTTGGGATTCCCGGTGGGATTGCCTACTGCTATGCCTGCGTCCCTGCGGCCCGCTGCGCGGGTTCGACCGTGAGCGTCGCCCCGACCTGCGTGACCCGCACGTGCTCGCCCGTCTTGATCTCGACCCCGTCCCCCGCCCGGGCCGGGCGGTAGACGCCCCTCACCTCAACCTCGCCTGCGCGGCCGGCCAGGATCGTCTGCGTCACGACGCCCTCCTGCCCAAGGATCGACTGCTCGCTCACATGGGAGGACGTCTCATTCTTGATGAACAGCCCGACGATCCACCGGGCCACCGCGGCCATCAGCAGCCCGAAGCCCGTCGCCGAGCCCACCGCCACGAGCGGATTGGGATTCAGCATGCTCGCGGTCGCGCCCGCGCCGCCGAAGCCAACGCAGAACGCCGCGATCACCTTCAGCGAGAACCAGCTTCCGAGGCCGTCCAGCGAGTGCGAGGCGCCGTCCCCGGCCACCTCGACCCCGTCCGGGTGGAAGTGCCCGCCGGCGTCACCCGAGTGGTCGCCGTCGCCGCCCAGAAGCAGGGAGACGAGAAGGAAGAGGAATCCTCCACCGGCAATGCAGGCGTAGATGAACCACGTGGCCACGGGCGCCGACTCCGGGGATGGGTTGCTGCCTGAAGCGACTACAGGCGAATCGCGCCTTTATTCTCGGCGGCCTCCGCATGCGGCAAGCGCGAAGGTTGCGCCCCCCCACATCCCGTAAAGCGTTCCCCCGCGGGCGCGGGCTCGTTGCCCCCGGAGTCCGCACGCGCCATCCTCGCCCCATGGATACGCTGAGGTCGCTGCTCGCGGGAAACGAGGCGCTCCTTGTCTTTGTGATCATTGGCATCGGGCACCTGATCGGCACGATCCGCATCCGCGGATTCTCGCTCGGCGTGGCCGCGGTCCTGTTCACAGGGCTCGCCTTTGGCGCCTGGACCGAACCGGGGAAGCCTGCCCTACACGTCTCGCAGGCTGTCATCGAGCTCGGATTGATCCTTTTCGTGTATGCCGTCGGGCTGACGAGCGGCCCGGGGTTCTTCCGCGCATTCCTGCGCCACGGGCTGAAGTACAACCTCGCGGTGATCGCGGCCCTTGCGATTGGCGCGCTCGTGACGCTGGGCGGGGCACGCGTGCTGGGCCTCGACGCGGGCATGGCCGCAGGGGCGTTCTGCGGCGGCCTGACCAACACTCCCGCAATGGCCGCCGTCTCCCACTACCTGCACGGTGCGGCGCCGGACCTCGCCTCGAACCCCGTCGTGGGGTACTCCGTGACGTATCCGTTCGGCCTTCTCGGCGGCATACTGGCGCTGCACGCGCTGACGTGGCTCTCCCGCGACGCATTCGCCCGCGAGCGCGCGGCCGGCCAGGCCGCCAGGGCCGCGGCCGCCGAGCTCACCACCCAGAGCTACGAAGTCACGAACCCGGACGTCATCGGCCACTCACTCGGCGAGCTCGCCGTCCGCGACAGGATTGGCGTCCTCGTGACGCGCATCATGAAGCGCGGCGCCGTCTCCGTCCCCACGAAGTACACCGTCCTCGAGGCGGGCGACATCCTTACCGGCTTCGGCAGCCCCCCCCATCTGGAGGCAGCCCTCCCATTCTTCGGTCGCACCTCAGACGTGAAGCTCGAGAACAGCCGCGAGCACCTGGAGGTCCTGCGCGTCCTCGTGTCCCGCCGCGACGTCGTCGGCAAGGTGATCGACGAACTCGACCTCGCGCGCAGGTTCGGCGCCCAGATCACACGCGTCCGCCGCGCAGACCTCGAGTTCATGCCCACGGAGTCCATGCGCATCGCGCTCGGCGACCGCCTGCGCATCGTGGCGCCCCGCGAGCGCGTCGCCGAGGTCACGTCCTTCTTCGGCGACTCCGAGCGCCAGAAGATGGACCTCGACATCACGGCCCTGACCATCGGCATCTCGCTGGGCGTGCTCGTCGGGATGCTGCCCATCCCGATCCCCGGGATCGGCTCGCTGACACTGGGATTTGCCGGGGGACCGCTGCTCGTTGCCCTCGTCCTGGGCTACTTCGGCAGGACCGGGCCCGTCGTGTGGACGATCCCCCTGGAGGCAAGCGAGACCCTGCGGCACATCGGGCTGCTGCTCTTCCTCGCCGGGGTTGGCGTCCTGGCAGGCGGGAACATAGTGCCTGCGCTCGCCGCCGACGGGGCGAAGGTCGCCTTCCTCGGCTTCGCGGCCACACTGGCAACCTCCGCCGCGTGCCTCATCTGCCTCCGCGGCTTCGCGGGGGCCGGCATCGTGGACACTCTCGGCGTAGCCTCCGCGATGCTGACCCAGCCATCCACGCTCGAGGTCGGCCGCCGCCTCGCCGACTCGGACGACGTGTACGTCGCCTACGCGACCTCCCAACCCGTCGCGGCGATCACGAAGATCATCTTCGCGCAGGTCCTCGCCATCGTCCTGCTCCGCATGTCCTGACCCGGCCGGGCGCGGTGCCATCGTTCAACCTTGCCCACCCCGGCCCCATCCGCCCCCAATCTGCCCACCAAATCCGCATCCGGAACGAGGAGACAGGAACCGATGATTCGCAAGATTGCGCGCGGCTCAGCCTTCGCGGGGCTCGTCCTCGCGGCGGCCGTCACGATGGGCTGCCAGAGCATCAAGGTCGCCGACGGCGTCAGCATGCCCGGCGGCAAGAACACCGTCTTCGGCAAGATCGAGGTCGGCAACGACGCCTCCGTCGGCGGGCCGCTCACCACCTCCAACGGCTCAGTCGTCGTAGGCAACAACTCGCGCACGAAGAACATCTCGACCAAGCGCGGCAACATCGGCGTCGGCACCGGGTCCACGATCGAAGGCTCCCTCTCGACCGGCCTTGGCGACGTCATCATCGGCGAGAAGTCCGAGGTCACCGGCGGCATCACGTCCGAGAACGGAACCGTGACCGTGCGCGAGGGGTGCACGATCGGAGGCAGCCTGCGCGCCACCAGCCACATCGCAGTCACCGGCAGCACCGTCGAGGGGAACATCTACTCGAGCCAGGGCAACATCGACCTGGTCGACTCGCGCATCAAGGGGGGCGTCAACCTCGAGCGCTCGACCAACGTCATCGCCGACGGGGGCCAGAAGCTCACCCTCGGCCGCGACGTCGTCGTCGAGGGCCCCATCAAGGTCAGCGGCAACGTCCGCGTCCTCGTCCACAAGTCCGCCCGCGCCAAGGGCGGCATCGAAGGCGTTGATCCCGAACCGTTCGAGTAGGCCGAAAAACAGGGACACGAACCATTTCCTTCACGATGCACTTCGGGGGACCCGCTAGGGTCCCCCGAAGTCTTTCCATCCATCCGGGGGGGCGGCGTCCCGCCGCCGCGACTTGGCGTGACGCGCAGGAGCCCGCTCCAAACCGCGACCGCGTCGGCTCAAGCAGGCCCCGCAACAGTTCAAGGCGGCGGTGCAATCCAGCGAACTGCTACTCGTACATCGACCACGTTCGCTCGGCCCCTGCCGCGCCTCCGGCCGGAACCTCGAAGATGTAAGCGACGCCGGATTCCCACTCGGGCGCATCCTCGGTCGGTGCTCCGATGACGACTGTTCCGCCCGTGACTGAGACGGCCGATCCGAACCCCCCGACGTCCGTCGGATTCTCGGAAACCAGCTTCTCGACCTGCGTCCAAGCCGTCCCCGAGCGCGTGAACAGATAGGCTGCGCCCGCGTCCGTTGCCGTCCCCACCTCGGCCTTGCTAGCGACGACTATCGCATTGTTGCCGGAGAGCGCGACTGAACTGCCGAAAAGATCGTTCGCCGAAGGGTCGGCAGGTTGGAGCGAGTGGCTGAGCGACCACATCGAGCCGACGCGTTCAAAGATGTATGCCCTCCCGGCATTGGTAGGGGCGGACCTTGTCTCGCCGACCAGAACGGTGTTGCCTTCTACGGCCACCGTGCCTCCGAAGAGGCTGCCGATCAATGGAGTCGGCGTATTCAGCTTTGCCTCCAGGTCCCACGTGCTGCCCGTCCGGCGGAACACGTAGGCGGCGCCGGCATTTACCGCACCGTTGTAACTCCAGCGCGCACCAACGACCGCAACGTTGCCATGGAGGGCGACTGCCCGGCCGAAGAAGTCCGGGGTGCCGGTGGTGTCGGGAGAGTACAATCGCTGCTGCAGGGTCCATGTTCCTGCCGTCCGGACAAAGGCGTAGACGAGGCCCCGTTCCTCTGTTCCGTCGTGGACTTGATCCGTTCCAACCAGTAGGGTGTCCCCCCACACGGCTATCGAACTTCCGAAGGCTATGCCGTCGCCCGGGTCAGGATCAGAGATTTCTTGCTCCAGCGTCCACGCTCCACCGACGCGTTCGTAGGAGAGCACTGGGCCGCCGACTGTAGTTACGGTACCATCTCCGACATCCTTGGTCAGAACCAACGCGGTGTCCCCGGAGACTGCCGCCGAAGAGCCGAAGACGTGTGTCGCTGGCAGTGTCGATGGGCGCACCACCCGCTGTCGCTCGACCCAATCGCTTCCGACGCGTTCGAAGAAGTACAATGTGCCGATCGTGCCATCCGGATTGATGTGCTCCGGTGAGCTTATGATCACCGTGTTGCCGGAGGCGGCCACCCCACTTGCAAAGTGGTCGCCATTGGCCCAACCCCGGGGGGCATCGAACGCCTCCGCACTTCCCCAAACACCCGCGCTTCTGCTCAGGACACCGACGACGCCCGGATTGCCAGAAACCAGCGTCGACTGGAAGGGCATCCCGACAATCAGGTTGTCGCCGGAGATGGCCAACCTCCTTCCGATCTCCCTCGGCATTATCGCTGGGGAAAGATCAGCGGCGGTGATCTTCTGGGTCAGACCCCAGATGCCGGCAATTCGTGCAAAGACATAGGCGGCCCCCGCAGACCCGTGCGGTGTATCGTGGAGCGGGGCCCCCACGATCAGGGTATCCCCAGCCAGCAACACGCTTGCACCGAAGTAATCCAAGACCTGAGAATCACCGCCGTCGATTTTCTGCTGCTCAGTCCACGTCCCACCAGATTCGGTGAATGCAAACACGGTGCCGACGGTCGAGCCGCCGATTACGTCGGACTTTGCGCCTATCGCGGCGGAGCTTCCCGAGATGCTCACTGAACAACCAAACTCCGCACCGCCATGCGCCGCGGAAGGGGTCAGGCGTTGGGTTTGTGTCCAAACTCCCGAGACACGCCTGAAGGCATACGCAGCACCGGTTTCATTTCCTGTGCCATCGTCCCCCGGGGCTCCGATGATCGCAACATCGCCTTCAAGGCAGAGCGAGGCCCCGAACATCTGGCCCACCTGAGGTAGCGTCGCGTGCAATTCTCGTTGCTCGACCCAATTGCCGCCGACGCGTTCAAACACGTAGGCGGCTCCTGCCCCTTGGCCCCAGGAATCATCCTGCACGGCTCCGACCAGCAGGGTGTCCCCATCAAGCGCCAGCGCGCCGCCGAACTTGTCAAACTGTGCTGCATCCGATGCCACCAACTTCTGCTGGAAACTCCACGCGCCGCCAGACAGTGTGAAGATGTAAACGGCTCCCACGGCGGGGTTACCGTGCACCTGGGTGCGAGCGTTCGGAGCTCCGATGGCAATAGTATTGCCGTCAATCGCTACCGACGCACCGACGGACGCGCCGGCGTCTGGGTCGTTGGCGAACAGCGTGGCATCGAGAACATAGCCGCCTGACGGGCCTTTCCGCCAGACCGAGGCTGCACCCGCGCCCGAGAACCCGCCCGCAGCCGTCACCGTGGCTCCGACGACCAATACATCCGCATCCATGGCTACAGCCGAGCCCAGTGCACGCAACTGCGTCCCTTCGGCAGGGTTGTCCAACCGAATTCGAGGGACCTGCGCGCCGGCCGTGTTCATCCGAACCGCCAGCATGGATACCAGAACTGCAAAGCCGATGCTGCCCAGCATCCTTCGGTGTTCGCAGGTATCTCGTAGCAATGATGTTCGCATTCGAATGCCTCCGGCAGAGCAGATTCCCGACGAACGGTTAAGCGGTACCTGACCTTGAACCTGTGACGGCAACTGCGACCCGTCAATGAGTTCCGCGATTTCAGCGCAATCGTCGTATCCTGAATGGGAGACTGGGGAGTGTTGGAGCAGGCGTCCGGGGGGGCGGCGTCCCGCTGCCGCGACCTGGCGTGACGCGCAGGAGCGCACTTCAAGGCGCCACTGTCGGGCACATCCGGCTGTCCACATCTGGATTCGCAGAAGA
>CAZUCD010000111.1:0-3655 GCA_964618855.1 uncultured Candidatus Sumerlaeota bacterium
CCCGCCGTCGGCGACTGCGTGATGACGAGAGAACCCGTCGCCGTGCAGTTGTCCGAGGCGACCACGCTGCCCGTCACGTTCGGCACCGTCGCCTGGCAGGAGGCGTTCGCGCTCGCGGACGTGTCCGGGCCGCAGTTCGAGATGATCGGCTGCGTCGTGTCCGTCACCGTGAAGTTCTTCGTGCAGGTCGTGAAGTTGCCCGCGCCGTCCGTCACCGTGATCGTGATGACGTGCGTGCCGAGGCCAACCGTCGTCCCCGCCGTCGGCGACTGCGTGATGACGAGAGAACCCGTCGCCGTGCAGTTGTCCGAGGCGACCACGCTGCCCGTCACGTTCGGCACCGTCGCCTGGCAGGAGGCGTTCGCGCTCGCGGACGTGTCCGGGCCGCAGTTCGAGATGATCGGCTGCGTCGTGTCCGTCACCGTGAAGTTCTTCGTGCAGGTCACGGTGTTGAAACCGTCGGAGACGGAGATGGTGATGGTGTGCGTCCCAAGGCCGACGAAGCCGCCGGCGGTGGGGGACTGGGTGATGATGGGCGAGTTGGTGCAAGTGTCTGTTGCGACTACCGTTCCGGTAAGATCGGGTACGATGGCCTGGCAGCCGGCGTTGGCAATGGCCGAAGCGCCCGAGCCGCAGTTAAGGATGACCGGGGGGAGAGAATCGGCCGGGTCGCAGGCGTTGCCGATGCCGTCGAGGTCGCAGTCCTCCTGGTCGGGGTTAAAGGTGCCCGGACAGTTGTCGATCACGTCGCACACGCCGTCGGCGTCCGCGTCGGTGCAGAAGCCGAAGAAATCGAGGTCGGTGACTGTGCCGCCCGGGAGGAAAAGCACGAGCGGATTGTTGCCGGTGGAGAGAATGGCGCCTGCAGGAAGGTCGGGGTCGTTCTCGTCGACTTCGATGGTCGTGAGGCCGTTGATGAACGTCGCAGTGTAGTTGCCGTTCACATCGGTCGAGACGGTGATGACCTGACCATACTGGGTCGTAATGGTGACGGAAATGTTGGGGATGCCGGGCTCGCCGAGGTCCCAAACGCCGTTGCCATTGACGTCGTTGAAGACGAAGCCGATGACGATAGCTTGGGTGCGGTAGCCAGTATTGGGGGCGACGACCGCACTGCCTGCGACAGCGACGACGATCTTGGGATCGTTTGACGTGGTCAGGACAGCCGCGCCGGGCATGTCGGGATCGGTCTCATCGACGTCCACGAGCGTGTTGCCGGCTGGGACATTGGCGGACCAGATGCCGAGGGAGTTGGTGGTCGCCACCAGATAGCCGCCCAATGATGTGTAGATCTCGACGTTCACATTCGGGAGGGGGGGCTCGCCGACGTTGTGAACACCGTTGCCGTTGATGTCGAAGAAGAGGAACCCCGACATGGCGCAGGCGACGGGATCGATGCGGGTCACGCTGAATGTGGTGACGCCCGTTCCGGAGATTGCGGCCGTGTTGGTGATCTGGGTGGTGCCGCCCGGGAGCGGGTTGTTGACCGTCACCTGGAAGCTGGCGATCGCAGACTCACCTGAGAAGAGTGTGATGCCGGAAGCGAGCGCGGGAGGTGGGCTGGCCGGCGAAGTCGTCATCGGGCGGTTGGAGATGTCGAGGACGATGTTGTCCACGTAGAGGAAGCGATTGCCGCCCGAGGTGCCGTCGACAAGGAACCGAATTCGCACCGGCACGGCGCCGCCGACGTACGCATTCAAGTTGAAGGAGGCCGGGGAGTATGAGGCATCGGTGTCCCCTGGACCCGTCGCGAGAGAGCCCTGGTAGCTCTGAAGCGTGGTCCAGCTGGACCCGCCGTTCGTGGATATCTGCAGTCGGACGATGTCGCCGAGGCGCATGACGCGGCGGCGATAGTCGAAGGTCAGCGTCGCGTTGGTGGCCGTTGTTAGGTTGGCTTCACGGCTGGCGGCCTTGCCAGCAGCGGCGTCCGTGTCGATGCGCAGCCTGCGGTTGGTCGGAACGACCGTGTCGGTCGTATTCTGCAGGTTGCCAGCAGTTGAACCGTCAGTTTCGCCAGATTCAATCCAAGGGCCTGACCAGGCAAGTGTGCCCGTCGAACCGGCGTAGCCCGCAGGGGCAGTGACGGTGTTTTCAAAGTCGTCCGCGTAGGTCTGGTTCGTAGAAACCGGGCGCGTGATGGTGCTCGAGCCGGGGACGTAGGTCGTGTTGGCAGGTACCGGGTCGTTGAACGCGATGTTGTTGATCGTTCCCCCGGTGATGTTGGTCACCGTGACGGTGTAGGTGAGGACCTGGCCTGGGACGACAGCAGCGCCGCCATTGGACGTCTTGCTTGCCGAAAGCGTTCCCACCGCGAAGCCGAAGTTCGCAGTGACAGGTCCCGCAGCGACAGTGACGAAGCGCGGGTTGGGACCCTGGATGGTCGCGATGTGGGTGGGCCCCATGGGTGCGACGGTCGAGTCCACACTCACGTGGTAGTTGCCCGGGGCGAGGGCGGTGAACGTGTAGTTGCCAGACGCGTTGGTGGTGGTCGAGGCAACGAGGATGTCGTCGAAGGTGCCCAGGACCAGGTCGGCGCCGGGGGCGAAGAGACGGACGGGACTGCCGACGAAATTGGTTTCGCCACCGTCCTTGGCGCCGTTGAAGTTCGCATCGTTGTAAACGTTGCCGGAGATGGATCCAGTTGAGGCGGCCGCAGTGATCGTCAGTGAGGCGATGGGCGTGCCGGAGTCGGCGTTGTAGTGGTAGCTGTTGCCGGAGAAGTCGTAGATGACGTTGGTGACGGTGGCTACACCGGGCGAGAGGATCTGGACGGTGTACTTCGTGCTGACGCCGCCGCCCGCCTTGCCCCCTGCGAATTGCGCGGGGCCGATGCACGTGTTGTACGTTGGACTGGCGGGATTCCTGTCCCACCCGCAGGCATCTGCGTACACCGCATCGTTCGTCGCGCCCGCAGGTGCAGTGTAGGAGGTCTCCACGCTGAGGATGCGAAAGACATTGTTCGGGAAGGTGACGTAGTTCTGAAGTTGCTCGTAGCCCTGGGTGGCCGTGGAGGCCGCGACGTTGTAGGTGTAGATGCCACCCACGAATACGTTGGTCGGGCCGGTGACCGACAAGGTCGAGTTGCGATTCTGAGAGATGATCTGCCGGACGAAGAGTTGGCGCCCCGATGGAGTGGAGACGGTCGGGTGCGAAGTTGACGAGACCACGACACGGTACTGGCGAGAGGTGCCGAAGATCGCCGCGTTGCGGGTCAGGAGGACGTTGAAGTACATGTCCACGGACTCACCGGGGCTCAGGGTGCCGCCGGGGATCGTCGTCAGGCCCGTCGAATTGATCAACGTGTTGGCGCTGTCCCACACAAGCGAACCGGAAACATCAGTCACGTTCGTGACACCGGTGTTGGTGGCACGCACACCGATGAGGAACAGGTTCGGCCCCGTGGCGACGTCGTTGCTGTCGAGTCCCACGATGTCCCATGTGAGCGGCTTGAGAGTGAGCTGGGCTTGAGCTGGAGTGGCGGCAAAGGCGGCCATCACTAGCCACATGAGGATCGCGACGAATCGCGAGATCGGTCGGCAATGGGATTGACTCGGGTTCATCGTGCTGCTCCTCAGGCTGGGGTCGGGGGTCGGTACGGATTCAGGTGCAGACGGCCGTCAACATCTCCGAACGAGACTCCATTCGGTATTCCTCG
>CAZUCD010000111.1:3755-12837 GCA_964618855.1 uncultured Candidatus Sumerlaeota bacterium
GTCTCGGGGGGAGTCTTGTGATCCGGGGTGACGGGCGGGTTTGCCCGTGGTGGTTGGGGCTTAGTCGTTCGAGGTGACCTGCGTGGTCTGCGAGGGCCTCGACGGCGCCGGCACCTGGTACTGAACAACCAGGGTGGGCCGTGCGGGCGAGGTGGCCCCGATTTCCGCCGCAGCGAAGGTCACGGTGTCGGTCAGGAGGTCCCCGTCATCCGGGTTGATGAATCGAACACGGATTTGGGTGACCCCGTTGCGGTTGATGGAGAGGCGGCCGTCCGAGTTGAGGGCGGTCCAGGTGGTGTAGGTGTTCACCGTGGGCAGCGTGCTGATGGTGCCGACCGCGGGGAAGTGCGCCCAAGCCTGGAAGTCCTCCGGCAGGAGCCCGATGGTGGACCCGAAGAAGGCGCTCACCGGCACGAACGGATTGCGCATGTCGAGGACGAGCGGTCCGAGGCTCGTCGGCCCGCCGATGCGGCCCGTGCAGTAGAGGCGAACCTCGGCGCTGACGATCGTGGCGTTGTCCGGGATGGAGCTGGTGTCGAACGACATGAAGCCGAGCTGCTGCTGGCGGCTGGCGGTGTCTCCAACCGGGAAGCTGCCCGACGTCAGCGTCGTCGTCCCGCCGACCTCGGAGGTGAAGTGGCTTTCCGTCGCGCCGCCGTCATTGGGACCAACCGAGTAGAACGTGGAGGTCAGGATGGCGGGTTCCGGGGTGGGGAAGGTCTGGAAGCTGTAGCACTCGTCGAGGTAGTACTCGACGATGAGTTCGGGGCGTTCGATCGCAACGGCGCTGTTGCCGGAGGCGAATGCAACCTCGTCCCGGATGGCGTTGCCGTTGGTCTCGTTCTCGAAGCGGACGCGGAACCGCGCCGAGTCGTTGTCGTCCAGGAACTCGAGGTAGTCCTCCCCGATTTCGGCGAACGTCACGTAGGCGTTGGCTGCCGGGTAGGGGAAGCTGGTGGCGATGTCGAGGTGCTCGGTGTCCGTGGTGGTGTAGTCGAGCGGGGAGAGGGTGTCCGCCTCGCCAAAGTACGGCGTCGCCATGTCGAGCTTGAGGGCGCCGAAGCCGGTGGAGGGGTTGCCGTAGGCCTGCTTGCGGGTCAGGCGGACGCGTGCGCCCGTGATCGTGGCCCCGTCGGGCAGGGTGGAGAGGTCGAAGCTGAGGAAGCCGCGCGTGCCGAACTGGGTCGCGCTGTCGCCCACGAGGATCTCGAGGCTCTTCGAGTTCACCGATCCCTCCGCCATCGTGATGAGGTTCGGGGCCGTGACGTAGCCGTCAAGGGCCGCGACCGACTGGGGGCGAAGCGGGTCGAGGAGGTCGGGGAGGATGTTCGCGATGAAGTTGCACTCCGTCGAGTTGCCGGAGGCGTCGTAGGCGGTGATCGTCACCGGGTAGTTTCCGAACGGAAGGGCCGCGCCCTCGTCAAGGAGCACGCCGTTGGCGACGATGTCGTAGTCGGCGGGCTCGCAGTTGTCGGTGTACTCGGGGACGAACAGGTAGCCATCCGGGTGGTTGCAGCGACGGACGAATGGCGAGTCCGGGCAGTTCGTGAACGTGGGCCCGATGAGGTCCACGACGGTGATCTGCGCGACGCAGGTGCCCTGGTTGCCGGCCTCGTTCTCCGCGGTCAGCGTGACCATGGTGGTCGCAGGGGGGAGCGTCAGGTCGGCGCAGGTGAAGAAGTTCGGGGTGACGCTGACCGGGGCGATTGGCCCGCACGCGCTGGTGCCGCCGTCGAAGACCGAGGCCGGGTCGAGCGTGCCGGTGCCGTCTGCGCCGATCTCCACCACGGCCGTCTTGCACTCGATATCGAGTTCCGGCTGCGTGATGAGGATGGTGGCGCTGTAGATGACGCCGGAGGTTCCGCCGTTGGCGTCATTGTTGTAGACGTAGAGGGTGTTCGTCCCGCCCGGAATGAGGAGCGGCCCGATGGTGTTGCACTTCAGGTTGGTCGGCGTGCCGGCGCTGCCCGGTGCGACCGTGCATGAGATGGGCGTACCGTTCAGGTAGACCGCCGGGATGCCGGCGGAGCCGACCTGGGAGTCCGCTGCGTACTGCATGATGAGCTGGGCGGCGGGGGCCCGGTCGCTCGAGACGGTGAAGGAGTGCGAGTAGAGCGCGGAGGACTGCGTGCCGATGCTCGAGGTGATCCACTTCGCGAGGCCGTCGGCCGGGAGCGCGCCATTCGTCGCGGGGAGGTACTGGCCCGCGACAGGGGACTTCATGATGGCGTCCGGCCCGGCGTCCGCGGCGGCGAATTCGGCCGGGGTGAAGGGCGCTGCGAACGGTGCGTCCGCGGGACCCGAGAGCACGTTGATGACCTGGTCCGGCGAGGGGTTGGAGAAGGGCCCGTTTCCGGAGCGCAGGACGATCGTTTCTACGATCTCGTCGCACTCGTCGGGGATGCCGTCGAGGTTGCAGTCCGTGCTGAAGCCCGAGCTGATGTCGATGGCGTCATCGATGGTGTTGTTGTTGCAGTCCGGTGGCGGAAGCGGGGCGTAGTAGCGGATGGCGCGCCCCGGGACGATGGCGCCGGCCTGGTTGCAGGAATACTGCAGGATGTTGCCCGCACCGACGCCGCGGATGCCGATCGTGGCCGAACCGCCGTTGTTCAGCGAGCTGCCCGGATTAGTCGAGAACGTGGTGTCCGCGTACTGGAAGACAATGTCCTGGCTGTTCTCAAACAGGATGCACTGCCAGGTCATCTTGTCCGCGTCCGCGCTGCACTGGTTGTTGAAGTGGTTCTGGTCGTGCCACTGGATGGTGAGCTTGCGGTTGGGGGAGGTGCCCTCCAGGAGGAGATACACGCCCGGATCGCCATCCACGAGGCCCGTGAAAGAGCAGGGGACGCGGGGGTTGCGTGAGCGCGGGTCGTCCCACAGGGCGCCTACGAACGGCTTGGCGGCGGGGGGCTGGAGGGGCGCCGTTGCCGAGAGGCACTGGTTCACCCAGTTGTAGTCCGTCCCGGTGTCGTTGACGTAGAAGCCGCCATTGTTGGAGAGGCCGAGGCTCGTGCTCGTGACGCCGTAGACGGTGATGGGGAAGGGGGCGACGAAGTGGATTTCCTCGTCGTCGGCCAGGGCGAAGTAGATGTGCCCCGGAAGCGCATGGATGTCGGTGAAGCTGTACACCGGGCCGCCCGGCTCGGTGTTGTCCTTGAACGTGTAGCCGAAGGCGTCCGGGCCGCCGGCTGCTGCGGGGGCGGAAGTGGGCACGCCCGCGAGGACGGCAATGGCGGTCGCGGCAAGTACTGCGCTGCCGAGAACGCCCCGGAGAGAATCACGGAGCCGCCCGTTCGTAAACGGATGCTGCATGTGCGTGTTCCTTTAGGATGACGATGGGAGAGGGTGGACAGGGAGCGGACCCAGCGTCGGGAACGCGCAATGCGATGTCGGAAGGTCGTTCGGTGGCGGCGGCCCGCCGTGGGGGCGGGGGAAGCGGCTTGTTCGGATGTGCCCCAAGCGAGGGGGGGAAGTCCCGATTCCGGGTCGGAATCTCACCGAATCGGAAGAAAGGGCTCCCGGAGAGTTGCGTCGGGGAAAGGAAACCCCTCTTCCCATGCGCGTCAAGAAGGGAGATGGTGACCCCGGTTTGAGATACGCGCATCATGTGTGAACTCGTCAGATGCGCCCAAAGAAAAACCCCCGCCCTCGTAGGAGGGCGGGGGTTGGTCCTGCGGTCGGGGTTCTTGGGTTACTGTTCGTTCATCCCGCCGGTGGCGGTCGGGGCGACCGAACCGTACGGATTCTCGGCCTGGAGCTTGGGATCGGGCCTTCCTGGTCCCTGTCCGAGGACGTAGGTGATGATCAGGGCGGGGCGTGCGGTCGGGCTGCCAGTCGAGTTTCCGGAGAGGAAGGTCGCTTGGTCGGAGAACACGTCGCCGTCCGTCTTGTCGTGCCAGCGGATCTTGAACTGGGTCGGTCCGAAGCGGTTGATGGACTGGATGGCGAAGGTGTGCAGCGGTGCGACCGCGTACTGGTTGCGGCGGATGGTCGGGAAGATCGCAGCGCACTCCTGGTGGGAGTGTGCCTCGAAGTCGTCGGCCATCGTGAGGAGGTTGCTGCCGTAGAAGAACGGCGCGTTGTAGAGGAAGGGAAGGCGCATCTGCGCGACAACCGGGCCCATGGTGTCGTTCGGGTTGCCGATGACGCTGGTGCAGTAGAGGCGCAGGTCGGCGGTGAGGATCGCAGCGTTGAACGGCAGCGAGCCCGTGTCGAAGTTGAGGATGCCGTAGAGTCCCTTGCCGTCGGTCATGTCGCCGATCTGGAACGAGCCGGCGCCACGGTCGAACGAGCCGCCCATGCCGACCGTCTTGTGGTACTCCTGGACGTAGCCGTCCTCGGCCGGCGTCGAGTAGAGGACCACCGTCTGGACCTCTCCGCCCTCCGGGAGGATGGGTTCGGGGTACTGGACGCAGTTCGGATCGACGTACTCGATGATGAGGACCGGTGCCTCGCGCAGGTTCGTGGTGTTGCCGGAACGGAAGGCGAGGTAGTCGTTCAGCGCGTCGTTGTCCGTGGCCGTGTCGAACTTGACGCGGAATTGGACACTGGATTCGGAGGCGAGGTTCGACCAGTAGTCCGGGGAGAGATCCCAGTACGTGCGGAAGAGGTTCCCGGGGGGATAGGCTGCGTCGAACATGACGTCAGTGGCCGTCGGCGCTGCGGTGAAGTCCTCACCCGCGAGGGCGTCGGACCCGCCGAAGCTCGGCACGGCCATGTCGAACGAGAGGTCGCCGAGCGTCGAGACGTTGCCTGCGCTGGTGACGCGGGTGATGCCGAGCCTGACGCGGCGGATGTCCTCAACCGGGGGAAGCTGGCCGGTCTGGAAGTGGACGAGGCCTGCGTACTGGCGCTTCTGCGAGTTGTCGCCGACGTAGAAGATGTCGCCGGTGGCGGTCGCGGTCGCTGGCAGGAAGGCCGTCGGGGTCGTCAGCGCGGAGAGGATGTGCCCGTCGCGCTGCGCGTCGGAGTAGTAGCGGATTGGATCGAGGTAGAACTCGTGGACCTCGACCATGAAGGTGCAGGTGGCGCTGTTGCCGGCTTCGTCGGTCACGGTGACGGTGACCTCGTGCGGATAGCCGTCGTTCAGGCCGTAGGGGCCGGGGGGCTCGACGGTGTACTCCGTCTCATGCACGTCGAGGACGGCGGGGACGTAGGGGAAGTCGAGCGCCGGGCCACCCTTGCCGACCATGTTGCAGGGGGCGCAGATGTTGACCGGGCAGTTGAGGATTTGCGGGAGTGTGTTGTCGATGACGTATTCCTCGCCGTCGAATTCCTCGTTGCAGAGGGTTTCGGAGGTTTCCTCGTCCATGATGCTGCCGTCGTTGAGGACGCCGATGCCGAGGTCCCCGTCGCCGTCAACGCCGTCCACCTCGACGGTCCAGACCTGCGGGCCGCCGGTGACGTTCACGGAGCCGAAGGTCGGTCCGTCCGTAAGGACAACCACGTCGGAGGCGTCGAAGCCGGTCACGTTCGTGCTGAAGGTCACCTCGAAGCCGACGAGGTCGGCGTTCGTGGGGGAGGACCCGGTGATCTCAATCGACTCGACCTCGGTGGTGCAGGACGTGTCGCAGTCCTCCGGGCCGAGGTAGGCGATGAACTCGTCCATGATGAGTTCAAGGGTTTCGGTGGTAAACTGCGGAGTGCGGACGCCGCGGGCGCGCTCCTCGCCGAAGTCGCACGACGGATCGTAGTGCGCGACATTGAAGTAGTACACCTCGCTGATGCCGGCGCCCTGGAGTTCCGCGATTTCCTGGTACTGGTCGTTGGTGTCCCCGTTGTTCCAGTAGAACTCGGGGAGGGGGGCCTTCTCTGACGGGGTGGCCCAGACGAACGCCTGCGTCTGCTGTGCGTCGCAGTTTTCGTCCTCGAACCAGTGCCGGAAGAAGTAGCCGTAGAGCTGGCCATTCTGGCCGTAGGCGTATCCGCTGCCGGTGGAGGTGTCACCCTCGCCGTCGGCGCCCATGTCGCCATCGACCCAGAAGTAGTTGGCCGAGATGCCCGTGGCTCCCATCATGAAGAGGCCGGGGACCTTGACCGTCATGTAGCGGCTGCCGTTGCCGAAGTAATCCTCGCCATCCACGATGTTGCCGAAGGTGTACGGAATACCGGGCTCCTGACCGCCTTCGCCCCTCACTAGGCCGAAGAGTTCGGTGTAGAGGTAGTTCCCGCAGTCGAAGAGGTCCTCGCCACCGTCCGAGATGCTCGTGATGAAGGAGGGGCCGCCGCCGCGGATTCCGTGGGAATCACCCGACGATGCCGGTGCGGGCTGCTTCTTCCCACCGCCGTCACAGTTGTCGCCGTCGAAGAGATCGCCCCCGGTGAACTCGAACATGAAGGGGACTTCGTTCGTGACGCTCTCGCCGTTGTCTTCCTGGATGCGGGCGCGCACGACCTCAAGGAGGGGGCTGCATCCGGTCGAGAAGGTGTACAGCAACCTATCCTCGGGCGCCTTGAGGGGGCAGGGGGAGCCAAACAGGCTGTAGGGGGCGCCGGTGGCAACGGAGGTGATCAATGCCGAGTCGGTCGCCGTGATGGCAATGACGCCATCACCCTGCATGTTGAGCGCCCGAATCTCGTACTCGGCAGCGCCGACCTGCGAGATCTGGAAGCCGTCGGACCAGCTGGGGTTTCCGCTGACGACCTCGATGTCGAATGCGTTGAGGTCCACGCCATTGACGGGCTCGCTGAACGTGATGCGGACGATGGCGTCGTTGCCGGATGTGACGAACTCCGGGGACACGCGCATGGAACTCAGAAGAGTCGGGTTCTCGCAGGTGTCCGGGACGAGGTTGTCGTTGCAATCCGACGACTGGGTGTAGACCGCGACGTCGTCGATGGCCCAGCCGAAGTTCTCGTTCACGGCGCCGTCGAAGGTTTCGAAGCGGAACCGGATCGATATCCTCTGCCCGAGCCATGGTGAAAGGTCAGCCGAATGGGACTGCCAGGGGTGGTAGTCGTTGCAGTCGTAGAACACCGTGTACCATTGGTCGTCGTACTCGCCGCGCACCTCGACTGCGCCGTTGTCGTACTCGCAGTCGCCGTCGTTGGTGTCCATGCGGCTCCACCAATGAAGCGAGGCGGAGTTCCTGTTGTACGGCAGGTAAAGGTCGGTACGGAACGTGGCGCTTGAATCGAACGCGCCGAAATCAAAGTCGCAGGTCTGGGGACTGTTGAAGATCAGGTGGCCGTCCGACGAATTGGAGAATCCGTCAAACGGGTTCATCGAGTCGCAAGAGTTGTCGAGGTTGAGGCGCCACATACCCTCCAGCGAGAGGTTGTCCGCCGATTCTGCGGTGGAGAAATCCTCCTGCCAGTAGAGGGTTTCCGAGGAGAGTTCGTCGGCGTCGGAGATGCCGTCGAAGTCGCAGTCGGGTGAGCCGTTGCCTGCCTGCGCGCCGGGTGCGGCAAGTGTCAGGAAGCCCGCTGCTGCAAGGGCCGCCATCCTGGCCATCCAGGGCGATTCATGGGGACTGTGCCACCGTCCCCGACCTGCGTGTTGAGAACTCATGGGTAAGCCGACTCCTCTTACGTGGGAATGCCCGCCCCGATGGGCGGACGGTGCCCCTCACCTCAGGGACACCGCGGAGACTTCGACGCCATGCGGCTGCCCTGCTCCCGGGACCGGAGGGAACTCCGGTGGATTCACCCGAAAGATTGCTCCGGTGAAACCCCAGTCCGAGGGCGGAAAAGCCGATGGTTGCCGATAGAAACCACCCCTTGGGGTTCCCGGGCGTCAACGAAACATGGATGCTGAAAGCAAAATCGGGGAAAACCCCGATAGAGTCCTGGGGCCGGGGGTCGGGGACCGGGGGTCAGGGAAGACTGCTCGGTGACGGAGGGATAGCCGTCTAGTTCCGCCCCCAGACGACAAACTCGGCAAGGCGCACCGTGTCGGCACCTGGCAGGAAGGCGGGGTCGAGAATCTCGATCTTGACCTGCGCGGCGGGTACGGGGGGGGAGATGTCTATGCGCTGGCGCGGGATGGGGCGCTGGTTGTCGACCTCCACGACGAGCATCCACGGCTTGCCGGCTCCCTCGGAGAGGTAAATCCGCGCCCTCCGCAGGTTGAGCGACGGCGAGAAACCCGCGCGGGAGGCGTGCACCAGGTCGATGGCCCCCACCTGCGCCCGGCGCTCGAGCAGGAGGATCGCCTCGTTCGCCGCGCCCGGTTCGCGCGAGAACCTCGCAGCCCAGATGCCGTCCAGCCGGCTCCCCCCGTCCAGCCGCGCGTCGGACAGCGCGGCATAGGGATGCGACCTGATCTCCTCCATGCCGGACATCACGCGGTCCGTCGTGCGGATGCGCTCGTAACCGTAGCCGGGGCCGGTGCGGTGGACGCGGCGCGAAAGGGCGAGGACCAGTTCGGCGCCGGTGCCCTCGCGCTCGCGCCCGAGTCCCTGCGCCTGCCCCGGCACGAGAAGCAGCGGTGGACCGGGGGGGAGCTCGACGGCATCCGTGATGCCGGCCTCCCGCAGGGCCGTGACAAGTTCCGTGCGCGTGGCGCCGGGCTGGCGTATGCCCTGCGGGACGGCGACAAAGGAAACGGCGCCCTTCGAGGCGTCGATGCCGATGGCGCGGCGCGGCGCCGTCCCGCCCGGCGGGAGACCAACGGGCGCCGTGTCACGGAGCAACCACTCCCCGGTCCGCACGACGATCCGCGCGGCGGCGACTTCCTCCGGGAGTTCCAGGCGCCCGGTGAACGTGCGCCCGGAGGCTCCCCCGCCGGGGGATGCGCCCGCGCGGGGGAACACCAGGAGCGCCTCGAATTCCCGGACATCGCGGGGTGGGCTGCCAAGCGGCTCGGCCGACAGTTCGACGGATCGCCCCCGGCCCCCGAGGGACACCGGCTCGATCCACGGGGCCCGCGGCTTTTCGCCGACCAGCACCCACGCCTCGTCCCCAGGGGATGCAAGCCGTGCTGTGTCGGCGCCCGCAATGGGACCGGGCAGGATGCGCGCGCCCCCGGCCACCACGGGGGAGACCGGGCCAATCGCAAGGGGAAGGACAAAATCGGGCGCCACCTCCATCGAGGGGGCGGCGAGCGGCGCCACGTGCTCAAGCACGACGGCCCCCTCGGACT
>CAZUCD010000112.1:0-12807 GCA_964618855.1 uncultured Candidatus Sumerlaeota bacterium
GCCCAGATCATCTTCACTACACACAACCCGCTCCTCCTCGAAGGCGACCTCCTCCGTCGCGACCAAGTCTGGTTCACGGAAAAGGACCGCGAGGGGCGCAGCCACCTGTACCCCTTGAGCGACTTCAAGCCCCGGAAGGGCGAAGCGATCTCGAAGGGATACATGGCGGGTCGATACGGAGGCATTCCGTTCATACCTGAAGGACTGCTACCGTGAGCTCTCGGCGCGAAACGGGGCGTCGGAGACCCTACGGCAATCCTCGCGGGTCCCTTGAACGTCCCCGGGCTCAGAGCGAACCGCGGGAGTCGGTCCTGATCGTGACCGAGGGGAGGTGTACCGAGCCGAACTACTTCAAGGCGTTGAGGAACCGGCTGAAACTCACCCTGCTGGAAGTCGTGCACCCGGACGCCACCGACCCGGTCACGTTGGTAGATGAAGCGGTTCGTCTGCGAGATGAGCGAGCAAGGAATGCAAAACGCGGAAATGGCGTGCGATACGACGAAGTGTGGGTCTGCTTCGATTTGGAACACACGCATGACGAACGCCGTGGATTGGCCCGGCGAGCCCGTGAAAGGGCCCGAGCAAAGAAGATCAAAGTGGCAGAGTCCGATCCCTGCTTTGAGTATTGGGTGTTCCTGCACTTCGCCTATTCTACGGCACCGGCGGACGGGTGTGCGTTGTATGAGGGAAGAGTCCGAGAACAAGTCCCAGCCTACACGAAATCCTACGCGTTCACGGACTCGGACCTCAGCCGTGTTCCGGACGCCGTTGAGCGCGCGCGACAATGTCGAAAACACCGGGAGGAAACCGGGGCGGTCACGCCGTCGACCGATGTGGACCACCTCGTATTGGTCTTGAACGACAACGCCAGCGAATCACTCCGGTTCAGATTGCAGGACGGCGAAAGCGCCGATCCCGGCTAGGGAGTGGGTCTGCGCGGCCAGGCACCGGGACTCTCGTTGTCAGCAAGGGGCTTCTCCCCCCCGCGCCTCAGCCTTTCCGCGGCTCGCCAGCCTCCGTGGCCGATCGGCCCGGCAGCGCGATGCTCAGCACCGTCGCAAGCGCGAGCGTCCCGATCACCACGAGGAGCGAGACGGACGTGCCGATCTTGATCGGGTCGCGTTCCGCCAGGCCGATGACGTCAAGGTACGGCGGGACGCTCAGCAGCAGGAGCTTCACGCCGACGAAGGCGAGGATCAGGATCAGCGCCGGCTTGAGGAACCGGAACTTCTGGATGAGCGCCGCGAGGCAGAAGTAGAGCGCGCGCAGGCCGAGGATCGCGAAGATGTTGCTCGTGAACACAATGAACGGATCGGGAGTGATCGCGAAGATCGCCGGGATCGAGTCGACCGCGAACACCAGGTCGGTGACCTCCACCATGATGAGCGCGAGGAACAGGGGCGTGATCGCCCACGCGGCCGAGAGCGAGCCGTCGGGCGGCGGGTCCATCACCTCGCGTCCCGAGGCGTCGCGGCTGTACGTCGGCTTCAGCGTGCGGCGGGTGAAGAACCTCTGACCGTCGTAGAAGTCCGTCACGCGGAAGAACTTCCTGCAGAGGCGGACGACGATGTTCTGCGATACGTCGTCGTTGCCCTTGATCAGCGCCATCTTCAGCGCGGTCAGGATCAGGAACCCGCCGAAGACGATCAGGATCCATTGGTACTGCATGATCAGCCCAGCGCCTAGGAAGATCATCGCGCCGCGCATAAGGAGGGCGCCGATGATGCCCCAGAAGAGCACGCGGTGCTGGTACTTCGCGGGCACGGCGAAGAAGGAGAAGATGAGGGCGATGACGAAGATGTTGTCCATCGCCAGGGACTTCTCGACGACATAGCCGACCAGGTACTGCCTCGCCGCCTCGCCGCCGAGAACCTCCCCGGACACGATGAGTGGCGCGCCGGCCCGAATCTCCTCCGCCGTGCTGTACTTGGCGGTTTCCAGGCCGAGGCCGAGCCAGTGGTTCTCGTACGCGAAGAACACGAACCCGCTGAAGGCGAGCCCGCAGGCCAGCCAGATCGCCGACCAGGTGAGGGCTTCCTTCATGCCGACCTCGTGGGCTTCGCGGTGGAAGACGCCCAGGTCGAGCGCCAGGAACACGACGACCAGCGCGACGAACCCAACATAGGCCCAGATTTTCAGGTCGCCCGCGTTTGTGGCCGCCAGGAGCGGCAGGATTTCGTGCATGGGTTTTCCCGTGGGGATTCGGCGGGGGGGCCGCGCGGCGCATGGGGGGCCATGGGGGCCGTCATCCCGGCCGCGCGCAGGATGGCACCACGGGGGGCATCCAAAGAAAAATTAGATACTTTCATCTTGTCATGTCGTAAAAATCGACATAGCTAGGTCCGCCATGGACCGGATCAACTACCACCACCTGATGTACTTCTGGCTCGTGGCGCGCGAGGGAAGCCTGACCGCGGCGGCCGCAAAGCTCAGGCTGTCGCACCCCACCCTCAGCGGCCAGATCCGCACGCTCGAGGCGTCGCTCGGTGAGAAGCTCTTCGAGCGCCAGGGCCGCAGGCTCGTCCTGACGGAGATGGGGCGCATCGTCCACGGTTACGCCGAGGAGATTTTCGCGCTCGGCAACGAGATGCTCGACACCGTGCGCGGCCAGCCAACCGGGAGGTCGCTGAGGCTCGTCGTCGGCATCGCCGAGGTGGTCCCGAAGCAGGTCGCCAAGATGATCCTGGACCCGGCGCGCAGGAAGCCGATCAACGCGCGGATCGTCTGCCGGGAGGACAAGGCGGAACGCCTCCTGGCGGAACTCGGGGCGCACTCGGTGGACGTGGTGCTGTCGGACCGGCCGCTGCCGGCGGGGGGGGGCCTCCGCGCGTTCAACCACCTCCTGGGCGAATGCGGCATCACGATCTTCGCCCGCGGACCGCTCGCGCGCAGGCATCGCGCCGACTTTCCGCGGTCGCTCCACCGCGCACCGATGCTGATGCCGACGGAGTCGACGGCGCTGCGCAGGGCGCTCGAGCAATGGTTCGACGCCAAGGGCGTGCGGCCGAGGATCGAGGCCGAGTTCGATGACCTCGCGCTGATGAAGGCCTTCGGCCAGGATGGCCGCGAGCTCTTCCCCGCTCCCAGCCTGATCGAGTCCGCCGTGAAGCGCCAGTTCGGCGTGGAGGTTGTCGGGCGCATCCACGAGGTCCGGGAGCGCTTCTACGCGATCTCCCCCGAGCGCCGGATCCGCAACCCCGCCGTCATCGCAATCTGCGAGAAGGCGCGCACGGACTTGTTTGGATGAAGTCAGCGAGGCGAGGCCGCCCCCATACCTCCTACTCCCGAAGCCGCCGCATGTCCTCGCGCGTGGCCTCGGCGATGTCGGGGCGGGAGAGGCGGTCGAACTCGCCGGCGGCCTGAGGTGGGGAGAGCGGGCTGGGCTTGGGCGAGTCGATGATGGGGCCGGTGAAGGGCTCGAAACGCATCGTGCCGCCGTGCCACGCGGGCGGGGTCGGCGGGACGTCCGTGCCGCAGACGGGGGCGCCCGCGTGGCGCCGCGGGTCGGCGCTGCCGATGCGCTCCTTGAGGCGGAGCAGGTCCTCCATCGCCGCCATGTCCAGCGTGCTGGGCTCCCCCCCGAGCTGCCGCGCGAGCATCAGGATCCGCGCATACTGCTCGAGCGTCTCGAGCCGGTAGAACGCGTCGAAGGGGTCATGGCCGACGACAAGGGCGCCGTGGCTGGCCAGGAGGAAGGCATCGTGGTTGCGCACCCAGGGTTCGATGGTGCGCGCAAACTCCCAGGTGCCCGTGGTCGCGTACGGCGCGATGGGCACGGGCCCGAGGTTCACCTCGGCCTCCGCGAGGACGCAGCGCGGCATGGGCTTGCGCGCGATGGCGAACGCGACCGCGTGGGGGGGATGCGCGTGCACGACGCAGCGCACGTCGGGCCGGTTGCGGTAGATGAACAGGTGGATGCGGATCTCGCTCGTCAGGCGCCGGTGTCCGCCCACCTGGCGACCCTCCAGGTCCACCAGCACCATGTCCTCCGGCTGCATGAACCCCTTCGAGACCATCGTCGGCGTGGCCACGACGAGGTTCTCCTCCAGGCGGTAGGAGAAGTTCCCGTCGTTGCTGGCGACGTAGTCCTTCTGCCAGACGCGGCGGCCGATCTCGCAGAACGCGCGGCGGATGGTCATCTGGAGCGAATCGGACAACGCGGCGGGGCCCCCGTGCTTGGAATGCCCCACGGAAACCGGGACGCGCCAAGGGCGCAAGGACGCAGACGCGCCGATGGCCGCGCAGGGCGTCCGCCGGGGACCAGGGTCCGGGGAGTGGGGGCCCGGGGCGTCCGCTTGCGCCCACGCCCATGCGCGGACTTCCATGTTCCCGCACCCCGATCCCCGGCCTTAGCTTCTCGAACAACGATCCTCGATTCCCGATACCCGATGATTCCCCCATTCCCGCCCATCGGCGAGTTGATGCGCCGATTCGACATCCGTCCGAGCCGGCGGTTCTCGCAGAACTTCCTGCGGCACTACGGCCGCTGCGAGGCGATCGCGGACGCGGCCGGGATCGGCACGGGGCACGTCGTGGTGGAGATTGGCGCGGGCCTCGGCAACCTGACGACGGCGCTGGCGCTGCGCGCGGGGCACGTCATCGCGTTCGAGCCCGACCGCGCCTTCGCGGAATGGCACGCGGAGTTGGCCGCGCGGCACGCCAACCTGACGCTGGTCGCGGATTGGTTCTCGGCGGACCGCCTCGAGGCCGAACTCGCGCCGCACGTGGCGCGCGGGCTCGTCCCGGCCGTCGTTGCCAACCTGCCGTACAAGGAAACGAGCAGCATCCTGTTGGACCTCGTGAACGGCCCGCGCGCATTCCACCCGCTGGCGGTGATGGTGCAGCGCGAGGTGGCGGAGCGGATCGCCGCCGGGCCCGGGCGCCGCGAGTGCGGGCTGCTGTCCTGCCACATCGCCCTGCGTTACACCGCGCGCATCGCAATGCGGCTCGCGCCGGGTGAGTTCACGCCCCCGCCGGACGTCCACTCCGCCGTGCTCCGGCTGGACCCGCTCCCCGCGCCGCTATGGCGCGATGACGCACACCGCGATGCCCTCTTTGCGCTTATGAAGGGCCTCTTCACCTACCGCCGCAAGACGCTCGCGAACGGCCTGTGCGAGTCCATCGCGCACCTCCCCCGCGAGGAGGCGCCGCGGGTGCTGGCGCGCGCCGGCATCGAGCCCTCGCGGCGCGTCGAGACGCTCTCCATCGGGGAGTTCCTCGCGCTGGAGGGCGCGCTCCCGGGCGGGGCGCCATGAACGCCGGCCCGATCATCTCCGCGCGCGGCCTGGGCAAGAGCCACACCCGCAGGCGCAGCACGGCCACCTCCATCAAGGAGATGGCCGTGCGGAACTACTTCGACCCGGGCGAACTCGTGACGACGCACGCGCTGGCGGACATCACCTTCGATGTCCAGCCGGGGCAGAGCTTCGCCGTCGTGGGGCACAACGGCTCGGGGAAGAGCTCCCTGCTGCGGCTGATCGCGGGCATCACGGAGCCTACCTCCGGGACGCTGGCGGTGCGGGGGCGCGTGGCCGCGCTGCTGGAGCTGGGCGCGGGATTCCACCCGGACCTCACCGGGATGGAGAACATCTTCCTGCTGTGCTCGATCCACGGACTTGCGCGGGAGGAAATCCTCGCGCGGCTCGACGACATCACCGGCTTCTGCGAGCTCGACCGGTTCCTCCACACCCCGGTGCGCCGCTACTCGACCGGGATGCTCGTGCGCCTCGGGTTCGCCATCGCGATCCACGTCGATGCGGAGATCGTCCTGCTGGACGAGGTGCTCGCGGTGGGGGACGGCTACTTCCAGGCGAAGTGCCTGCGCGCCATCGACCGCATGCGCGACCAGGGGAAGACCGTCTTCATCGTGAGCCACAACCACACGCTCGTGGAGACCATCGCGGAGCAGGTCCTGTGGCTCGATCGCGGCCGCACGAGGATGATCGGAGCGGCTGAGGACGTGCTGGACGCGGTCTTCGACGACATGCAGGAGGGCGTCCGCCGGGAGAGCGAGAAGGTGCACGAGGTCTCCGAGGGCGAGTTGACGCAGCGCGACGCGGTCGCCGTGGCGCGGTTCCAGGGAAAGGGGCGCGGGGCGCGGCTGGAGCGCGTGCGACTCCTCTCCGCCGACGGGGCGGAGACGCGGCGGTTCGACCTCGGCAGGCCCATCGTGCTCGAGCTCGACGTCGAGGTGCAGCAGGTGCTCGAAAGGGGGCTCTCGCTCTACGTCTCGTTCGGGTCGGCGACGGGCCTGCACGCCGCGCACTTCGAGGACCACGACGTGGTCGCGCCCCTCGCCGCGCGCCCGGGCCGCCACCGTGTCCGCGTCGAGTTCCCATCGATGCGCCTGCACGCCGGGCGCTACGTCGTCACGGTCGTGCTCGCGGAACCGCAGCACTCGGAGAACTGGTACGACCTGCACCTGCGCATGTACCCGATCACGATGCGCGTCCCCGGGGAACGCATCCGCCACTTCGAGGAAACGCTCCTGCCCCCGGTGGGCGGATTCCGCACGGAGGACCCCGCGTGAGGCCCAACCTTCTTGGCGCACTGCTGCCGTTGATCCTGCTGCTCGCCTCGTGCGCGGGGGGCGGGGCCTCCCGCCGCGCAGCACGGGAAGCCACCGTGACCAATTGGGGCATCGCACCCCAGTCCGCGGTGGTTCCCGTGCCTGCCCCGGGTTGGGATGTCGACGAACTTACCGCTGCCTTCGAGAGAGCCATGCTCGGGCACCGGTACACGGGGGAGGTCACCGGGGGCAGCCTGCACGCCGTGATGAACCTGTTCGACTATGGCGATGGGAAACTCCACATCGTGCCGCGCATCCACGCCACGGGGATCGATGCGGAGCGGCTCTTCCGAGAGGGGCCCGACCCGATCCTTTCGGGCGATCTTGCGGACCGGGTGGGCCTTGCAGAGCGCGCCGGCCGAGAGGTGGCCGCCATGTGCGAAGCCGCGCGGAGGGATTTTCCCGGGGAGCGCCGCGACCCGTCGCAGCCCCCAGCGGTCGTGCCCACGCGCTGGGTCCTGGATGGCGACGCGCCGGACAACGCGATCCTGTTCCGTTGCCCGCGGCCGCACGAGCACTACGCCGGCCGCGTCCAGCGCTTCGACGCCACGCTGCGCCAAACGGTCGCAACCCACCTGCCGGAGGGCGTCCTCACCGTGACCGTGGACGCCTCCAGCGTCACCCTCGGCGAGGCTGGAATCGACGAAACCGTCGCCTACTCCATCGAGGCGGGGCGCCACCCGCAATGCACGGCCGTGATAGAGTTTCCATGGGCGGAGGTCCTCCCCACGGCGGTCGGTCGCGAGAGGGTGGCGACCCAACATGCCCAGTTCACGATGGCCGGACGGAGCATCCAGGTGGCCGTGGCCGGGGACTCGAGGTGGATGCCCGCCGCGGATGGGTCCCCCCGGCTGCGGCTCACGGGGACGTTTCTGGTTCCCCTCTCGCAGCCGTTCCTCATCACTGGCGTCGTCGGAACTCCACCCGCCAACGACGCGGTGCTGTTCTTCGTCCGGCTGACTCTGAAACCAGGGCAAGGCTGACAGGCTGGCCACCATGGACCGAATCACTGCGCGGGACGGTCAATTCTCCGGCTCCCGGCCCCCGATCCCCTGCCCCCGTTTTTCATACCCGTTGCCCCCCGGGCGCAGGGTTTTGATGAAGGCGGGCCCCTGTTGAGTCCGCCAGTGGCCCGGGATTCGCATCCGGCCCAACCGGTTCGGCAGGACCCCGGTCCATTGTCCGCAAGGCAGCACCCCCACGAAGGCGACCTGATGCACACTCGCGCAGCCCTCCGCAACCGATTCGCAACCTTGGCCTGCATTCTGGCGGCATGCGCCGCATTTGCCCAGGACGGCCCCGCCGGCTCCGCGCCCCCGGAGGCCCCCCCCGAGGTCGCCAAGACCCCCGCGGCCACCGAGAAGCCGGCGCGCCCCAAGTTCGGCCCCGCCTCCGTCTCGAAGCTCACCGACCTGCGCCAGGTGCCCGACGACATTTGGGCCGCCGCCACCTTTGGCGACATCGTGATGAGGAATGACCGCGCGACCTTCGTCTTTGGCGCCCTGCCGGAGGACGAGAAGGAGCGCAATCCCGCCCGCGACGGCATCCTCCTCGACGCATTCCCCAACGCACGCGCGCAGGAGCACTTCTCCCGCACGTACCTCGTCCTCGGCGATGCGAACACGCAGGAGGTGCGCACCACCCGGATGGAGATGCGCGAGGACAAGGAGAAGGGCACCGCAACCCTCGTCGTGGAGCAGGCGTGCGACCGCTACCCGTCGCTTGTCATCGAGACGGAGTACTACATGGAGCCGGAATACTCCGGCCTGCGCGCCACGACGACGATCCACAACATCGGGCCTGGCTCGGTGGACCTCGCGGCGGTCGGCGACATGGTCTACTGGGGTGTCATGGGTCCGTTCATCCCGAGCGTGGGCTGGTCCGCGGCGGGTGCGGTGGATGCGGACGCGGAGTTCATCTACGCGCGCTACTACGACAGCTACCTGTTCATGATGCCGGAGGCCGCCGGGCTGTACAAGGCGCGCCACAGCCGCTACGAGACGCGCCTGATCCACCATGAGAAGGTCACGCTCGCGGAGGGCGAGGAGGACATCTTTGGCCGCTGGATCCTCTGCGCGTCGGACAACCCGGGGCACCTCGTCGGCGAGGTGCTCGAGCGCCGCGCGGGCAGCCCCTACGGATTCCTCACCGGGAAGCTGAACGAGCGCGCCCGCACCGCCACCGGCGACGTGATCGACCGCGACGTCGTCCCGAACACGGACGTCCTCCTGCGCGTGGCCAAGCGCCCGGACCTCCCGCAGGAGTACATCGGCCGCCCCTACCTGATGACCAAGACCGACGCGAACGGCCGGTGGGCCGTGGCCCTCCCCCCGGGGGACTACGCCGTCCGCGCCCTGCCGATGTCCCGCCTCTACCAGCCCTCCGGCCTCGGCCAGGTCGTAGAGCAGTCGAAGACGACCGTCATGGAGGAGGGCGCGTCGCTGCCCGCGACGCTGACCTACGAAATCGTCGACGCCGAGACCAAGCAGCCCATCCCCGCGAAGCTCTCCTTCGCCCCCCTGCGCGGATCGACCCCGCCCATGCTCGGGCGGCTCGGCGACCTGGTCTCCGAGTCCAGCGTCTACACCGCCACCGGGCGCGGCGTCGTCGAGGTGCCCCGGGGCGGCTACCGCATTGTCGCCTCCCACGGCACGGAGTACGACGTCACGGAGGAGCGGGTGAACTTCGAGGACGCCAAGCCCGTATCGCTGCGCTTCGAGCTGCACCGCGCGTTCAAGCCCGAGGGCTGGGTGTCCGCCGACCTCGCCGTGAGGACGAGCGCCTCCCCAGACGTGCGCACCAGCGCGGAGGACCGCGTCGTGACCGCCGCCGCCGAGGGCGTGCAGTGGATCGTGACCGCGGACCAGGGCGTCCTGACGGACCTCGCCCCCGCCGTCCAGAAGCTCGGCTACGGCGAGCGCATCAAGACCTCCGTGGGCTTCCGCACGGAGGCCGACAAGGAACCCGTGACGGGGGACATCCTCGTGGCGCCAGTGTCGCTCTGCGGGGAGAAGTCGCTGGGCGACTTCATGGCCGCGGTGAAGCCCGGGGACCCGCGCGCGACGCTCTCCGCTCTCAAGGAACTCTGCCCGGGCGCGCTCACGCTGCTCCTGCGCCCGACGGACGCGCGCGTCGGCCTGCTCAAGGCCGCCGGCGGCGAGGAGAAACTCGCCTACGTGCCGAAGGAGGACCCGCCGTCGGACTTCGACGGCATCGAGGTCTGGCACGGCAAGAAGCAGGAGGAGACCGACCTGGCCTACGCGGCGTACATGGAGCTGCTCTCGCGCGGCGTGAACTGCACCCCCTTCGGGGCGTCGGACGCGGGCGGCACGTGGGGCTCCGAACCGGGGTACCCGCGCCTCTACATCAAGTCCAGCAAGACGCGGACGACCGAACTCGACGAGGCGGAGCTGATCGCGAACTTCCGCCGCGGGCTGGTGCAGGTCACCAACGGGCCGCTCATCGAGTACACGGTCGAGGGGAAGTCCCCCGGCCAAATCGCGACCGCCCGAGCGCCGAAGGAGGGCGAAGTCAAGCGCGTCAACGTCGACCTGCGCATCTATGCCCCCAACTGGTCCACCATCTCGAAGATCACCGTGAACAAGGACGGCCGCTTCGCGAAGCAGATTTTCATCCCCGGCTCGGGCGTCCGGGGGGACCAGGGCGGCATGATGTTCCCGCGCGCCGACAACCCGGAGGAGGGGCGCTTCGCCATCCTGACGCAGACCGACTGCGTGATCGACATCCTCGTGGAGAGCGACCCCGGCATCGTCCAGGACCCGATCAACCCGCGCATCGTGCCGACGCCGCAGCTCTTCCCGCAGGGGCAGCGCACCATGGCCCGCAGCGCGCCGATCTTCGTCGACGCCGACGGCGACGGCCGCATCACGCTGCCACCCTACATGGAGAACCGCGCGCCGCAGATGTTGGAGGACCCAGAGGACGTCATGCCGCCGTTCTGATCCCACGGGCTGCGGGGAACTACTTGTAGGCGTCCCACTCCGCCACGGCGGAGGCGCCCGTCGCCACCTCGAACGTCAGCGAACCGTTCGCGCCCGAAGCATACGCGGTCCCGGGCGAGACTGATACGTCCTTCGATCCGCCCCCGCCGTCCGTGACGGCGACGTCGAATCCAGCGCCCGGCGCCATGCCCACGAGGACGACGCGGGTGCTGGCCGCCGTCGGCGTGAACGAGAACGACGCGGACGCGAGCGCCGCATCGGGCGCGGTCGCGAACAGGACCACCCCCGGCGCCACCGAATCCTGCACATGGAGGCCGGTGAACCCCGCGGGGGAGAGTGCCACGACCGGTGTCATCGCGGGCTGCGCTGAGGGCGCTGCCTCGAAAACGGTCACGATGCGGTTCTGGATCGCGGCCGTCGTCGGCGCCACGTCCACGCGGAACGTGCCCGCCCTGGTCGCATTCGTGTTCGTCTCCGTCATCGTCGTCGCCGCGGGGGAAACCGTGCGCAGGAAGAGCTTCGCGTTCGTGCGCGTCAGCGTCGCCGTGTCCCCGGAGATGACGGGGTCGCCCATGACGTGCCACTGCTCCGTGATCGTGTTGGCCAACGACGTCGCCGTGATGTTGTCGAACACCACGAGGTGGTCGGGCACCAGGAAGACCACGTCGCGCCTGAAGTACGCACACGAGGGCGTGTCGTCGTTCACGCCGTTGTAGGCCTGGTCGAAGTCGTCGATCTTGAAGTACGTGTACGCGCCGTCGAGGAAGTCCACCGTCATGGCGGCGGAGTCGTGCCAAACCTCCTGGTACGGCGCGTACGTGTGGGCGCCCTCGATGCGCGGCGTGTTCGAGTACTCCCCCTCGAGCTGCCACGTCTGCCCATCGGTCAGGAGAATCTCCCCGCGCGAGGCCAACTTGACCTCGCCGAAGTTGTGCTCCTCGGCGAGGTCCGGCCAGGCGACGACCTCGACGAAGGTGGCGTCGGTGTGCGTCCAGTCCGCGCTCCTCGCGACGGCATGCCCCCAGCCCTTCCACGTCAGCCCCCCCACGTTCGCGGGCGTCGGCGCGATGGGAGCGATCGACGGGTCCGTGTAGAGGAACCGCTCCCACCGGTCCGGCGCGCCGGGCTCCCACGCGAGGTTCTGCGCGAACCACACGGCGAGCCCCTTCCCAGTCGGGTCCGTGTCGCTCAGGATCGAGACCATGCGCATCGTGGTCGAACGCGGGTCCCCCTTGAAGTCGCCGGACCAGCGCCCGTCGTCCGCGAAGAGCGCGCGCGAGGGGTGCAGCATGCTCACGTGCGAGCGCGCGAGCTCCCCCGCGATGTCGATCTCGTCCCAGTGGTTCGGGCGCGTCGTCCCCGTCTCCAGCGCGAACGGATAGCCGAGGTACTCCCGCATCGCCCACGGCCCGTAGTTCCAGCCCTCCGTCCAGTCGCCACCGTCGAGCTGCGTGTTGAGCAGGTCCCGCACGTCGGCCCACATCGCCTCGGCCTTCGTGGTCCACGCGGGGTTGAATCCCGGATCACCCTCGAACGAGATCGAGGAGGTGTACGTCATGGCGAAGTGGCCCGCGTGGTAGTTGGACTGGGGATCGCCCGTGCCGAAGGTCTCCGGGCGGTGGATCCATGCGTGCCAGTCCGCCATGCGGGCGGTGCACTCCGCGACGAGCGCGGGTGTCATGTTCGGCGCGTCGTGCAGCCAGTCCCGCCCGATCGACACGCCCGTCCCGAGCGAGCGTGACACGTACCCCGCGTCCATCTGGATCGCGGTCGCTCCCCCGAGCCCGTCGCCGATCACATTCCTGTCCCGCAGCAGCGCCGTCAGGTACTTGACCCCCTCGTTGCCGTACACCGGGTCCCCGCTCGCCTGGTAGGCCAGGCCGAAGTTCATCACGCACGAGTACCACTCGAGGAAATTGTAGAGCTCGGGCTGGTTGGTGCCGACGCGCGCATCGCACCAGTTGCGAAGCTGCTGCCACTCCGCCGTGTTGGCGAGCCTGGCCGCCTGAAGGCGCGCCTTGATCGCGGGGCTCAGCCAGATGCGCGGGTGGGGCTCCTGTGCGGGAGCCGGAGTGACGGCGCCTGAAAATAGGACTGCAAGTCCGAGGCCGAGGGCCTTGGGTGACCAAAAACGGGACATGGTGTGTGGGGAGGGGGAAGGTATCGTGCCGCGCGTTGGCCGGAACGGCCCGCAGCAGGGCAACCCCTCGCCGCCGACCCATCACGGACGCAAGCCCCCGGGCCGGACAGCCGGGAAAATCAGGGTTTGCCCGAAGG